>JBAVLE010000168.1:0-32215 GCA_049688735.1 Candidatus Angelobacter sp. | reverse complement strand
CTCCCTCATATGCGTGAATCCGCGCTTCAAAGTTGCTTTGGGTGAGCCAAGGGTCTTCGCTGGCATCAAATGGCCTGACGTAATATTCGCCCGCTGATCCGGCTGATGCAAACTGCATTACGTTCGGGCTATCGCTGCCAAAGGCTTTTAAAATTATGTTTCCCGTGAAATTAACCCATTCTTGCTCTTTGAGCTGTCCTTGTTGGTAGCCGAGAGCTTTCAATTGCCGCAGTGATTCCAACTGCTTCAGTAACACTGGGTGCGCTTTTTCCGTAGGTAAACTGGGTGGCGTTGGTGGCGGCTGGCTTCTTCGAGGCGTCAAAAGAAATACCCTTTCCTTTTCATTTGGTCGTGGGAAATGGAGGGGCCGGGCGGAGTCGAACCGCCGACCTAGAGTTTAGGAAACTCTTGCTCTATCCAACTGAGCTACGGCCCCCGGTTGCTTGTTACAATCAGATTAGCACGCTGGCAGGCTGTGCGGAAAACCATGCGCCAATGGCGAACAATCTTGTGCACATGCTTGTGCACAGATTAGCCGGAAATAGTACCAATTTGCCACAATTGTGCACAAAACACACCTGTGTAAACAATTGAAAACAAATAGCAATAATTGCTTGGTGCAATTTCCTAAACCGCAGGTCGCAGGTTCGACTCCTGCCAGGGTCACCAGATTTCAAAAAAGGTTTTGCCATTGCACTGGACAATGAAATTGTTGGCGGCATTACTAAGCTTGATCCTGTGCTGCAATGCAGACGCAGCAGACATGCGCGTCCATGCTGTGCAGTCAAAGCAACCCAACACACCGCAGCCAGGAGTTACTGCTAACAGCATTACAATCGGCAGCCTGGCCCCCTTAACGGGTGACAATGCAGAAACGGGCAACGCGATAAAAGCGCTCTTGACCGCCTACTTTGGCGACCTGAATCAGCGCGGCGGAATTTACGGGCGGCGGATTGTGCTTCGCTTTGCTGAATCGGGAGACAACAGCGCGGCTACGCTGAAGAATGCCAAGCGCCTAGCCGCCACTCCTGTATTTGCCATGGTGGCTCCGTTTGTTCCTGAAGCGGAGCAAAAGCTGGCTTCAGTGGCAGAAGCGAGCAAGATGCCGCTGGTTGGGCTGCTGGCGCTTTCCGTGCCCAGCGAACATGCAAATCGCGAAGTGTTTTATCTTCTTCCCGGCTTTCAGCAACTGGAGCAGGAGTTGGTCCGCTTTGCTGCGACGCGGGAAAAATTACCCATCGAAAAGACAGCGGTGGTAGTCGCCGATAACAAACTGCAGACGGACGTGGCTGCAGCCATGCAAGCAACATGGAAAGAGTTGAACATCGAGAAGCCGCAGGAGTTTATGTTTTCAGCGGCGAAGGGCGCAGAAATTGTCCGCGATCTCCACAGCCAGGGAATTGAGCGCGTCTTTTTTATTGGGGATGGAGAGCAGCTTGCGCCGTGGATACAGGCTGCCGACAAAGCTGAATGGGCCCCCAGAGTTTTTGTACTGGGACCATTGCTGGACGACAGCATACTGGGTGCTCCGGCGCGTTTTCAGGGCAGAATTTTTGCCGCCTATCCGCAACTGCAACCCGAAGTGGGGGCGGTGGATGAGTTTGACTACTTTCTCAGCAGCCACAACCTTGCGAGCGATCACAGGTTGGTACAGATTTCAGCCTATTGCGCCGCGAAGATCCTGGTGGAAGCACTGGCACGCGCGGGCAAGAATGTAACTCGCGAGAAACTGATTTTGACATTGGAGCAGATGCGCGATTTCAGAACAGGCCTTCTACCCGGAATAACGTTTGGCGCGAACCGCCGTGTGGGATCGTTTAAAGCTGAGATTGTGTGCGTTGATCTGGCGTCCCATTCTTTTCAACCAGAATGCAGCAAACAGTGAAGCCTGAGTGATGGTTTGGCGACGTTAGAAATCTACAAGGCCATCAACGCAGGCCAGCCATGATTCACCAACGCGATGCGCATCAATGTGGTGCATGCCCGAAGCGTTCCATGAACTGCCGTCAGGGACCAAGATAGGCGACTCTTTCACCTCATGCTCTTTGTAAGTTGTCGCGGTGAGTTCGGTGATTTCAAAAGCTCTGACCTGTTTTCCGTATGTGGGATAGCAATCCTGGGTGAAGCGAAGGAGGCGACCGTCATAGTTGAGCACACGGCCGCCGGGCCGGGCGATACTTTTGTTGCCAGAGATGATAGGGCTGGAAGGATGCTCAGTCCATGTGGAAGCAGGATCGTCGGCTGAGTAAAGAGCCAGCGTGTCATGTTTGTGTGGCGTAGGACAGGTAAAGAGCCACCATTTTCCACCGTGCTGGAAGATTGAAGGATCAGCGTGTGGGCCGGGAATCAGGTCTTTAACGAGGGTCCATCGATCGGGGAACGACGTGGCGCGGTAAAGCCGCACGGCATTGGCACTAAGAGTTTCCGGAGTCATATAGAAGTCGTTGTTCCATTGGAACATGTATGGGTACGAAAGATGAAACGGCTCCTGCAGGACGATTTTTTCGTAACGCCAGTTGAGACCGTCGCGGCTGGTGGCGTGGCCAATATCGCCTTTGTTGGATTGATTATTCAAGACCTCGAAAAACATGTGCCAAAGCCCGTCAACATTAACCATGAAGGGATCGGCGACAAAGCGCGCGGGCACGTCTGTGACAGTTGCGGCGGAAATGACTGGGTTGGAAGCGCCGGAAGCCGCGGCCATATGCAATGGTGATTCGCCGGAATAGACGGCAATGGACCAAGTCCATGGGCGGGTGCGGTCTTTAGAGCGTTGTCCTACAGCATTGGGATCAATGGGTTCCATGGGCAAGATAATTTTATCAATCTGCCGGATTTGAGGTCGAAATGCCTTGTAGCGATGCTGGGGTGCCCGATCGGAATTCTTGCAGCGTTCTAACGCATTGATTCCTAAGATCGCCAAGCTTATGTATCGGCAGCGACAACGAAACTTAATGCAACAAATCCAGAATACCTGCGTTCAACGTATTGAAAGCGATGTCGCAACAAAAACAGTGACAATTTGTGTCATCAGGGACGTGGAAATCAAGTGAAACGAAATCAGGGCAGAAACCACTACTTACAGTAACGGAAGTATCTGGCCGATAGCCTGATCATTCTTGAACCAACCAGGTAGTTCTGAAGTGTGAGGCTGTTTGATGCAACAGCCAGGAGGAGATTGTGAAGATCTTTGACGCTTTGTTCGGATGCTGGCACAAACGAATTAGCTTTCCCCAGACCAGCAAGCCAGGACAGCGCCGCTGCGAGGCTGCCACGCAAACGGGAACCTACGTGGTTTGTCTCGACTGTGGTACCGAATTTGCTTACGACTGGAAGAAGATGCGTGTTCTCTCCCCCATTGAGAAACAGCCTTTTGCCCATGCGCGTGTAGAAGTTGAGGCCAGAGGCTAAGGAAACAGGGAGAGGTAAAGGGTCATGAAACGGCAGTGGCGGTTTCGGGCGGTTGAGTCGGCGGGTCTGGTGTTTGCTTATTTTTGGTATAACGCAAACGTGCACTCTGTGCTGACAAAAATACTTTCATAACGACGAGCGGCCTGTTTTCCGGCAGGCTGCACGTCGGTTCGGAGCACAGCGGGATTGACGCTGTGCTCTTTCGATTGAATGAGCAACTTGGTCAGGGCAATTTTTACTTTTGCACGAGCCCAGATGAAGCCGATGCCATCGAAGATGGCTGCTCCATTTCCAAAATCGCAACCCATTCGGCTTTGCTTCTGGCCAGGAAAACGATTTTTCCATGGAGGAATTCCGCTGCCAGGTCCGGAGAGACGTCCACGTGGGAACCAAAGAATCGCCGGTTAAGTTTTTCCCAGCGTTCGGAATGAATCAGTGGCGGCACATCGACCTTGGTCGAGAATAGATAGGCGACTTGATACTGTAAGCGCATCTGCCGTGCTTTGATCATTTCTTCAACTGTGAAATCCTGCACCTGAACAAACGGAAATGATTGCTTCACGTAGCCAAGATAGGGACGAGTGAGTTCATCGGTCGCGGGCCATGCAGTAAGGATTGTGGCATTCTGCTCGTGCTGCTCAAGGAACTTTGCAGCTTTGAAGTGCAGATCAACGAAATCTTTGTAAGTGAGGTTGTCTTCGGGGGCAAAGCGGTAAGGCGGATCAAAGAAGAGTCCCAGCACGAAGACGATCACCATCAAAGCTGCGGGCCATTCCCATCGGGTGATGCGACGGTGCAACGTTGACATACCGATCATGATTACGAGCGGGTAAACAGGCAACAGATAACGCGTGAGCAGCGCGCCTCCGAGCAACGAAAACGCGAGCAGATGCACCAGCATGATTAGGCCGAACTGGAGTTGTACAGGAATGGCAATGCGCGGGCGTTCGCCGGTGGAATCGATGACCGGAGGAAAGAACATTGCGACGAGCGTAGCCCCGGTGAGCGCCAGCATGTTCATGGTCCCAAAGAGATGCCAGACTCGCTGCAGCAGAGCGAGAAGAAATCGCAGCGGGTTCAACGCCTGGGTCACGTTGTACTGATAAAAATCGGCGTTGCCAAAAAATCTTCCAGTGACATGATGGTGATAAACCAGCCAAACCAGCAAGGGAAGGACTGGAATGAGCGAAATTGCAGCGCGCTGGAAGAGGCTTCGTTCAGTGTTATTGCGATGCGGCAAGAGTTCCCAGAGCGCAAAGGCCAGCGGCGTGATCACAGCAGTCTCTTTGCTCAGAACAGCCAGGCAAAAGGCAAGCTGGCTGGGCCATATCCTGCCTTCGATATAAAGACGGATTCCCCAAAGGGTAAACGCAGCAGCCGTAAGATCGGCCTGCGCCAAAGAGCTCTGGACAAAAAAGACTGGGTAAACAGCGGTGGCAACGGTCGTAGCAACTGCAACAGCTGTACCTGCCAGTCTTCGTGCCAGAAGAAAGACATTGGTCAGCGCGAAGGCCGCCAAAAGCAACATGGCCACGCGCGCCACGGCTGGCTTCCATCCGCTGATGGTGAACCACAATGCCAGGTAAGCGGCAGAAAGCGGAGGATGGCCAGTATCAAGTGTGGTCTTGGCGATCAGCGAGTGAGAGTGCGCGAGATCGTATGCGGCAGGAACGTAGAAGCCCGCTTCATCCCAGAAAAAGGGAAGGCGCAGCAGCGGCGCGTGCAACAAAAAGATGATGACAAAGATCAGCGGGTAAAGCCGCCTGAACGAGAACTCCGGCTGTTCTTTAGTTTGTGCTGTGATCAATGGTTAAGCTTTTTGCACGGTAATCGCGATCTAGTTAATTTGGCTTTGCTGCGCCGTGATATTAGGATCGAGCTTGATTTCGCCAAAGGTGCCTTCATACTGGCGGACGTTTTGCTCCAGAATGGTTAACAAAGCTTTGGCTTGTTGCGGGCTCAGGTAGATGCCCTGAAAGTTCTGGACTTCAACTTCCTGCGCAGTCACAGGTTGCAAGCGGCCAAAAACCAGCAAAAAGTCCCACACGCTCACGCGGATTTGTATTGAATTGGCGTAAGTATCACGGTAATCGGCGGCGTTGACCAGGCGGATGTTCGGCTGCTGCGGAATCGACATGGCAATGATCTCCCTGAAGTAAACTTTCACCATAACAGAAGTCAGGCGAACGCGGAAACTTGAGTGCCTTTCGTTCTTCAACGCGCATCGCACTTTTCTCATCTCATTTATAATTCTCGCTCTTCTGAAGGGGACTCATTCATGGATACAAGTATTGTTGACATACATGCACGTGAAATTCTGGATTCGCGCGGAAATCCAACTGTAGAAGCTGAGGTCACTCTGGGCGATGGATCAATTGGCCGCGCAGCAGTTCCCAGCGGAGCTTCCACCGGCGAGCACGAAGCCGTTGAGCTTCGTGATGGCGACCAGCACCGCTATCTGGGCAAGGGCGTGCAAACTGCCGTGGAGAACGTGAACACAAAGATTGCGGACGCTCTGCAAAGCCTGGACGCTTCTGACCAGCGCCGCATCGACGACACGATGATAGAACTAGACGGCACACCTAACAAAGCAAAGTTGGGTGCAAATTCGATTCTCGCGGTGTCCATGGCTTGCGCCCGTGCCAGCGCCAACGCCATGAAGACGCCACTTTATCGCTACCTGGGCGGCGTGAGCGCCAGCGTTTTGCCTGTCCCCATGATGAACATTCTCAATGGCGGGGCGCATGCTGATAGCAACGTTGATTTCCAGGAATTCATGGCCATGCCCGTGGGCGCGGAAACTTTTTCTGAAGCGCTGCAATGGGGCGCTGAAATTTTTCACACCCTCAAGTCCGTGCTGAAGAAGCGCGGCTACAACACCGCAGTTGGCGACGAAGGCGGTTTTGCTCCATCACTCAAAGCCAATGTTGAAGCTATTGAATTGATACTGGAAGCCATGCAGCAAGCGGGCTTTCGAGCAGGTATAGACGTTTCCATTGCGCTGGATCCTGCGGCCAGCGAATTTTTTGATAAGGCCAGCGGCAAATACGTCTTCAAGAAATCAGACAAGTCAGTTAAGACGTCGGAAGAGATGGTGGCATTCTGGGCTGATTGGGCACGGCAATATCCTATTGTTTCTATCGAAGACGGGCTGGCGGAAGATGATTGGACAGGATGGCGGCTGATGACGGACGAGATGGGTGACCACATCCAACTTGTGGGCGACGACCTTTTTGTCACCAACACAGAGCGTCTCAGCCGCGGTATTGACGAAGGCATCGCCAATTCCATTCTTATTAAGGTCAACCAGATTGGCAGCGTAAGCGAGACGCTGGACGCAATTGACATGGCACGGCGCAATGCCTACACAGCGGTAATTTCGCATCGCTCCGGTGAAACCGAAGATACGTTTATTGCCGATCTTGCCGTGGCTACAGGCGCCGGGCAGATCAAGACCGGCTCGGCGTCGCGCACTGACCGCATCGCCAAATACAACCAGCTCTTGCGGATTGAAGAAGAATTAGGAGAAGGCGCGCGCTTTCTTGGTCTGGAAGCCCTCAATTATGACGCGCAGATTGGCAAGGCAGGCGCTTAAAAAAGAGGAGCTCCGTATTAGAACTCCTCCCTTTGTTTTGCAAATTTAGTTAATCGCGCTCGCGTACTCCCATCATTCCTGGCTGCGCACCAGTGTCACCCTGATGCATTTTTTCCCATTGGTCCTGCGTAAGTGGCCGGATGGGCTCCAGCTTCTTCTTTTGCAGCCCGGAATTAATAGCCGGCAACTGTTTGGTTGTGAGTTGGTCAAGCTCTTTGATCACGTCATCCAGTTCGCGGCCCAGCGCATCGGTGCGCTCAATCTGTGAGTTAGTCGGCTTGCCATCGTAGTTATTTACATCACCATAGACGCTGGTCAGGTATTCGCGGATTCGCTCTTCACCGGTGATTGCGCCGCCTTCCTTAGTTGCCACAATCTTGGAGCGCAATGCATCAGCCTGTTGTGATAGCTCCTGCATATTCTTGCGCAACGGATCGGTTGCCCGCAGTTTAGCTGCGCGCGCATTGGCAGCATCGCGCAAATTCACCATGGAATCCACGGCAAAGCTCATGCGTTCCAGCATTTTGTACAGTTTCATCGCCAGGTCAAACTGCTGGCGGCGATCCTGTTCGTTATAAGGCGCGCGTGGATCGAGCACCAGTTTGAGCTTTGACGTATAGACCTGATTGCCCTTGGTCATTTTTACGGTGTAAGTTCCCGGCAGGACGCGGGGTCCTGTGGCCGCGCCGAATGCCGCGCTAGCCGCAGGCGGGACCGTCGGCGGCTTTAAGCGCATCGACCACGTTGTTCGATTTAAGCCGCGGTGCTTGCTGCCCGCAATGGTATCCACTACTTTTCCGTCCGGATCAATAATTTCAATCTTCATGTCGCCAAAGATATGCCGATTTTTTTGGTAAAAAGTAATAAACGCGTCTGTGGTGCGGCTGGGGCCGGAGAAAGTTGCATCGCCTTCCGCCCATCCACCATTCGCATTCAGATACTGAGTGCTCGTGGAATCCAGTAGCACGGCTTGCTTCGCCATCAGCTCCGGCGTGAGAGCGCGCAATGAAGAAATGTCATCAATGATCCAGATGCCGCGTCCATGAGTGGCCAATACCAGATCAGACTCGCGCGGGTGGACCACAATGTCCCGCACTGCCACGGCAGGGAAGCCGCTGCCCTTGTATTGCGCCCACTGCTTGCCGCCATCAATAGAGATCCACAAGCCAAACTCGGTTCCCATGAACAACAGATTGGGATCGATCGTGTCTTCGGTGATGACGTGGGCGTAACCGGTCACGCCGCTCCCGTCACTTACCAGCGCTGTCCATGTGCCTCCGAAATCGGTTGTCTTATAAAGGTAAGGCTTCATATCGCCAAACGTATGCCGATCAAAGGTGGCGTATGCGGTCCCTTCATTGAAGCGGCTGGCAATTACAGTTGATACCCAGGAGTTCTTGCCGAGGTTTGGCACGTTGTCAACGACGTTGGTCCAGTGCTTGCCGCCATCGCGCGTAATCTGCAGATTGCCATCGTCGGTCCCGGCCCAGATCAACTGGCCGTTCTTTGGCGACTCGCTGATTGAGTAGATCGACGTGTGCATCTCTGCCGCGGAATTGTCTACCGTAATACCGCCGGACTCCTCCTGCTTCTGTTTCTCCGGATCATTGGTGGAAAGGTCCGGTGAGATACGCTCCCATGAATGGCCATGATCGCGCGAACGGAAGAGATACTGCGCTCCGATATAGATAGTCCCTTTCTCGTTGGGACTGAGATGGATTGGCGTGTTCCAGTTGAAATGCAGCTTTTTCTCGTTGTATCCCGGCTGCGGCTTGATGCCCTGACCGCTCAGCGTGTGGCGATTGACTCTCCCAATCTCACCACCCTGTGCTTCCGCATAAATGTAGTCCGGGTCAGACGGATCTTCAAAGACCCAGAAGCCGTCACCACCAAAGACATTTTCCCATCGCGAATTGGTGATGCCGCCGGGATACGATGAGTCTCCTATCCAAGTGCTGTTGTCCTGGAGTCCGCCATAGACGTGGTATGGATTCGCATTGTCCACGCTTACGTGATAGAACTGCGCCGTAGGCAGGTTCCAGGCACGCGCCCACCGGGTCCCGCCATCACTGCTGCTCCAGAAACCGCCGTCATCCCCGGCATAAATCTGGTTTGTATTGTTGGGATCAATCCAAACAGTGTGATTGTCGCCGTGTGTGTTGGCCGTGGAACTGAAGCTGCGTCCGCCATCCACGCTGAGCAAAAGCACCAGGTCAACTTTAAAGACTTTGTTTTCGTTCTTGGGATCGACGATCAAGTTTGCAAAGTAAAACGGACGCCACACCATGTACTGGCTGGCATCCATCTTTTTCCAGCTTTTGCCCGCATCGTCTGAGCGGTAAAGCGCGCTCTGCTTTGATTCAATCATGGCGTAAACAACGTTAGGCTTGGAAGGCGCTACTGCCAGCGCAATTCTTCCGTATGGCTTCTCCGGCATTCCCTGGCTGTTGCTGGGTGCGATTTCAGTCCAGTGATCGCCTTTATCCGTGCTCTTAAACAAGCCGCTGCCGGGCCCGCCGGAACGGAATGTCCAGCCTTGGCGGCGGAAGTCCCACATCGCGGCATAGATCGTGTTCGGCTCTTGGGCATTGGCGGAGAGCATTGCGCAGCCGGTTGATCCGTTTGCACCGGCCAAAACTTTTTTCCAGTTTGTGCCGCCGTCAGTTGTCTTATAGACGCCGCGCTCATCATTGTCGTTCCATAGATGGCCGGTGGCGCAAGCGTAAACCGTGTTGCTGTCTTTAGGATCAACTATGATGCGCGCGATGTGCTCTGAATCTTTCAATCCCACGTTGGCCCAGTTTTCACCGCCATCTGTCGATTTATAAATTCCATTGCCAATGGAAACACTGTTTCTGGTCCAGCTTTCGCCCGTTCCCACCCAGACAGTCTTGTGGTCTGAGGGATCAATTGTTACTGCACCAATCGACTGTACGGGCTCGCGGTCGAATACCGGCCTGAAAGTTGTGGCCCCATTGATTGACTTCCAAACGCCGCCGCTGGCAGATCCAACAAAGACAGTGATCTTGCCGTTTTCATCCACCCCGTCAATAGCGGAAATTCGTCCACCCATGGTCGCGGAGCCAATGTTTCTCGCCACTAAACCGGAAATGGTGCCGGAATCGTATTTCACCGGCGCAGGCGTCTGGGCTGACACGCCCAGACAGAGAGCACACAGGAAGGCAAACACAGCGGTCGAGCGCAGAATGAAAAAGGGACAGCGGCCAATCATCATTATGAAATTCCTCTCAAAATAATCGGTAGGGTGGTTGTAGCGCTTATTGTTTTGGTGTCGCCTTGGGGGCAGGTGGCGCTGCGGGGGCGGCAGGCATTTTGAACTCGCTGTCCTCAATGGGTACGTTGGCTTCCATTTTGGCAACGGTAATTTTGCCCCGCTGCTCAGGATTGTTCTTCGGGCCGCTTTCAATGAAAAAGGGATACATCACACCGTTCACCGGCTTGTATGATCCCAGCATGGTCACGCTCTCACGCACTGAGCCACGGATGAACTGCTGCTTATCAATCTGGATTTCGATGTATGTGTCCGGATCCAGGTAGTAGTAAAAGATATCGCCGTTTTTCAACGTAACTTTCAGTTTGTAAGCGTCATCGCCGTCTACCTGATCATGACCCAGGTACTCGATCTTATTGCCTTTGGCCTGTGCATCCACAAACGGTCCATCAATGTCTGCATCTTCAGCGAGTCCACGAACGTCGTCTTCACCCAGCATCTCCGGGTCCTTCCGACCATCGAAAGGTGATATCTGCCAGCCGTTCGACCCGTCATATGCCTGGACTTGAGTCATGCCCTGCAGGGTGAAAGTTTCTTTTACCATATCCGGACGCTTGCTCAATTCGCCTACGATTGCTTTAAAACCTCCGGCGTCAAAATTGCCGGTCATGCGTACCGACTTGATGGCTTTGATCTTGTCCACTCCGCCTTTGGCTTGCAGATTCTTCGCGACCAGTTCCTCGGCGGTCTGCGCGAAGCCGTTCAATGCGATGAAACAAATCAAACTTGCCAGAATGCAGCGTATTGCGGTCACGTAGTTCTCCTTTGAATCTTTGTTGCGACAAACTTTTCCTGGTCACAGAAGCCTCTGCGACACACGTCGGGCACGATAAACTGCGCCCGCTCATATCTGTATGTGGGACAAACGCTTTAGACCTCGTCAACTCCGAATTGTTAGCCTTGGCATTTCACCCCATCCATGGCTGGGTGCTGATCATTCTAAACATGGCAGTCGGGCAAGTGATAATCGCAAGAAAATAAAAGATTTATGCTAGCAGCCAGAAACGTTCCCGGCAACAGTACGGATCACTTTGGGGCAAAGTGCCTGAACTCTAATACAAAAAGCGAACCTGCACCTACATCTTGAATTGTTTATTTCTACTTCGCAACATGGCCGACCTGGAGCCTTCCCTTATGCCGTATTGCCATAGTTACTCAATAGTAACTACTCTCCAATCAATGAGAGGCTGACTTCCTCGGTTCGGCCCAGCAAGCTTAACAGAGAAGATCGGCCCATTAAGTTCAAGCAGACTGCACGTTTTTATTGAAGGGTTCATCGTCGGTCTTACCGAGCGATGGGCAAATGTCATTTCGGATAATGGGAGATTCAAGATGAGAACCAGGGTAGAACAACTCATAGTCTTTATTGCACTCATAAGTTGCGTAGCAACAATGGGGCAAGTACTAAAGGGCTCAATTTCCGGGACTGCGGCTGACCCAAATGGTGCAGTCATCCCGGGCGCGGCGGTAAAAGCAACCAACACTGACACCGGCGCTCAACTAAAAACCACAACTAATAATGAAGGTGTTTTCCGTTTCAACCTCATACCAGCAGGGAATTACCGAGTTGAGATCACGGCTCCGGGATTTCAAACCGTTGTGCAGAATGGCGTTGCGGTAGTGGCTGGCCGCGATAGCAGCGTCAACGTCGTCAAACTTACGGTAGGCGAAGCCAGCACCACGGTGGAAGTCACGGCTGAAGCGCCATTGATGGAAACAACTCAATCACAGGTCACCAATACATTTACCAGCAACGTTCTTTCGACCTTTGCCGGTGGGCAGGAAAACGAAGGGCTCGATAATTTAGCACTATTTGTTCCAGGCGTGGGCGCCAGTCGAGACAACAATTTTTCTAACGTAAACGGCGGAACCGGATTTTCTGTGAACGGCCTTCGTGGTCGGGACAATGACCAACAGATTGACGGCCAAAACAATAACGACAACAGTGTTGCGGGACCTGGACTGTTTGTCTCCGATACCGAGTGGGTGAGCCAGTATGTGCTGGTCACAAACCAGTTCGGGCCTGAGTACGGCCGCAATGCCGGCTCGGTGGTAAACATCATCACCAAAAGTGGAGGCAACGCGCAAGCGTCGTCAATTTCTTGAATCATCCTAACTACTCCAGTGTTGATCCATTCCTGGAGGATGCTGGTGCGCCCAGAGCTCCATTTGTAGGCTTTGGCGATCCCACAGTGACCAACGATGTTCCCTCAAGTATCAACTTCCCCGTCTCCGCAAGTCGCAGACTTGTGTTTGGCGGGACTATACGGTTCTAGCCTTGCAACTCCATGGTTCCCGCCGGGCCCCTTGCCCGGCGGTTTTTTTTGCGCAATAGCCACAATGAAAAGGCGTGACCTTATAGGCCACGCCTTAACCAGAACGGATTTTTCCAGCCGTTTCTCTTACTCTCCCTTATCTGCGCTGGCGCCCCACATGATCGAGGAGCCACCAGTCGTGCTTGCGCCCCACATGATGCTATTGCCCCAAATCGCGGAGAACCCTGAAGATGTGTTTGCACCCCACATGATGGAACTGCCCCACAAGCCGGAAGCGCCCCACATAATAGAGGAGCCACCGGTGGTATTTGCGCCCCACATAATGGAACTTCCTCCCGTAAACTGAGAGTTTCCCCAAACCGCCGGTCCTGACCACGTTTGCGACGTGCCCCAGGTTGAAGACGAATTGCTATTCAGGGACACGTTGCCGGTGTTCGAATCGTAAACGGCCGTGGGTGACATGGCGCTCCCGCTGGATAATTCCGTGCTCGCCAGCGCCGCCTGCAGATCCACATAACCGGCTCCGACCGTAAAGACATCGTACTGTGAAGTGTAGGTGATGCCGCTCGCCGGATCGTACACGCTGCTGGTGGTGGGGAAGCTTTTCGAAGCGGTTTTCATTAGTCTGGCCTTCACCTGATCAGGCGTCAATGTCGGATGCGCCTGTAACAGGTCTGCCACGGCGCCGCTTACAACTCCGGTCGCCATGCTGGTGCCGCTCAGTTCAAAGTAGAACTTTGACGGGCTTGACGGTCCTCCATACATGTAGGCGCTGTACGGCACGCGATTGTCTAGTTCAGTGTTGTAAAGCGTGGTATTGCTTGTTTCCGTAGAAACCAGCAAATTGCCCGGAGCAACCAGGTCCGGTTTTACGATGTGGTCGAGCAGCGTAGGCCCTTTCGAACTGTAGCTGGCAATCAGGTCATCCGTGCGTTCTGGTGTTCCCATCGGCTTCATGGAACCTACCGTGAGCACATATGGATCATTTCCGGGCGAGGTTACTGTTCCGTATCCGCTCGTTGGCAAAAAGCGACCATTGTTACCTGCCGCTACCACCACTACAATCCCGTTCTTCCACGCTTTTTCTACAGCCTGGCACAGAGGGTCCAGTTTGTAGCTTTCAAATACGCCACGTCCCAATGAAAGGTTAATTACTCGAATGTTGTATTGCGACTTGAGGCTTATCGCCTGGTTAATAGCAGCAATTACCGAACTGTCGGTGGCGCTTCCGTTTGCGTCAAGCACTCGCAGATTTACGATGTGTGCTCCCGGCGCAATGCCTTTGAAGTTCTGCGAGAATAGGGGTCCGGTTGAGCTCAGTCCATTTCCGGCAATCAGGCCGGCAATATGTGTGCCATGGCCGTAGGCGTCGGCGGCGCTGGAATCGCCTGCCACAAAACTTTTGTTGTAAACGATACGTGAGAACGGCAGGAAGCCCGTTGTCGCCAAATCGGGGTGATTGTTCACGCCGCTATCAATCAGCGCTACGCCAATCCCGGCTCCGGTATAGTTTGACTGCCAGGCGGCAGATGCGTTTACCGCCGGGCCTGCGTTATCAAAGAATGGAGTGAGCGTCCGGTCTTTGCTGATGTAAACAACATTGGACTGATTTGAGAGAGATACGATCGCATTGTGGTCCAGCGATGCCACTAAGCCATTCACAATAGGCAGTTGCCCCAAAACTGCGCCGCCCAGCTTAAGCACGTCATTCACGACGCAGCCCAGCAGCCCAAGCAACCCGCTGCAACTCAGCTGAGTGCCAGGCGCGTATTGGACCACGACTTGCTCTTGGCCCGTGGAAGTCGAATTTTGCAAATCAGGCGAAATCTTGCTGTTGTCTGCAAAAAGTGACAACGGGACCAAAAGCGCCAGAACAAGAATTAGGGTTCTTTTCATCATGAATAACCTGCCCAAAACTTTAGTAAGTACCGTGACTTTGGTTTGCACTTGCCGGGCCAATTTGGGAATCTGTCTAACTCATTGCAAATAAAGATATTGCTGGATTCCCCCATTCCAAGTGTGAGGCGAATTTTGGCGCATTGTCACTGCCATGCGACAACGGTGTCACAGGTCCACGGTTCACGCATCCTGCCGAAGATGGGGTTACCAAAGTTCTCTTGTTGATGTCTATTTTTGGCCTGAAAATGCGGCAAACACTCTTGTGTCGTAATCGTTTCCGTTAAGAGCCTTGGAGAGAGAATGTCCGGGATTCCGGGTCGGGCTAGACCATTCGTATTTCTGGTGTGCGCATTTGGCGCACTGAGCCTGCTCGCAAGCGTGTTTCCTTGGCAGAGTAGCCATAGTCTCCTGTTTCCTTCCTATCTTCTGCTTACTATCGCAGCGTCCGCTTTGAAAACGGTTCTACCCGCGTCTGAGGGGACAGTATCAGTAAACTTCGTTTTCTTCCTGGTGGGCATCTGCAACATGACAATCTCTGAGACGCTTGCTCTGGCTCTGGTTGCCACAGTCGTCCAGTGTTTCTGGCGAACGAAGAAGCGGCTCAGCTTTGTACACTTTGCTTTCAATCTCTCTCAGGTATCACTGGCGATCACTGCAGCCTATTGGACCTATGTGGTGCTTTTCAATCACGTGTTCCGCTCGCGTCCCCCGTTGCCGCTGCTTGTGGCTGCAATCGTTTACTTCTTGTTGAACAGTTTCCCCGTGGCTACCGTTGTAGCGCTGGCGGAGAACAGCTCGATCATCACCAAGTGGGACACCGGCTACTCGTGGACCTTTCCTTATTATCTGATTGGCGCCGCAATCGCAGGCCTCATTCAGTTCGTGAACCGGCTGGCTGGATGGGAAATGTCTATTCTGGTTTTGCCGGCCGTTTACGTCATCTACCGTTCATACTGCATGCACCTTGGCCGCTGGGAAGATGAGAAGCGGCATCTTGAAGATCTGGCTTCCCTGAACATGCGGACCATTGAAACTTTGGCACTGGCAATTGAAGCCAAAGACCACACAACCGGAGATCATCTCCAGCGCGTGCGTGTTTATGCCATGGAATTGGGCAAAGATCTTGGGTTGTCGCCTTCTGAAATGCAGGCTTTACAGGCCGCGTCTGTTCTGCACGATATCGGGAAACTTGCTGTTCCTGAGGCCATCATCTCCAAGCCGGGCAAATTAACGCCTGAAGAATTTGAGAAGATGAAGATTCACCCCATTGTGGGTGCGGAAATTGTTGAACAGGTCAGGTTCCCGTATCCGGTTGCGCCCATCGTCCATTCCCATCATGAAAAGTGGGACGGCAGCGGTTACCCTGATGGCATTTCTGGCGAAGACATTCCAATAGGCGCACGCATTCTCTCTGCCGTTGATTGTCTTGATGCGCTAGCTTCTGACCGGCAGTATCGACGCGCTTTGCCACTGGATGAAGCGATGGCACACGTTGTTCGTGAGTCCGGCAAGGCTTTTGATCCGCAGGTCGTCGCGGCGTTGCAGGCACGTTACGTCGAATTGGAGCATTTAGCTCGCTCGCAGAAACCTGAAGAACGTCCCAAGCTATCAATCGACGCAAAAGTTGAACGCGGTGCTGCGCCCGACGCGGGGTTTGCTGCCAGCGTTGTCCCTTCATCTCAATCGCATTCTGGGCTGAATCTCATTGACGTACTCACCTGGACTGAACAGCCTCTTACTCTTGATGAAACACTTTCCGCTGCTGCTCTGCGCCTTCGTCACCTTGTACGATTCGACGCGTTGGCGGTTTTTGCGGTGCAAGGCGACTTTCTGGTTCCACGTTTTACTATGGGCGAGAATGTACGCCACCTTTCCTCTCTGCACATTCGCAACGGGCAAGGATTGGCGGGCTGGGTAGCCGAAACGGGTAATTACATCATCAATGGCAATCCCAAAGTTGAACCGGGACTTGAAGGATCGCGAAGTTTTGCGCTGTCGTCAGCATTGGCGGTTCCTTTGTCTAATGCAGGCCGCACGGTTGGGGTTCTATCCCTGTATGGTCTGCAACCGGACGCATTCACCTCTGACGACCTCAACGTTCTCCAGGCGAGCGCCCACCAGCTTGGCGATGTAATTGGTGAAAAGCTTCATGCTGAGCAGACTCAACGCAGCTCTCGAACGAGCGAATGGCGGCACCGCAGCCATTCGCGCCGTAATCCCGCGGAAGAGAATCGATCAAGCTTGCCATCTGTCCTCACTTCAGTAAAGTAATGCACTAACAGATCGCTGGAGCAAAAAACAGGGCGCGACCACTTGGCCGCGCCCCATCTTGATTTGCGTTATTTCTGAGCTAGTCTTGATCTTCGTCCTGGTCCTGATCATTGCCTGTGCTGGCGCTTGACGCCGCACCCGCTCCCGACTTGATCTGGATTGGCTCGCCTGCAAACAAGGTGCTCGACCCATGCTCCGCCGCTTTCTTGTTGAACGCGGTGACTTCAGTGGTCAGGAACGTGTTTACCTGTGCCAGTTGCGTTTCCAGTTCTTTGCGAACCTCAGCCGCTTCTTCCACCAGCAACGGGCTGGGCGCTTCTCCGGGACCGCCCATCACGCCGCGCATTACTCCTTGCAGGCGGTTCTGGAAGCGTTGCAGATAGTGGATATCATCCTGGCTGCCGGGTTGAATGTCATTGTTGTAGAGCGGCTCCTGGATTGCCATGATTTTCTTGTCCAGCGCCTTCGCTTCATCCAGTACCGGTTTGTAGGCGACGTTGGTTGCGCTGCCGTTCGCACCCCCTTGCTGGCCTTCATCGGATGCCAGCAGCTCTTGCAGACTGGTGATCTGCTTGTGCAGGCCGTTAAGCCGGTTCAGCGCTTCATGCAAGGCTGAGACTTCATCGCGCAACTCAAGTCCCAGCTTCAACTGCGCGCGCATGCCTTCGGCGTCAAACTTGAAGCGCGGATCGGTCTGGACATCCACTGTCTGGGTTTCTGTTTTGCCGTTCACCGTTACCGCAACTTTGTATGTGCCCGGCAACGCGTTGGGCCCAATGTTGGGATCAAAGAAGAAATCCTGCTCATCCTGCCCTTCAGGAGGAGGTAGGAAGTTCAGCTTCTTTGGCCCGTCATAGCGCAAATTCCACGCCACTCGATTGAGACCGTATTTTGTCGTCCCATACATGGTACGCACTGGCTGCCCGCTGCTGTCGGTCACGGTGATCTTTACCGCTGTCTCGCCATTCGGTCTGCGCCGGCCACCGCCTGCGCGGTCGCCGCTTGGTCCGGTGCTTTGTCCGCCGCCCCCACGATCACTCTCCTTGATCTCATTCGGCAGCCAATAGCTGATTACCGCGTCGTTCATTGGATTGGGAGCGACATATCCGCCGCTGGCAAAACCGTGCTTATTCCAGTTGTGCCAGTTCACCGCCGGGGACATGGGGAATAGATGAAAGTCGCTCCGCGCCAATTCCGCACCACTTTCTTCCAGCGGACTAATATCATCCATTACGAAGAGACCACGCCCGTGCGTCGCCACTACCAAGTCATGGGACTTCTTAATGAACTTAATGTCATAGACTGAAGCTGTGGGGAAATTGCTCTTGATCTGCGTCCAGTGTGCGCCATCGTCACTCGAATAGAACAGGCTGGTGTCTGTTCCCAGAACCAAAAAGCCTTTCTTGTTCGGGTCTTCGCGGATCACGCGCGCTGGATCTTCCTGCGGCAGGCCGGCTGAAATTGACGTCCATGTCTTGCCGCCGTCGTGGGTCTTATAAACATACGGCTTATTGTTTTCCACTTCATGGAAGTCCACCGCGATATAAGCCGTGTTGGCGTCAATAGGCGAAGCCTCAATTTGTTGCAGGCGTCCCCACTGCGGCAGGTTCGCGATGTTTGCGGTAGCGTTGGTCCAGTTCTGTCCGCCATCGCGCGTCACCTGAGCTAGACCATCGTCTGTGCCGACCCAGATTGTTTTCGGGTCGACTGGCGAGATTGAAATCGATAGAATTGCGCCGACAGTCTCTGCACCGCTCAGGTCCAGCCAGATCGGGCCGCCGCTGCTTTGCTGCTTGGTTTTGTCATTCCGTGTCACGTCGGGGCTGATGGGGTTCCAAGTCTTGCCTCCATCGGTGGAATGAAACAACACGTTGCCGCCAAGATAAACTTCATTCGGATTGGTCATTGAGACTGCAATCGGGGAAGTCCAGTTAAACCGATACTTTAGGTCCGAAGGTTTCATGGACTGAACGCCCTGCAGGTATGGCCGAATAAAGTTCGACATGCCCGTGTCATTGCTCACACGCTGGATCGATCCATTTTGCGAATCGGTGTAAACAATGTGCTCGCCCTTGCCGCGCGCCGGAACAACATATTCTCCGTCGCCGCCGGTCACTGTATACCATTCAAAGCCGCTGATGCCGCCGCGGCTCAGGCTGTTTGAGGGGCCGCACCAACCATTGTTGTCCTGCAAGCCGCCGCAGAGGTTATAAGGTGTCTCGTCGTCGTCGGCTACGGAATAGAACTGCTCGATTGGCAGATTGTCCAGGTAACGCCAGGTCTTTCCCGCGTCGCCGCTCACATAAACGCCGCCGTCATTCCCGTTGATAATCCGGTTCGGGTTTTCCGGATCAATCCACAATGCGTGATGGTCAACGTGTACGCGCGGCGAAGTGTTGCGCGCCGTCTTGCCGCCATCTTCAGAAAGCATCACGTTGAATGACATGAAATAAACTTTGTTCTCGTCATTCGGCGCAACTTCGAGTTCGCTGAAATAAAATCCGCGCGCCGCCAGGTTGTGGTTGTTGCTCACCATTCTCCAGTGGTCGCCCAGATCATTGGTGTCGTAAAGCGTGCCCTTCTTGTTTTCCACTAGCGCATAAACGTGCCGTGGATTGCTCGGCGCTGCGCTCAACCCGATGCGGCCTGTTGGTTCTGTCGGCAAGCCTTCTGTGAGCTTCTTCCACGTGTTGCCCCCGTCGGTCGAGCGGAAAATGCCGCCGCTGGTTCCACCTGACTCAAGCGCCCAGGGATAGCGCCGCACCCGCCACATTCCCGCAAACAGCACCATGGGATTGCCCGGGTCCATAATCAGCGAGCTTGCGCCTGTCTCTTCATCGACGAATAAAACTTTCTGCCATGTCTTGCCACCATCCGTGGTGCGGAAGACCCCGCGATCGGCGTTTGGTCCCCACGCATGGCCCAGCACTCCGACCAAAACCGTATTGGGATCGCGCGGATCAATCGCGATGTTCGAGATCTGTCCGGCATCGCGCAGTCCCATGTGCTTCCATGTGGTGCCCGCATCAGGTGAGAAGAAAATCCCTTTGCCTGTAATCACGTCATTACGGATATTTTTCTCGCCGGTTCCTACCCAGATCAGGTTCGGGTTGGAAGGAGCAATTGCAATCGCCCCAATGGAAGCCGTAGGCTCCTTCTCAAAGATGGCTTTCCAGGAAAGGCCGCCATCCTGCGTCATAAAAACGCCGCCGCCTGCCGCGCCAACATAATAGATGTTGGGCTTGCCGGGAATGCCCACGACAGAGGTCACACGCCCGCCGCCGACAGCCGGGCCCAGGTTGCGGAACTTCACGTTCTCCAGCGGGTCTTTGGACTTGTTGTCCTCAAGCTTGGTCGGCGTCGTGGATTTAGCATCTTTCTCGCCATCGTCAGACGTTTTCTTGTCTGAATTCGCTACAGGCTTTTGCGTGTTTCCAGTGCTGCTCTTCTTAGTGCGGTCTCCGGCCTTGCTCTGGGCTGTGAGTAGCGAGGGAATGCACAGCACCAGGACCAAAACAAAAATTATTTTATAGAGTGTCTTCATCGGGAATACTCCTGCGGTTATAGGAAGGCTGACCGCGAATCATATCGCAAACAGAGGGGTTTTGTACAAATTGTGAAATTGCGGGAACCTTAGCGGAGTTGCTGGAGTATATATTGTCGAGTCGCCGCCTGTGTCCGCAAAACTCAAGAAAGTAAGGACCCTGAGCCATGAAATCACCCCTCTTGCTTCTGTCGGTATTGTTGATTGCATCACCGTCCATCTCCCAGAAAAAGCTGGAGGATCTGGATCTTCCTGATCTTCACAAAATTAAGAGAGTAACTCTCTCACCCAGCTATAGTTGTCGATCCAAAGAAGATTTCCAAAAGGGGTATGCTGGTACTGCTCTCTTTTTGTCGAAGAGTTCGCGCGACCCAGATCTGCTCTTCAATGGCAATTGTTCACAAGACTATCTTGAAGGGAGCACGGCAGGCGACGAGATGACCGTAATCGCCGATTTGGGAAAGCTGAAGTTGGAAGACTTGAGAAGCGCCCAGGCCTTCAATGTCCAGCGGGTTCATTCACCGGAACTCTATTCAAAGTTTACCCGTATAGCGGAAATCCAAATTGGTGACACCTATGCTGTGTTGATTGACAAGCCGGACGAGCGCGGTCTCTTTTACTTCACAATTGACGGATACATTCCCAATGAGCGATTGGATCTGCGCTACTCTGTCAAGGAGTATCAATTGCTCAATGTGCGCGCTGAGTCTCCCGGCTTTAATTGGGAACAGCCGAGCAAATGATCAAGACAAAGAGAGTTGCTTATTGTCCTGCAATCGTCTTCCATTCCAGCTTGCCTCTCTCAAGGATTGCCGGCAGATCTTCCTGTAGCAGGAAGCGCTGCTCGATTAGCTTCTTGGCCGCTTGCTCAAACTTGCCCAGGTACTCATCCTGTGACTTATAGCGCTCAGCAATGGAAACGCGCGGATCGCCTGATTTTTTACGCTCTTCTGCCGTCTTCGTCAACGGAATCCACGATCCCAGAAAACTCACGCGCTGCTCCGGCGCGCCAATGCTGGGATCACGCAGGTTCCATCCTGTATAGGTGGCCAGAGGCACTTGTAGTTCAGGCAGACGCACACCGCCAAGATCGTTGCCGTCGGGGTCGCTCTGCGGCACCAGCACGCCAAACGGAGCGCCGACACGCGGGGGATCAATAGTGACGATCCCTTGCTTCCACTGCGGGCCAAAGTCCAATCGGTAGGCAAGACTCACCTCGTGCGGCGTGTTCACTCCGGGAATCTTTGGAAACTTCCATTCCGTGAGCGGCACAAGCGTCTTCTCGGCGATCTTCGGATATGTGCTTGGTGGCGGCTCTTTGCCATCTTTCACCCACTGGTCCATGTCTGTAATCAGCGCGCGCCAGTACCACTGAATCGGATTGGGATTAGCCTTCTGCTGCGCGGTGTAGTCGGGATTTTTTCCCACGCGATTCTCCGGCGGAAATGGCACGGTGAAGTGCTCGAGTCCTGCCAGGAAGTAGACACGAGTATTCTGCGCCATGGGCGCATCTTTTTTCCCATCGGCTGTTGTATGAATCAAAGATACTGAGCGCCCCCAATATTCATATGAAGTGTTTGTGTAGAAAACTTTCGGTATGCTGTGCGAGCTGCTCGCCGCATCCAGCAGCCCCGCAGCGGCATGTGTACTGGGATTCTCTTCAGCCAGATCGGTGAAAGGGAAGAGATCAGTGGGGAAGAAGAGGCTCGACATCGGCTGCGCGTCGCGTGAAGGCTGAGCAAAGCGATGGTTGAAGCTTCCCCGGCCCGCGCCTGCAACGTGCGCGATTATGCCGTCCATGACTTGGCGGCCCTGCTCGTCGGCATTGAAATCCTGATAGATAAAGTGCCGCAGAAATCTTCCACTCTGTGAAATTCCCACGGCGTAAACGCGCTTCACCGGCGATGTCGCCTGCGGATCGTACTTCAAAAAGGAAAGAAAATCCCGCACCGCAGCCAGCCCCACGCCGACCACGGCAGGATTCTTGCTGCTGTAGACCACTTCGTAAATCTTGCCGGGAACGAACCCGCTATTGAGATGGATGAAATGCGGATCGGACATAAGCTTCCCATCCACCACATGGGCGAAGCTCCAATCGCTCCGCGGAATCTTTGTGCGTGCTCCAGTAGGTGTATCGCGGACGGTGAGCACGTTGGCAGCGCTAACCGGATCATCCACCGCGTAACTATTTCCGCCGTCAGGACCGAGCAGGATGTGTCCCAGTGGCCAGTCATCACGCTTTTCAGCGGGCGTAAAATCTCCCCTCACCAACCCATGAATTTCTTTTCCACCAGGACCATGAGCAATCGGCGCGGAGAGCCGCAGGCGCTCACCTTGGCTGGAAAGATCAAACTCCCATCCAACCCAGGCGATCGTGTATCCCTGGCGCATGAGGAAGCCATCGCCAAATTCGCCTTCGCGCCCATTGACGAGCGAGAGAATGCCTCGCCCGCCACGATTGGAAACCTCAAACAGAACTGCATGGTTTCCTTTGGCCATGTCTTTGGGCTTGAGCAGATACAGGTCGGCAGAAAACTCCACTTCACCCTGCGCGTTTCGCGGAGCTTTATCCAAATCCACAATCTGCCGATTGTGCAGGTTCGCAGGATCAACGGCGAAGTACACGCGTCCGAGGATCTTTTCATAGGCGCCGGAGTTTCCAAATGGCTTGCCGTCCTGTATGTCAGTGCGCGACGTAATCTCCGCCCGCACGACGCGGGCCTGCGCTACCGACACAAGAATCGCCGACGTTAAGAGAAACCGTATGACACGTGCTCGAAGCCGCATCTGCTACCTCCAGAGGTGATAAAGTTTATATGATCGCAAAGGGATGCAACCTGAAATTGTGAAATGGCTATGCACTCATGTTGGGAAGCTGCATGGGCTTAAAAAGCTTTTTGAAAGAGGGAAAGACCATGAAGAAGATTTTCAGTTTCACAATCGCTGCGCTCGTACTCTGTAGCGGCGTGCAGGCACAGCAGCATGAAGCCGACCGCCTCCGCCATGCCGGTGAAGTCCTGATGGAAATCTTGAATATTCCAGACAACATTCCCAAGACGGTGCTGGATAAGTCTGAATGCGTGATCGTAATTCCGTCGGTGAAAAAACTTGCTGTTGGCATTGGCGGAAATTATGGGCGTGGCGCCATGACCTGCCGCGGCGGCGCCAGCTTTACCGGAGGGTGGGGACCGCCTGCGATGGTTGCGCTGGAAGGCGGCAACATTGGCTTCCAACTGGGCGGCCAAGCAACTGACTTTGTGCTGCTTGTAGTCAATCCAAAAGGCATTGATTCCATCCTGAAAAGCAAGGTCAAGCTTGGCGCTGACGCGGCCGCTGCCGCTGGGCCAAAGGGTCGCGATGCGCAGGCAGCTACGGATGTCCTGATGCACGCTGAAATTCTTACTTACTCACGTTCACGTGGACTCTTTGCCGGCATCTCTCTGGATGGCTCAACTCTGCGTCCTGACAACAGCGCGACGGAAAAAGTCTATGGCAGAAAAGTTTCTGCACGCGATGTTGTGATCGGCCATAAGGTAGGAACTCCCGCCGCTGGGCGGCTCATGGTGAGCACGTTGCAGAAAGCTTCGCCAAGAAATTTATCTGATCCCAAATCACTTCGCGAAGCGGGAGCCGAGGATAAGAAGTAACTGTCATGAGCCTCCTGTCACGTACTCACGTTGTGTGGCTGTTGCTGGCTGGCAGTGTGTGTCTTGGCACGATTGAGATTTCTCCTTATCAGCAATCCGTAGAAAAGTGGCGGCAGTCTTATGAAGCCACGCTGAAAGCCGATGATGGCTGGCTTACCGTTACAGCTCTTTTGTGGCTTCATGAAGGCGAGAACAGTTTTGGTTCTGCCGCCGACAATGCAGTTGTGCTGCCGTATGACTATGTTCCAGCTAAGGCAGGTCACTTTGATCTCCATAATGGTAAGACCATCATTCACGTAAATCCTGGCGTGCCGATTACTTTAAGAGGAAAGCCAGTTGAGAGCATGGAACTTCGTCCTGATTCCAAAGAGGACCGGCTTACCATCGGCGATCTGACTTTCTTTGTCCACGCCAGCGGGAAGCGCTATGCAGTCCGAGTGAAAGACAAAAACAGTGACCTGCGCAATAATTTCAAAGGCCTCCATTGGTATCCGGTGAATGAGGCCTATCACTTCAATGCGCGTTTTGTGGCGTATCCTAAGCCGCGCGAAGTGGAGATTCAAAACATGCTTGGCGATCGTGGACCAACCTACTTCTCCGGCTATGTAGCTTTTATGCTCGATGGCAAAGAATATCGGCTTGATGCCGAAGATAATGGTTCGGGCGGGCTGTTTATTGTTTTTCGCGATCTTACGAGCAAGAAAGAAACATATCAGGCAGCGCGCTTTCTTGATGCTGATCCGCCGAAGGATGGACATGTAGAGATCGACTTCAACAAGGCCTACAACCCGCCCTGCGCCTATAACCCGTATGCAACATGTCCCTTGCCAACCGCGCGAAACCGATTGCCAGTGGAGATTCCAGCAGGTGAGAAGAGGTATCACTAGGCGCGTTTGTTAAACTCTCATGCATGGCCCAGATTGCTTACCTTGAATGCTCCAAATGCGGAGAACATCTCAGCGGCGCACAGCCGCAAACTATCTGCACCAAAGATGGCGGATCACTTTACGTCCGCTTTGATCTTGCTGCGCTGAAAGGCAAGTTCACGCCCGACTCTCTTCGCGGGCGCCCTGCCACCATGTGGCGTTACCATGAAGTTCTTCCCGGTGATTCGCCTGTAACTCTGGGTGAAGGCTTTACGCCCATGCTGCCCAGCCGCGAGTACCCCAACGTCTATATAAAGGACGAAGGACTGAATCCTACCGGATCATTCAAGGCCCGCGGGCTTTGCGCCGCAGTCACCATGGCCAAGCAATATGGATTGAAAAAGCTGGCGGTGCCTTCCGCCGGCAATGCCGCCAGCGCCCTGGCTGCATACTGCGCCGCCGCTGGGATTGAAGCGCACATCTTTATGCCCAAAGATGTTCCGCTGGCGAACTTTGTGGAATGCAAATCTTATGGCGCGCATGTCACATTGGTGGATGGTCTGATCTCTGACTGCGCCAAGATGGTGAATGAGCGCAAACAGGCAGAAGGCTGGTTTGATATTTCGACTTTGAAAGAACCCTTTCGCGTCGAAGGCAAGAAGACCATGGGCTATGAAGCGGCTGAACAACTCAACTGGGAACTGCCGGACGCCATCTTTTATCCTACTGGTGGCGGCGTGGGTCTTATCGGCATGTGGAAGGCCTTCGATGAGATGGAGCAGTTGGGATGGATTGGAAAGAAGCGCCCCAAGATGGTCGTTGTGCAAGCCGCCGGTTGTGCTCCGGTGGTAAAAGCCTGGAATGAACACAAGCCTGTAGCGGAAGTTTGGCAGGGTGCGCAGACTGCTGCTGCTGGCTTGCGCGTGCCCAAACCGTATGCGGACTACATCGTTCTCGACATCCTGAAGCAGAGCGGCGGCGCGGCGGTGGCTGTATCGGACGAAGAGATTTTCCGGGGAGTGAAAGAATGGGCGAGCAAGGAAGGGCTTTTCGCTTCTCCTGAAGGGTCCGCTTGTCTTCCCGCGTATCAGCGGTTGCTGCATGAAGGTTTTCTGAAGCCTACCGACAAGGTTGTGATCTTCAATACCGGCTCGGGATTGAAATATATTGATGTGATCGCGCAAGCACTGAAGATAAGCGTGTAGATCATTTCAATTCAAGTGCAGCATAAAGAGTTGTGGGCGGCAGGAAAGAACCAAGATATTTTAGAATTGATTCGTGTTGATCCGCGTGCATTCGCGGCTAATTTTTTTCCTTTGTTGAAATTATGGCTACTGACCGCCTCTACTATCACGATTCTTTCCTTTACGACTTCGACGCGCGCGTGGTTGAAGCGCTCACACGCGGCGGCAAACATGCCATAGTTCTCGACCGTACGGCTTTTTATCCTACCAGCGGCGGGCAGGTGCACGATCTCGGCATGTTGACCGCTGGCGACCAACAAGTCGCTATCACAGAAGTTGCGGACGAGGAAGATGGGCGCATTTTACATTTTGCTTCCACGTCACTCGCTGCAGGAACGCAGGTACATGGCAGCGTGGATGCTGCCCGTCGGCGTGATCACGTACAGCAACATTCGGGACAGCATGTGCTCTCGGCCGCGTTCATCCGACTCTTTAATATGGCCACCGTCAGCTTCCACATGGGCGAGGAAAGCTGCACGATTGATCTGGAAACTGCTGGGCTGTCCGTTGCACAAGCCCAGAGAGCGGAGCTATTGGCGAATGAGGTGATTGCTGAAGACCGTCCTGTAGGCATCCGCTTTGTGCCGCTGGAACAAGCGCGACAACTCGGCCTTCGCAAGCTTCCGCCGAAGCAGACGGGCGACCTGCGCCTGATCGACATCACGGAGTTTGATCTTACGGCGTGCGGCGGTACCCACGTCCGCGCCACTGGCCAGATTGGCAGCATCCTGCTGCGCAAGATTGAAAAAGTAAAACAGGGCGTTCGCGTGGAGTTTGTATGCGGACTCCGAGCGGTTAATACGGCGCGTCGCGATTACCTCACACTTACAGAAGCCGCAACACTTTATTCCAGCCATATTTACGATGTGCCGCAACAGATACAGAAATTACTGCAAGAAACCAAAGCGGCCGGAAACACCCAGCACAAGCTGCTGGAAGAGTTGGCAGAGCTTTACGCCGAACGCATGCTTGCTCAAACCAGCGGCTCGCCACAGATAATTACTGAATTTTTCCCCGATCGCGATGCGGTCTTTATAAAATTGCTTGCCCAGAAACTTACGGCAGGGAAGCCCAATGTAGTTGCGCTGCTGGCCTCGGCCAGCGACCAGCCCACGCTGGTCTTTGCCCAGAGTCCTGGACAGAAATCCAACATGGGCAAACTGATGAAAGAAGCCATGTCGCAGCTCGGCGGCCGCGGCGGCGGATCAGCCGATATGGCCCAGGGTGGCGTACCTGCCGGGGTTCTCAGTCTGGAGAAGCTTGAGGCTGTGCTGCAGCACACGGCAGCAAGTCTTAAAGCTTCCCCAACGAACTGATGATTTGATTGCTGCAAGAAGCTTGCGTTGCACGCTGCCTCGTCTTCGCCAGCCGAGTTTTTTCAGCTTTCTCTTACTGTTATGCTTCGGATGAGACCGGTTCCTGCGCTGGTGCGGACCCGCGTGGAATCAAGAATACAGATCCAAGTACCACAAATGTAACTACGATAATCGCTACATTGGCAAACACAGAAATATCCGCAGCATTGGTCATATCTGGTGTGTCTGGCATCGGGGTGTAAGTGACAGCGGCCATCGCTGTGTAGTGCATGGCGGGGATCGCAAAACCCATGATGATGGCGCAGACGCCCTTAAGCACCTTATCGTGACCTTCTTCACGAAACAGAAAAGTCAGTCCCAACGCTGCCAGAGCTACAACCAGCGCGATGACAACCGAGAGGACCACAAATGTCATATCCCAATGATGCATGGCCGGGAGCCGCATTGAAGCCATTCCCATGTAATGCATGCTGGAAATGCCCGCTGCCATCAGCAAGCTTCCGGCGGCTACGTGGACGAAAGTTATACGCTGGCGGCTCACCACAAAAAGCGCAATGAATGAAGCCACGATCGCTGCTACCAGCGACCAAATGACAGTCGGAATGTGGTAATACACCGGGACTGACAAATGATAGGCCAGCATTCCCGTGTAATGCATTGACCAAATGCCTGTGCCCATGGCCACTGCGCCGCCCATCAGCCAGGCAATCCTTGCACTGTTTCGCGCTGCGGTTACGCGTCCTGCAAGATTAAGCGCCGCGTATGACGCGCAAATCGCAATCACAACTGAGAGTGCCACCAACCGAAAGTCGTAGGTGGAACTTAATATGGATGTATCCACGTGAAATTCTCCTCAATTACTCATTCGTATCTATCCTCTGGGCGAACCTTGGCCCAAGATTAGTTGCCTCCAATATTCTTTACAAGTTACTGATGGACTAGACTAAGCAGTGCCTTTTTATAAGGCCGAAAAGGGAATTGCATATCTGAATGAAACTGCTCGCTTGATTCCGGCCGGACTTTTGGCAATCAGATACGTGCGTTTACCGCCAGGCCATTTAAACTGGCGTGCTGCTCAACCGAGCGTTTTGTTTTTTGAGAGGTGCTCAAAGATGTGCCGATTTGCTGCCGTAGCTTTTTTGGTTATCTCGCTATTTTCCGGAGCGTCAGTTGGCCAAACCCAGCTTGACGCCAGTGCCGCGCAGACTGAGGCAGTCAAGTTTCTGGCTGACCTGGTAAAGATCGATACCAGCAATCCTCCCGGCAATGAAACGCGCGCCGCTGAATATATTAAGGGTGTGCTGGCCGCTGAAGGGATCACAGCACAAATCTTTGAATCTGCTCCCGGTCGCGGCAACCTCATCGCTCGGCTCAAAGGGAACGGAAAGAAGAAGCCGCTGCTGCTTATGGGACACCTGGATGTTGTGGGCGTTGAGCGTGACAAATGGACGATGGATCCGTTCGCAGCCACCATTAAAGACGGTTATCTTTATGGCCGCGGCTCGGTCGATGACAAATCCATGGACGCCGCAAACCTGGAAGTGTTTCTGCTGCTGCATCGCATGAAGGTCCCGCTTGATCGCGATGTGATCCTGCTGGCGGAAGCCGGCGAAGAAGGCACCAGCCAGTTCGGCATCGATTTCCTGGTGGAAAAGCACTGGGACGAAATCGCTTGTGAGTATGCGCTGAATGAAGGCGGCGACATTCCGCAAGAAGACGGCAAGACCCAGTACGTAGCCGTTTCCACCACGCAGAAAGTTCCGCGCGGTTTTTCAGTGGTGGCGCATGGCACCAGCGGGCATGGCTCTGTGCCTCGGCTGGATAATCCAATCATTCACCTGGCTGGCGCGGTCGACAAAATCTCCCGCTGGGAAGCTCCCATGCGTTTAAACGAGACTACGCGCCGCTTCTTCCAGCAGATAGCCACCATCAGCGTGCCAGAGAGGGCGCAGCTTTACCGGCACGTGGAAGATCCTGCGGTGCAGCAGAAGCTGCGTGAAACGCAGCCGTCATATTACTCCATGCTGCGCACGTCGCTGGTCCCGACAATCATCAAAGGCGGCTTCCGTTCCAACGTGATTCCGGCCGACGCTGAGGCGCGTTTTGATGTGCGAGCGTTGCCCGACGAAAATATGGACGCGCTCAAAGCTGCGCTGGCAAAAGTGATCAATGATCCTGCCATTACTTTTGTGGACGCGGAGAATACAAATGCTCGCCCAGCCACTCCGCCTTCAGGGCTGGATACAGACGGGTTTCACGCGCTGGAGCGCGCCGCCCAAAAAGTTTTCCCAGGCGTGCCGACCATTCCCATTATGCAAGTGGGCGCCACCGATTCAGCCCAACTCCGTGCCAAAGGCGTGCAGGCTTATGACATCGGAACTGTTTTGGGTCTGGAAGATCTCAAGCGCATTCATGGCAACGATGAGCGCATCCAGATCGCCGGATTTGCAAAGTTTGTGCAGTTCCTTTTCACTGCAACTCTGGATTTGGCCGGAGCGAAATAGAACTTATTGACTAAAAGCCGGCGAGTATGGGTTACTCGAAGCTTTATCTCCGAGTGGATACTGAAGCTTGGTCAGGATTGTTGCGGGGTCGGCCGATGGCTGACGGATTTTGTGAGATTGCGCCGCGCTGATAAAATATTCCCGTTACTTCTTGGCGTAACTGTGGGGCTATAGCTCAGCTGGGAGAGCGCATCGTTCGCAACGATGAGGTCGTCGGTTCGATCCCGACTAGCTCCACCATTAAGCAGTTGAAAATAAACAACTTAGATTCGATTCCTGGATTTCGCACCTGAAAAGTTTTCCGAATGAATATCTGAAAATAAATGACTTAGGGGCAACGCATCTACCCTCCATCCGACTAACTCCATCATAGGCCCTGAATTTCTGCGCAAAGTTAAACGGGCTGGGCGTGATCAGAGCCAGGGAGGTTTGCTTTACTCCTCGTAATTGCCGCGTTCTGCAAGAATCATCCGGAACTGATTTGCCGGACACGGGTGCTTTAATTTGAATGCTCTGCAGTACCGGTCGACCACGGAATGAACATTCCAAGGTCGAGGCTAGCCACATTTCTCAAGGTCGAACTGGTGAAAGGGGCGTCGAGTGTTCACCCCAACCAATCCTGCCGGCGACCCTCGCCGAGATTGAAGATACGATGAACCGTTGCAATTGCGACCAGCCCGTGACTGTTCCCGCATGACGCTCTCAGGATAGCTATCGGGGCATTCAGAATTTGATCAATAATGCCGCGACTCAATGACTCCATAGCATTCTTTTGAGTACAACTCAGCTCACCAAGGCGACCACGCGTACGTTTGATTTCGCGTTGGCGAACGTCGTCAAAGTGCTGTTTCAGCGAGACAATCGTCGCTTCCACCTGCAACTCAGCATCCAGGGCGAAGGTTCGTTCGGGCCGCAAGGTCTCCTGATTCACTCGATTTTGGTTATTGGATCCATACTGCTGGCTCTTGCAAAAAGGTGCGCGGGTTCTCAGACCAACGGGACTCACTACAGCCTCGGCGCAGTCGAAAGCGCTTTCCATCCCTCAATTGACTCTGTCTTGCTCGGAATGCTCCTGGCATGCGATACAGTTAATCGCCCACGGAATTGCTTGTAGCCGTTTGAGCCCGATCGTGTCCCCACAGGCAGCACAGATGCCAAAATCGCCCGTGGAAAATCGTTTCAAAGCGAGCTCAACTTTTCGCAGTTGTGTCCGGTTTTGGCTATAGCTCGCAAGCATATTTTCTTTGCAAGCGTTGCCGCAGGAATCATCAATAGCATAGCCCGGACCGGAATCAGCGAGTGCCCGTATTTCTTTGTGGCCTTTTTCAATTGCACGCGCCAAGTCGTGCTGCTGATCTCGCAGATCGGTTTCAAACAGCAGAAGCACATTGGTGGCCAAGGGCGATTGTGACATGAAGCTCATGGTATGGGAGTAGGCTCCTTAGTATGACACCAAGCCAGAAAGCACTTCCACAATCCCTCAGCATTCCTACATGGCCGCTAAGGTAAGTATTCCCAAAGTGACACAGTGACATCAGTTTAGTTTGTCTCCATGCTCCCCAGCTTTGATTTTACACAATTGGCATATTGTGTGGCTCCGGCTAGTAGCATAAACATGAATGTAAAAATATTTCTAGTTTTCACTTTGATATTCCCATTTATGGCGCTCAGATATAGAGTTTGATGGTCTTCGGCAAGAGTTTATTAAATCAACCTCATGGATGGGTAATCTTAACCGATATGGAAAGCGCGGCTAGCAAGCAACAACGAGAAGGTCTGACTGAAGAGGCTTTTGCCCGGCTCTTGGAGTGGCTAGACCGGGACCGGGAAAGCGCGGGACAAAAGTATGAGATCATCCGCTTGCGTTTGATCAAAATCTTTAGCTGGCGCGGATGTTCCGTGCCAGAAGAACTAGCTGATGCAACTGTAGATCGAGTCGCCGGCAAATTGGGGGAGATTGCTCAGACATATGTTGGCGAGCCAGCTCCATATTTTTTTAACGTCGCCGACAAGATATATCTGGAATACGGCCGGAAGGCACCATTGCATCTGCCGCTGCCGGATAACCTCGCTGGGGCTGATAAGCCAGCGACTCTCGCACTGGCTGAGGACTGCTTCGAGAGCTGCATGAATTGTCTGCCGGAGAGAAGCCGCGAGTTGATACTTGCTTATTATGGTTACGAACGTTCCGGAAGGGAAAAGCTGGATCAGAGAAAAGCGCTTGCTGAACGGATGGCTATTGCCGACAACGCACTCTGGATTCGCGTGCATCGGATCCGGCAAGCCCTGAAGAAGTGTGTACAAAACTGCACGCAGAACCGTCAGCAGGGTGGCCGAACAAAGATAGGGT
>JBAVLE010000167.1:0-31099 GCA_049688735.1 Candidatus Angelobacter sp. | reverse complement strand
AACGTGGATGTGAAGAAGAAAACATTTGCGGAGCTTGATGCCATCGTGAAGAAAGATGCCATCTTCGCCAGCAACACTTCTTCCATCTCCATCACTGAAGTTGCCGCTGCTACCAAGCGTGCCGATCGATTTGTGGGCCTGCACTTCTTCAATCCCGTGCCGCTGATGAAACTGGTGGAAGTGGTGCGCACCATCGCCACGGCCAACGCCGCGTTTGAGACGGCCTATGAATTTGGCAAGAGCCTGGGCAAGGTCCCGGTTCGGACCAGCGACAAGACTGGATTTATCGTGAACCGGCTGCTGGTCCCTTATATGCTTGACGCGATCCGTGCCTATGAAGAGGGCGTCGGCTCCATTCCTGATATCGACAACGCGATGAAGTTGGGCTGCGGCTATCCCATGGGTCCGTTTACTCTGCTGGATTTTGTGGGACTCGACACTACCTACTACATCACGCAGGTGATGTTTGACGAGTTCCGCGAACGCCGTTTTGCCTCGCCTGCATTACTGAAGCGGTTGGTGATGGCGGGCTGGTTTGGAAGGAAAACGGGCAAAGGATTTTACGATTACGCCGATCCGAACAATCCGGTAGCACAAAGCTTTTAGCCGCAGATCAACGCAGAATGTACGCTGATCAGAAAAGCCCAGTCTGCGCCCATCAGCGCTCATCTGCGGCGAGAGGTTTTTGATGGACCTATCCAACGTCAAACTCGAAAAGAAAAACGCAATCGCTTACGTCACTATCGACCGCCCCAAGGTGCTGAACGCGCTGAACATGGCCACTATGCAGGAGCTGTGGCAGGTCTTCAGCGATTTGAAAGATGACAAGCAGATTCGCGTCGTCATTCTGACAGGCGCAGGCGAAAAAGCCTTTGTCGCGGGCGCGGACATCAATGAACTGGCAAAGAACGATCCCGTTGAGGCCAAGGCATATACGCACAAAGGGCAAGCCACGCTCGACCTGATTGAGAATCTCGGCAAACCTGTAATCGGCTGCATCAACGGCTTTGCACTCGGCGGTGGATGCGAGATCGCCATGTCATGCACGATGCGTCTGGCCAGTGAGAATGCCAAGCTGGGCCAGCCGGAAGTAAAGCTCGGCCTTATTCCCGGCTATGGCGGCACACAGCGCTTGCCTCGGCTGGTCGGCACGGGATTGGCCATGCAGATTCTTCTGACCGGAGAAATGATTACAGCGCAGGAAGCGCATCGCATAGGGCTCGTGAATGAAGTCGTCGCGGCTGACCGCCTCATTCCACGCGCTGAAGAAATCGCACAGAAGATCATCGGCATGGCCCCGCTGGCCATCCAGTACTGCATGGAAGCCGTGAACCAGGGCATGAACATGACGTTGCCTGAGGGCCTTTTTCTTGAAGCCACGCTGTTCGGCATGTGCTGCGCGACGGAAGACAAACGAGAAGGCACTACGGCTTTTCTGGAAAAACGCGCAGCGAACTTTCAGGGCAAGTAACCATGCATCCAGACTGGGAGCCGGACAAGCTTGCTACTGCCGCGGTTTTCTATAACCTGCATGAGGCCGACATTGCGAAGGGGCTGCTGGATTCGTGTGGCGTAGACTGTTTCCTGTGCGATGAACACATGCATCGCGTTCACCCGCTGACCAGTGAACTTATTGGCGGCGTTCGGCTGCAGGTTGCGCAACAGGATATTGAACTCGCAAAAGAGCTGCTCAAAGAATACAAGCCTCTTGAAGATCCTTCGGGCCCGGGGCCGGTAGAATAATGCGTTGCAATAGATGTTGAGTATTCGATCGCATGATAAAAGGCATCACCACAATTCGCCACGTTGCCGGCAGCAAGGAATTCAAGGCGCTCAGCAAGCTTTTTGACGCCATGGGATTCGAGCGCGGAACAACGTGGAAGACTGCGCGCGGACAAGGTGCGCCATTCAAAGCGCCGCTGGGGCAGATTGAATTTGTCGAGGGGCTGGAAACGGTCCACGCCGATATCTGGGTTGAAGTCACAGACCTGGATTCAATTCGCGATCTGCTGGCAAAAGAAAATGTCAAGGCATCATCTGAGGTTCGGCAGACAGCATGGGATTCTCGGTTTCTGGTAGCTGAGCCGTCAAAGGGATCGAAAGTTCTCTTCTGGCAGAAAAATCGTCTCAGCGAAGACGCAATTGAAGGAGACCTCAACGCGCGCGGCATGCGCTTTGGCGTTGTGGTGAGCCGCTGGAACTCTTTTATCACGGAGCGCCTGCTGCAGGGCGCTCTGGACGGACTAAGGCGCAGCGGTTGCATCAAAGAGGACATCACAGTCGTTCGCGTACCGGGAGCGTTTGAAATTCCCTCGCAAGCCCGCACGCTGGCTGAAAGCGGGAAGTATGACGCCATCGTCACGCTGGGCTGCCTGATTCGCGGCGAGACTACGCATTACGAGCATATCTCCACTGAGGTCACGCGCGGCATAGGACAATCGGCACAAGAAACCGGCGTGCCGCATACCTACGGCGTACTGACTTGTGAGAACCTTGAACAGGCGCTAGATCGCGCAGGTTTGAAGGCGGGCAACAAGGGATTTGAGGCGGCAATTTCCGCTATTGAGATGGTGAGCCTGCAGCGGAAGACACAAAGCCGTGCGAAGACGAAAGCCATGTCCAGAAAAAAGACTAAGAGCAAAGGCCGTTAAATGGGGACTCGACGTAAATCTCGTGAGCTGTGCTTGCAAATGCTTTTTCAGTGGGACATGGGAAAACAAGCGCCTGATCAGGTGAAAAAGACATTTTGGTCAGAGCGCGGAGAAGTGGACGAAGAGACGCGTAACTTTGCCGATGACATCTTCCAGGTGGCGGTTGACCGGCAGCAGGAAATCGATGAGTTGATCCAGAAGCATGCGCAGCACTGGCGCATGGAGCGCATGGCAGCCGTGGACCGCAATGTCCTGCGGACGGGAGTGGCGGAGTTCCTGGGACCGCACCATACCCCCCGCCCGGTTGTGATCAATGAGGCGCTGGAAATCGCGCGAAAGTTTTCCGCGCCCGAGTCTGTACAGTTCATCAATGGCGTGCTCGATTCGGTCGGGAAAGATCTCGCTGTTTCTGCAACCCCGAAGCGAAGCTGAGGGAGCCCTATCGGCCACAAGGGTTCGTGGGTTCCGACGGAAACGAGTATTTTGCCTTCAGGGATATTGTTGGAAGATAGGGCTCCCTCATCCGCTGCGCGGGATTCGGGATTTCAGAAAAAGCGGTGCTACAATAAAGCACTCCATCGCCTCTGGTGCCCGAAAAAATAATTACAAACGGACCTTTGCTTTTGAAAAAGACTTCCATAACCTATGCCGATAGCGGTGTTGACATTGACCGCGCCGACCGCGCCAAGCAGCGCATTAAATACCTGGCCCATCGGACGTTCACTCCGGGAGTGGTAAGCGAGATTGGCGGCTTCGGCGGCATGTTTGCCATTGACAAGAAAAAGTTTCGCGATCCCGTGCTGGTTTCCAGCGTGGATGGCGTTGGCACCAAGCTCAAAGTGGCGTTTATGATGAACCTGCATCACACCGTTGGCGGCGACCTGGTGAACCATTGCGTGAATGACATTGCCGTGCAGGGCGCAACGCCTCTTTTCTTCATGGATTACCTGGCTACCGGCTCGCTTGATCCGGAAATTACCGAAAAAATTGTGGAAGGAATGGCCGAGGCATGCCGGCACAACGGCTGCGCGCTGATCGGGGGCGAAACAGCTGAGATGCCGGGCTTCTATCCCAAGGGCGAATACGATCTGGCCGGATTCATTGTTGGTGTGGTGGAAAAGAGCAAAATCATTACTGGTGATGATGTTGAAGTTGGCGACGTGCTTGTGGGATTGCCTTCTAACGGCCTGCATACCAACGGCTATTCTCTGGCGCGCAAATTGTTTTTCGATGTCGCCAAGTACACACCGGATACTTACGTAAATGAGATGAAGGCCAAGGCCGGCGCAGAGCTCATGCATACGCATAAGAGCTACTGGCCGGTGTTGAAAAAGCTGATTGCGGCCGAGCTTGTTCACGCCATGGCGCACATTACCGGTGGCGGAATTACTGACAACCTCCCGCGCGTGCTGCCTAAAGGCACCGGCGCTGTGGTGGAAATGGGTACATGGCCTGTGCTGCCGATTTTTACTCATATGCAGCGCATTGGCAACGTGCCGCAGGAAGACATGATGCGGACCTTCAACATGGGGATCGGCATGGTGCTGGTGGTGCCGGCAAAAAAGTTCAAGCGCGTGCAATCGATGATTGAGAAAATGGGCGAGAAAGCTTATCTCGTCGGGCGGATCGTCAAGGGCGATCGCAAAGTGCATTACGCATAACATGCCTGCGCTGAAAAAACTGGGGATACTGCTTTCCGGCCGCGGCTCAAATTTTGAGGCCATTGCGGATTCCATCCTGGCGGGCCGGCTCCAGGCGGAGATTGCGATTGTCATTTCCAATCGTGCCGATGCTCCTGGATTGGAGGCGGCAAAGCGCCGCGGCTTGAACGCCCAATTGATTCCTTCCAAGGGCCGTGTACGCGAAGAGCATGACGCCGACGTGATCATGGCCCTGAAGCATGCACAAGTGGACTTGATCTGCCTGGCCGGATACATGCGGCTGCTCTCGCCCGACTTCATACGGGCTTTCCCCAATCGCATCATCAATATTCATCCTTCATTGCTGCCGGCATTCCCCGGCATGGACGCACAACAGCAGGCGTTGGAATACGGCGTGAAGGTGACAGGGTGCACCGTGCATTTTGTCGACGAACATCTGGACCATGGAGCGATTATTTTGCAGAAGACGGTGCCGGTTTTTGATGGCGATGATGTGCAGACACTGTCGGCAAGAATTCTGGAGCAGGAGCACACCGCTTATTCAGAGGCGATCGGGCTGATTCTGTCGGGCCAGGTGGAAGTGATTGAACGCAGAGTGCTGCATAAGCATGCGCCTTCGGAGGGCCGATAGATGCTGCAAGTTAAGTTGTTGAGTTCAGCAGCCAAGGCGCCCACGGTTGCGCATCCGGGAGAAGACCTGGGCTATGACATTTACTCCGCCGAAACCATAACGCTGGAAGGGCGCAGCCATGCAATTGTTTCCACCGGAATTGCCATGGAATGCATATCGCCATCCGGCGAGCCTATGGGAGCGCTGCTGCGCGATAAATCATCCATGGCCGCGCGGCGGCTGGTACTGACAGGTGGGGTGATTGATGCAGGCTATCGCGGCGAGATCAAAGTTCTGATGGAAAACTTGAGCGACCTGCCGGCGACCATCCGCGCTGGAGATAAGATCGCCAACCTGATTCCGTATCCCGTGATGACGGGAGAAGTTAAAGTCGTGGACGATCTCAATGAATCCAGCCGCAAGGCAGGCGGGTTTGGATCGAGCGGAAGATAGATGTTTACCCCAGTGAAGCCTACTCAGATTTGTAATTGGGTAAATTGGTAATTGAGCAATTTCAATGCAAGCGCGCCGTTAGCTCGGTTTTCAATCACCAAACTACCAATTCATGGCGTTAGCGATCCTTCGCTATGCTCGGGATTTTTGAAGATTCTCTATAATCATCCCTGATGCCAAATTTTCCTCCTGTAGAAGAACAACTGGCTTACATCAAGAAGGGCGCGGCGGAGATTATCCATGAACGCGAACTGCGCGAGCGCCTGGAAAATTCCCTGAAGACCGGCAAGCCCATGCGCGTGAAAGCCGGCTTTGATCCTACCGCCCCAGACCTGCACGTGGGCCACACGGTGCTCATCCGCAAGCTCAAACACTTTCAGGATCTGGGCCATACGGTGATTTTCCTCATCGGTGATTTCACCGGAATGATCGGCGATCCTACTGGACGTAATGCCACGCGTCCACCCTTAACGCGCGCCGACGTTGAGCGCAATGCCGAAACTTACAAGGCGCAGGTATTCAAGATTCTCGATCCACAAAAGACAGTGGTGGACTTCAACTCGCGCTGGTTCTCACCCATGTCCGCCGAGGATTTCATTCGCTTGTGCGCCAAGTTTACGGTGTCGCAGATGCTGGAGCGCGAGGAGTTTCACAAGCGCTTCCAGGAAGAAAAGCCGATTCACATTCACGAGCTGCTCTATTCGATTTGCCAGGGATATGACTCGGTGGCGCTTGAAGCCGACGTGGAGCTGGGCGGCGCCGACCAGAAATTCAACCTGCTCATGGGCCGCGTGCTGCAAAAGGATTATGGTCAGCCATCACAGATAATTTTGACCATGCCGATCCTGGAAGGCACTGATGGCGTGCAGAAGATGTCAAAGAGCTACGGCAACTACATCGGCATCAATGAGCCGCCGCAGCAGATCTACGGCAAAGTGATGTCAATTTCAGACGAGCTGATGTGGAGGTATTACGAGCTGCTGACGGATGTTAAGGTGCCTGAAATCGAGCAAATGAAGGGCGATGCAGCGTCCGGCAAGCAACACCCGATGCAGATCAAGAAAGCTCTGGCGTGCAGGATCGTGCAGGATTTTCATGGAGAACAAGCTGCCGTAACGGCGGATGAAAACTGGGCCAAGCAGTTTCAGAAGGATGAGGTGCCGGAAGATATTGAAACCCAAACAATTGCAATTAAGGATGTATCAGCAGAATCGAAGGATCAAACTAAACCAAATCTCCGCGTAGACAAGCTAATCTTGCTTGCAGGATTGGCGGATTCATCGACTGATGCACAAAGAAAGCGCAAGCAAAAGGCTGTCAAGATAGATGATCGAGTGATCGAAGAACACGCATTTATCCCCGATTCCAGAGAGTTTGTTCTGAAAGTTGGTCGCAAGATCAAACGAATCAGTTTAGTTTGACTGGAATCTCTTCCTCATGATCGCAGCCGCGCTGCTTCACCCAGAGGTGTCGCCCAAGGTAGTCGATCGCTTTAGAAGTAGCGGTGTTGAGATAAAAATCCTCGACAGCCTGGAAACTGTTGAACACTTCTCTGCCGCCCTGATCTTCGGCGGTGACGGCACTATCCATCGGCATCTTCCCCAATTGCACCATCAGAAAATTTCTACTCTGGTTGTCCCTACAGGTAGCGGCAACGATTTTGCTAAGGCCTTGGGAATCCGCAGCGTAGAAATTGCGTTGCGCGCGTGGAAACAGTTTTGCTCAGATGGAAGGAATGTAAGAGAGATTGATCTGGGTATGATCCATAGCGGCAGCCAGCAAACGCTCTTCTGCTGCGTGGCGGGAATTGGAATGGATGCAGAGGCCAATTCACGCGCCAATCGAATGCCGCGGTGGCTGAAAAGCAGAGGTGGATACGTACTCGCGGCGTTGCAGTCGTTGATCGCATTCAAAGCTGCTGAGATGACCATAAGCACAGAAGGAACGGAAATCCGGCGATCAACGTTCTTCATTGCTGTGGGAAATGCTTTTAGCTATGGCGGTGGCATCAAAGTTACTCCGCAAGCTACGCTCGATGACGGGTTGCTGGATGTCTGTGTGGTCAGCAAGATGAACAAATTCAAACTGTTATGCTGGGTTCCGACGATCTTTTTCGGCGAACACCTTCGGCTTAAGGAAGTGGAATACTTTAAGACATCACGGCTACGGATTGAGGCCGAACGTAGGTTAGATTTTTATGCAGACGGTGATTCTGCTGAGCAAACTCCTGTAAACATTGGGCTTATTTCTCGTGGACTACGGGTAATCGTTCCGCCGGACTCTCTCAAGGCTGAAATATGAGGTTTTCAAATCCGAGAACGATGTGGAAGGATCAAGACCGATAAAAAGTTTGTATCTCGCTGTAAGCAAAACAGTTCTTGACGCGGAAGCCTATTTCAGGTGGAATAAAAGCCATGACCAAAGCCGATTTGATTGAAGAGGTTTCCCGCCTGGCAGAGCTGACACGGAAAGACAGCGAAATTATCGTGGAAACGATTTTTGACAGCGTGGTCCGCTCCCTGCGCTCAGGAGACAAGATTGAGATCAGGGGCTTTGGCAGTTTCCGTACGCGGCAGCGTAAGCCTCGCGTGGGCCGCAACCCCAAGACCGGTGCACGAGTGGAAGTGCCAGCAAAGAAAATCCCTTATTTCAAACCCAGCAAAGAACTTAAGGACGTCATCAATCACGGGAAGGCGAGCGAAACGCCAACCCCGGCTGCCGAAAATCCAACTTCATAACGGACAATGCCGCCAAGATCTGCTCAGTTTGATAAGCTAATTCCGTAACTTCCTGAACCAGAGCCCGATTCCTCCGCTCACCAGTCCTAGTAAACTTAATAGAGGCAACAACGTTGCTGTCGCGGGCAGGCGACGGCTGCCTTGGGCATCGTTCGATCGCTGGTTTTGGTTGATCTGCGGCGTGGTGGAATTTTCCGCGCTTGTGGAAGCATTGGCAGGCTGTCCCCCAGGTGCAGGCGGCGTTCCCGTTTGTCCGCTGGCAGTTTGGCCCTGCTGATTCGTTGAAGCAGGCGTTTGTGAGTTCTGCGCTAGCTGAGTGCTCTGCGTAGCAGTTTGAGGGGACGTGGCTTGGCCGTTTTGTTCCAGAGGAGGCATGTTCTTAGCCATGGTCACGCCGCTTTTATTGTTCAACATGGCCTGCACATCTTCATTACTCAGAACTTTTGCATTGCGGGTGCCTTTTTCGGCTTTGTATCGGCTTGAAACTTCAGCCAGACTGGCTGTGCCAGAAGCTGATTCTTCAAACCCTCCTACAAAAGTAGAAGTCCCAAGATCGTTCACCGGCGGCTGAGAAGTTCCAAGCTCATTCCCAGGTGCCTGATTTGCCGTTTCGGGCAAAGAGGCGCTCGGCGTAGTCACAATCGTCTCAGGGCTCGAAGGAGTGTTCGTGCTCTCGATTCCGTTCGTCGCGTTGCTAATCCCCGCGCGGCCAGCATCACTGATGCCGGCAGTAGGAACAGGATTAGGAAAGCCTGCGGAAGGGGTCACCAGTATCGGCCGGCCAAAAGGCCCGTTAACAGGTGGAGTTGTTGTAGATGGATTGGCAGTTTGGCCTTGTCCAAAGATGGCTGTAACCATTGCTAAACCAGCGATCAGCAGAATTCCGCGCAACATAGATCACCCCTGACGTGTTCCTGATGATTGGATTAGCCAAAGGTAAACAGAGGATGCCAGAGCGCTTGGTTTGGCTCGGGGATTCAGCTACCCACAAAGCGGGCATATAGGCTACGCGCCACAGACGTATCATTGGTTCCCTTGATGATGGCCCTGCCGTCAGGGAAAAGAGTCATTTCCAAGGGATCACGCCAAAACTTAAGAACGAAAGCGTTGTGTTTCACCATCCCGTGGACACCAAGGCGTGCTGACATTTCAGCAAAGTCCACTGGACGGTTGCGTTCATGTATCTGAACAGAGTTCCTGCCACATAAGGTGATTTGCGGCCTGCGTTCTCCGGCCAGATGGATGAACTCACGCTTCTCACAAGTTTGGCAGCCGGAACGTGGCCGCCCAGCCGCGATCTCCGCCTGCTGATTGCTCCATACGTCGAAGGAGAGCAAAGTCCTCCGGAGCTTCTCTTTTGCCCCGACGAGAAATTTAATGGCCTCAGTCGCCTGGATTGATCCAATGAGATTGACTGCGCTATTGAGAATTCCCGCCGTATCGCAGGTTTCAATCGTGCCTTCCGGCGGCGCAGGGAACATGCAGGCCAGGCACGCCGTTTCTAGTGGGATTACATTCATCGTTACGGCGTAGGAACCCACGGCGGCAGCGTAAACCCAAGTCTTGCCATGCTTTACCGCAAAATCGTTGATGAGGTAGCGGGTTTCAAAGTTATCAGTTGCATCCAGAATTAAATCGGCGTCGGCCAAGAGCGACTCAATGTTTTCCGGCGTCAGGTCGGCCACAATAGGCGTAGTTTGAACTTCAGAATTGAACGCCGCGATTTTGCGCATAGCCGCTACCGCCTTGGGCAGAGACTCAGCAGCATCAGCTTCATCAAAAAGAGATTGGCGCTGGAGATTGCTGGGTTCAACGTAGTCGCGATCAATAATCGTCAAATGCCCAACGCCAGCGCGGGCCAGCAGGCCAGAGACACATGCGCCAGTTGCGCCGCAGCCTACAATCGCTACCCTGCCTTTAGCTAAACGCCGCTGCCCGTCCAGTCCGATGCCCGAAAAAAGCACCTGGCGCGAGTATCGATCTTCAAACTTCATGTCACATTATTATAGAGGTTTGAAGACCCCGGGGTTTATGCGTTTGATTGCGCGGCAGATTACAATGCTCTAAAAAGCTTGCGCGTGCAACTAAGGTCCAATCTGCCGCCATCGAACTACACAAAGCGATTTCCAATCAAGGGGCTTTTGTTGCCGCGCTGCCAATCAGTGTGCCTGATGGTCGTGCTTTGCCTGAGCTTGTCTTACGGCCAAGGTCAGGAAGGTTCTGCATCTCAAAATAGTCCTGAAGTCGGTCCATCGCCCCAAAGCGCACCAACTCCTATTTCTAATGCGCAAGCTCCGGCAGCACCTGAGCCAACTTCCTCTCCTGCCAGTCCGTCTGCGAGACTGCAACTTTCAAGCGGTCTCAACAGCTTGCAGGGACTCAAAGTCGTGAAGATTCAGGTAAACGGTCCCGGAATAGATGATGCGGAAAGTTTACTGGCGACACTGCCCCAGAAGATGAACGAGCCGCTTGATCGGTATAAAGTCAAGCAGTCAGTGCAGACGCTTTATAACACAGGCCGTTTCGCGGAAATTCAGGTCGAGGCACAGCGCACCCCTGCCGGAGAAGTAGTGCTGGCGTTCGATGCGCGAGAAAACTACTTCTTTGGCTCGATACTGGCCGAAGGATCACCGGCACATCCAAGTGATAACCAACTGGTAAATGCCAGCAAACTCAATCTGGGTGAGCAGTACACTGAAGAAAAAATCGCTGTCGGAATCGAAGCCATGCAGCGGACTCTACAGGAAAACGGATATTACCAGGCCGCCATCAAGCCATACTATGAGTGGGATCCACGCAATCAGCAGGTCAAAGTACAGTTTATGGTTACGCTGGGCAAGCCTGCACGTATCGGAGTGATCAATGTGGGAGGCTCCCCTGGCTACAGCGCGGAAGAGGTGCGAAAAATAGCCAAACTGCGATCCGGGGACAAGGTCACCGCAGCCCACCGCACGAGAGCCTTGCAGCGACTTCGCAAACGCTTTCAGAAACAGGACCGTCTTGAAGCCCAGGTCACGATGACGCAGCGAATCTACCATCAGGAGACCAATCTGCTGGATTACACCTTTGAGATCAACCGTGGTCCGGTGGTAGACGTTAAAGTGGAAGGCGCTAAATTACGGCGCGGGCTGGTCAAGAAGTTTGTGCCGGTATTTGAAGAGAGCGCGGTCGATGATGATCTGCTGAATGAAGGGGCGCGCAACATACGCGACTATTTTCAATCCAAGGGCTTTTTTGACGTTAAGGTCACGTATGAGCAGAGGCAGAATGCGGCTACGGAAAAGCGGACCATCATTTTTCATATCGAACGGAACCCGCGGCACAAACTGGTGGAATTGGTGCTGGAGGGGAACCACTATTTTCAGCGTGAAGACCTGCGCGAACAGATGCTGATGCAACCGGCTGGAGGCCTGCTGCTTTACGGCTTGTTTAGCCAATCCATTCTGTCGCGTGACGTGCAATCAATTGAGAACCTCTACCGCAACAATGGCTTCCTCCAAGCCAAAGTTACGCCGGAAGTGGTGGACAATTACGGCAAAGAGGGCCACATTCGCGTGACGCTGGTGATTGCGGAAGGCTCCCAGACTGTCGTGGGAAAACTGAAGATTGAGGGCAATGAGGCGCTTCCGGAAGGGCAGATTCGGGGCCTGATAACGGCTTCAGAAGGCCAGCCCTATTCTGACTCTATGGTGATTGCAGATCAGTCGGTAGTTTTGGAGCAATACTACAATCTGGGTTTTCCCAAGGTGAAGTTCGATTACACAACACAGCCTGAGGCCGACGATCCCAACAAGATTGACGTGAGCTACAAGATTGTTGAAGGTCCCCAGGTTTTTGTGGATAAAGTCCTGATTTCAGGAATAAATTACACGCGGCCTTTTATCGTGGAGCGTGAAATCAAGATTGGTACCGGCGATCGCCTGAGCCAGAGCCAGATGCTTGATTCCCAACGTCGCCTGTATGACATGGGGATCTTCAATGAAGTGGGCGTAGCCGTTCAAAATCCTGAAGGCGACACTATTAGTAAGAAGGTAAACTTTCAACTTACTGAAGCGCGGCGCTACACGTTTAATTATGGCCTTGGACTTGAAGTACAAACGGGGCAGCCCGGCAGCAGCAATCCCCAGGGAGAAACCGGCGTGAGCGGCCGCGTGTCATTCGACGTTACGCGGCTGAACTTTCGCGGACGCGACCACACCATCACGCTCAAGACCCGTTACGGCAATCTGGAAAAACTGGCGCTGATTGGTTACGGTGCACCACGGCTTTTCGATTCGCAAAAACTTACGCTTGATTTCACAACGTTTTACCAACAGACCAATGACGTAAGCACGTTCACCTCAACACGGCTGGAAGGGTCGGCGTCAATTAGGGAAGAGCTGAACCGCGCCACCACGCTTCTATATCGATTTATTTACCGTCGCGTCAGCACCAGCAATCTCGTGATCGATCCCCATCTGGTGCCATTGTTTTCTCAAGCTGTGCGCGTGGGCATGCCCGATTTTAGCTACGTCCGCGATACTCGTGACAACCCCATTGAGTCGCTCAAGGGAACATTCAACACGGTTGATCTCGGCGTGGCCTCGGGGATATTCGGCTCGCAAACGAACTTCACGCGCGTAGTTGTGCAAAACTCCAGCTACTACCAGTTTCATAAACGACGCTGGGTGTTTGCCCGCTCCACGCGCATAGGGGTGGAAGAGCCGTTTGCCTCGACTGCCTTTGCTCCGTTGCCTGAGCGCTTTTTTGCCGGCGGCAGCACGTCACACCGGGGCTTCGGCATCAATCAGGCAGGCCCCCGCGATCTTACCAGCGGCTTCCCTTTGGGTGGGGAGGCTCTGTTCCTGAACAACCTTGAACTGCGCACTCCGCCGCTGCCGCTGCCATTTGTTGGCAACAATCTTAGCGGAGTAGTGTTTCATGATATGGGGAACGTTTTTTCCACGGCCGGAGATATGGCCAACAGCATTCTTAAGTTCTCTCAGCCTAACCGGAGTCTCTGTTTGAATCCGACCGCGGGAAGCTGCAACTTCAATTATGTGTCGCACGCGGTGGGCGCTGGCGCTCGTTATCGTACTCCCATTGGCCCGGTTAGTTTTGATGTGGGCTATAACCTCAACCCGCCGGCATTTCCCATCTCCGCCCCCCCTTCCCCTGCGGTCCCTTCTTCACAGGTGCTGAAGCATTTCAATTTCTTTTTTAATATTGGGCAGACATTCTGATGCGAGCGCGCTTCCATTTCCTGGTAATCCTGCTGCTTGCCGGAATTGTGCAGGCGCAGGTGGTCGACCGCATGGTGGCCGTGGTCAATAAGCGCGTGATTCTGGAAAGCGATCTTGATCAGGCCACGCGGGTGGAATTTCTGTTGCAAGCCAAGCCCATGGAGCGCCTGACTTATGCTGATAGAACAGTTGTCTTGGAGCGGCTGATTGACCGGTTCTTGCTCGACCAGCAAATCGTGAATCCGGCCATGCTCGATCCCGCTCCCGAGGAACTAAAGGCAAAGATTGAAGAGATCCGGCAAGGCATTCCTGGCGGCTCAAAGGATGAAACCTGGAAGACCATTCTCGCCGGGTATGGTCTGATACAACAGGACGTGGAAGAACAGTTGTCTTCGCAGGTCCGCATTCTTCGGTTTATTGACCTGCGTTTTCGCGGACTGGTGCGTGTTGATAAAGAAGCGATTGCCACCTACTATCAAGACCGCTTTTTGCCTGAGGTACGCAGACGCAATGCTTCTGAGCCGAAACTCGCGGAAGTTTCCGACAAAATTGAACAGATACTGGCGGAGCAGCGCATTGATGAGCTTTTGAACAACTGGTTGAAGACTCTGCGCGCTCAGGCCCACATTGAGCGTATGCTGCCGGCGGCGGCCACGAGCGCCGGGAACTCGCCATGAGCAGCAAAACCGATGTAAACATCGCCCCGCCAGCTACCCCGGCGAAGAAACGCAAACTCACGCGATTCGTCATTCTTGCAGGCCTGGCCCTGGCCATCGTCACGATTGGAATTTTGATTTACCTGAACAGCGGTTCTTTCCGTGAAACCGTTCGGCGAAGAGTTATCGCAGAGCTGCGGCAAATGACGGGTGGCAAGGTGGAAGTTGAATCTTTTAGCTGGAATCTTTCCAAGCTGCATTTTGAAGCCCGCAATGTAACGATCCATGGACGCGAGACGGCTGGCGAAGTTCCTTACGCGCACGCTGATCGCATCGGCGTTGATGTAAAGATTGTTTCCTTCTTTACGCGAAAGATTTCTCTGGAAAATGTGGCCATTGATCGCTGTGTGCTTCATTTAATGATCTATCCGGACGGCACCACCAACCAGCCGCCGGCCCAACCTGGCCCTTCGAATGGAGAAGTCACACAGAACTTATTCGACCTAGCGGTAAAAAAGATAGCGGTACGGCAAGGCACACTGATGCTTGATCAGGAGAGAATCCCGTTCGATCTTGAGGGCAAGGATATCTCCGCCGGAATGAACTATGTTCCAAGCCAGAAGGCCTATGACGGCCATCTGGATTTCACGCCGCTGACCATTGCGTACAAAAATGCGCCGCCGATGCAGGCAGAAATGCACGTAGGGTTCCTTCTGCGTTCGGGGGAGGCAGACATCAAATCCCTTAGGCTGGCCTCGGGTGGTTCAAAGGTCGAGGCCAGCGGAACTCTTCGCAATTACAACAACCCGGAACTCGCGTTGCAATATCAAGCTTCGTTGGACCTTGCCCAGGTCGGAAATACGGCGAAGTGGAAGCAGTTTCGCGCCGGACGAGCTGAATTGAACGGCAAGGGCACTTATCAGAACAATCGCTATTCTTCGCAAGGAAACCTGAGCGTTCGCGGCATCGAATGGCGTGATGCCACCGCTCGCATTTCCTCCCTGGACGCCACCTCGCCTTACTCAGTGACGCAGGACAAAATTGTCCTCTCCCGCATGATTGCTCATGCATTCGGAGGTACTGTGCAAGGCGATGTGCAGATCTCGAATTGGAGTTCTACTCTCATAGGGAAAAAAAAGACATTGCCGCAACAGGGAGTTACGCGGCTTCATCTATCCGGCGTTCAGGCCAGCAAGGTTGCGGCAGCTATCTCCAGCCGGAAAATGCCATTGGACAAAATTGAATTGGCCGGAAACATTTCCGGTGACGTCAATTCTGCGTGGACTGGTTCTTTTGATCGCGCAGTTTCCTCATTGAAGTTGGATGTAGCTCCGCCCACAACGCTGTCACCGAAGGAAGTCCCCATTACCGCTCTACTGCAAGGGACTTATCATGGTGATGCTCGCACGCTCGACGTTACAGGGCTTAGTTTGGCAACGCGGGCAATCCGCCTAAATGCCACCGGGACCTTGGGATCGGACCGGGCCCAGGCCCATGTTTCTCTGAATGCGACCGATCTGCGCGAGCTACAGCCGGCGCTTGATGCGCTTGACCCGGGGACACGTATTCCGATCACGCTGGAAGGCCGCTCGTCATTCAATGGAGTGATTTTTGGGAAGCTTGATGCGCTCTCAACGCGCGGTCATCTTGAACTGGAAAAGTTCGACACTCAATTCAATCTGGCGAGCCAGCAAAAAATCCAACGAAACACACCACCACGAATCGACTGGGACGCGCTCTCAGCCGATCTCACGTACTCGCCTTCCATGCTGTCTCTGCAGCGTGGAACGTTGCGGCGGGGCGGGGCGCAACTGGGATTTTCTGCCAGCACCACCCTACGCCAGGGCGACTTTGACGAAAACACGAGCCACCTTAACGTGAAGCTTCATATCCAGAATGAAAATGTGGCAGATATGCAGGCCCTTGTTGGGACTAATTATGAAGTCAATGGCATAGCGAATGCTGACGTGCAAGCTTCTGGCACAATGCCAAACTTGCAGGGAGGCGGAAAGCTGCAAATCGCCAAAGTGGCAATTTATGGCGAACCCTTTAAAACGTTCTCCAGCGACTTGCGTCTGAACGGAAGCGAGGCGCGGCTGGAAAATATCCAGCTCGCGCACAATGGCGCGCGTTTTAGCGGACTGGTGGCATACGATCTTAACAACAAAAATTATCGCTTTGACCTCACCGGCGCCAACATTGACTTCGCGAATTTTCAGCGCATCGATCTGCCTCGGCTCTCTGTCCAGGGGCAGGCAGGTTTTCATCTGACTGGTTCTGGCACCGAGGATTTGCCAGTCATCAATGGTGAAATTGATCTCCGCAATATTGTGCTGAACCGCGAAAAAGTGGGCAGCATGATCATCGTAGCGGAGACGCATGGAGAAAATGTGCAGCTCCGCGGACGTTCCAATTTTGACAATGCGGAGTTGAACGTTGATGGTTCGGTGCGTCTGCGTGATCTGTGGCCGGGGCAGGTCACATTGAAGTTTTCTCACCTTGACTTTGATTCATTAATTCGGGCTTATTTTCAGGGGCAAATCACAGGCCACTCTTCTATTGCAGGAGAGATTGAGATCCATGGCCCCATGAAGCAGCCGCGCAATCTTGTGGTCACCGGCAATGTTACGCAGCTTTCCGCCGATATTGAGAATGTGAAGCTACAAAATGATGGTCCGATCCATTTTGGCCTGGAAAATGAATCGCTAAAACTAGATGAATTTCACCTGACAGGAGCCGAAACCGATCTTGACGGCAACGGGAGTGTGCAACTCACAGGGCAATACATGCTTGATCTGCGTTCGCGTGGACGGTTCAACCTGAAACTATTGCAGGCATTCAATCCAAACCTGGTTGCGAATGGCCCTGCGACATTTACGGTGAATATCCTTGGCCCTTCAGCGCATCCGAAATTCAGCGGAAAGCTTGAATTGAACGATGCTTCGGCTTCGCTGCTCGATTTACCAAACGGGCTAAGCCACATTACGGGATCACTGATGTTTGCCCAGGACCGTATGCAGATTGAAAAGCTTACGGCGCACACCGGCGGCGGCGAGCTTGATGTCGGCGGCTTTATTGCTTACCGCAATGGAATCTATTTTGACCTAACGGCGAAAGGCAGCGATGTTCGACTGCGCTATCCGCCGGGCGTGAGTTCATCTGCCGATGCGACGCTGCGCTACACTGGCTCGGCAAAAAGTTCGTTGCTTTCCGGCGATATTCTGGTCACGCGATTTGGCATGAATCCGCATTTTGATTTTGCCAACTATCTGGCGCAGAGCAAAAAAGCTCCAATCATCTCCACGCTGAATCCGTTCCTGGACAACATGCGCCTGGATATGCACATCACTTCCACGCCGGAGTTGCAAGTGGAAACGTCACTGGCCAAGCTTTCCGGCGATCTGGATCTGCATGTACGCGGCACGGCGGCGCGGCCCGCGATTGTCGGAAGGGTGAACATTGCTGAAGGCGATATTTTCTTTAACGGCACGAAGTATCGGCTGGAGCGGGGTGATATCACTTTCAGCAACCCTCTCAGCATTGAGCCTGTCGTTAATCTTGATATGTCCGCACGTGTGCAAGGCTATGACGTAACCATAGGACTGCATGGGCAAGCGATTGGTGGCAAGGGAATCAGCATGACATACCGCTCTGATCCACCGCTGGCCAATTCTGACATTATTGCGCTGCTTGCTTTTGGACGCACGCGCGGCCAAGGTGTGTACAACGCGAGCCAACCCGGCGTGAACACAAACGACACGGCGTCAGCTTCCAACGCGATCCTGGGCGAGGCGCTGAATGCCACGTTCAGTGATCGCGTGCAGCGGATCTTTGGGGCGAGCAGGGTCAAGATCGATCCCCAGTTTATCGGCTCAGAAAACAACCCCAGCGCGCGCGTCACGATTGAACAGCAGATCAGCAATGACATTACATTTACCTACGTTACCAGCCTGACGCAGTCGGCTGAAACGGTGATTCAGTTGGAATACAATATCGATAAGAACGTGTCGATTGTTGCTGTGCGCGATCAGAATGGGGTATTGGGTTTTGACATCCACATACGGCGGCGAAAAAAGTGACGCATGAACGGAACTGGTTCACAGCCGTTTGCGACGGAGCGGTTTTCCATGGTGGAAAGCCAGCTGCGGGAACGCGGTATCAGCGATGAGCGGTTGCTCGCAGCCATGAGCAAGGTACCGCGACATCAATTTGTCAGTCAGCAGAATTGGAATGAAGCATACGCGGACCATCCCATCCCGATAGCCGAAAAACAAACAACATCACAACCTTACATGATTGCCGCCATGATCCAGGCGGCGGAGATCAAGCCTGAAGATCGCGTCCTGGAAATTGGCGCAGGGTCGGGATATCAGACTGCGCTTCTTGCCGAACTGGCCAGCCAGGTCTTTGCTGTAGAGCGATATGCGTCACTTGTCGAAACAGCGCAGACAACACTGGAACGGCTTGGCTATCGCAATGCAAAAATCGTTACAGGCGACGGTTCGCTCGGGTTGAAGGAATCTGCGCCTTTTGATGCCATCATCGTGTCGGCCGCAGCTCCGCGTGTCCCGCAAGCTCTCCTGGATCAGCTTGCTGTTGGCGGTCGCCTGATTGTCCCGATAGGAGACTCAGAAGAGCAAGTTCTGCACTTTATCCAGCGGCAAGGGGACGGCAGTACGACTGTGCGCATACTGGAAGGCTGCCGCTTTGTGCCGTTGATCGGCGAGCAGGGGTTTTGAAAAGAAGCTATTGGCCTTTGGCTTTTAGCTTTTTCTGAAATTCCGAGAGAAGCAAGGGATCTTATACTTATCAGGATGTTGGAGTGATATAGATTCGTCCGAAGCACGAATTTCTCAGGATTGTAGCGCCAGCTAAAATTTCTTGTGGCCGATAGTGATCCCTCGCTTCGCTCGGGGTTTTAAACAAGCTACAATATTCGGTGCCTCTCCTTACCAACATTAAGACGACGCTGGAGATGATCAAGTGGGAGCACTCTATCTTTGCCCTGCCGTTTGCTCTCTGTGCTGCCATGCTTGCCGCAGGGGGAATGCCCACGGCGGCAAAGTTGGGCTGGATCATCCTGTGCATGATTTCTGCGCGTTCGGCGGCCATGGCTTTTAACCGCATTGCGGATGCAAGAATCGATGCAGCCAACCCTCGCACCGCCATGCGCGCCATTCCTGCCGGTACGCTTTCACCCAAATTTGCGACGGTTTTTGTCGTGGCGGCTTGTCTGGTTTTTATCGTTGGCGCTGCTGAACTCAATCGCGTGACATTGCTGCTATCTCCGGTGGCGCTGGCTGTAGTGCTGTTTTATTCGTATACGAAGCGATTCACGCGCTGGTCACACCTAGTGTTAGGGTTCGCGCTGGGTATTGCTCCGGCGGCAGCCTGGATTGCCGTGCGGGGCTCGCTTGATCCGCGCATTCTGCTGCTTACCGCAGCAGTCACCTTCTGGGTAGGCGGCTTTGATGTTTTATACGCCTGCCAGGATATTGAGTTTGATCGCGCCAATGCGCTCAACTCCATCCCACAGGCAATGGGTGTCCCCAAGGCCCTCATCGTCGCCAGAACTTTGCACGTCCTCATGCTCGGCTTGCTGGTGGCGCTGGTCGTGGCGTTTGGACTTGGTAAACTGGCAGTTATTGGCATAGTGGTGGTGGCAGCACTTCTTGCCTATGAGCACTCACTGGTCGCGTCGGACGATCTCAGCCAACTAAATGCAGCCTTTTTTAGCATGAACGGCGTGATTGCTGTGGTGTTTTTTGTGTTTGTGGCGGCGGACCTGCTGATAAGAAGCTCTCGTCATTGAAGGTTATCTTGAGAAATTGTTTCCCAGGCAAGAAAATCTTTTCAGCGGCGTTCCTTGTTGTAGTTACGTTCGGTTAAGGTGTGCCGACAACTACTTGAAACTATCGTTAAGTTGCACGGCAAGATGGTTTTGAGCTAGGTTATACGGCGAACGGATTCTTCTCTTTTATGCGTCGTTGCCTACCTTGTACGATTGTGGTTTTGTGCTACGCTAGCTTTTTAGCTGCACTTGCTGTTGCCCAAACCGCCAGCCCCACAGATTCTAGGGCACTCTATAAACTGGAAGGAATAGTGATTAACGCCCAAAGCGGCCGCCCCGTTCCGCATGCACTGGTCGAGGTCTTTGGAAGATCAAAGGCCGCAATGCTTACTGATTCTGAAGGACATTTTGCGTTTGAGAACCTATCCAACGGAACGATTGCGCTTTCCGCGCGCAAGCCGGGATTCTGCGCCCCCGGATCGACGGAAAACAGTATTTTGAGAAATATCGAAGTTGGTCCGAATACCACTAAGGTAGAACTCAGACTGGTTCCGGAAGCAGGGTTCTCGGGCGAGGTTACAGATAGTGATGGCGAGCCACTGGAAGGCGCTTCTATACAGGTGCTCGCTGCCAAATTGATTGAGGGCCGTCGTCAGATGACGCCGGTGGGCAGATACGTCACCACCGATGAAAATGGCAATTTTCATGTGGCCGACTTGCCCGCGGGCCGATACTACCTTGCCGTTAGGCCCATGGCTGGCAGGCGACGCATTCTTGGTGAACAATCTAAAACCGATACAACCGCCCTTCCAATAATCATTTACTTCCCAGCATCTCCCGATTTGGCCGGCGCTTCTCCGATTGACCTCGTCCCTGGCCAGCGCGAGCACGTGACGTTTACATTGAAACGCGTTCCGGCCTTTAAGCTAGCCGGCGTGATCTCAGGTATTTCCGCATACGAGCATATCGGCCCGCCAAGTATTGTGGACGATTCCGGACAGGCCCTGATCGGCATTGACCGCTGGGACAATCAAGCAGGTACATTTGAATTTCCCTTGATTCCAGCAGGTAGATATATCGTGCAAACATATGCGGTGACCTCCGACAAACATTCCTTCTTGCAGCGAGAAACAATCACGCTGGACCATAACGTGATCGATCTAACCCTCGTTCTGGAATCTGGTGTATCTATTGCGGTTGTTATACGAAATGAGCTTGGCCCACATCCCCAACCTTCCTCTTGCTCGGGTAGCTGGGGTGCGGCACAAGGCGATTCAGTCGATTGCTCTAAGATTTCTGCCGTAGTGAGCCTGATGCCGCTTGAAGCGTGGACCGGCCAGGTTAGTTCACAGCCCACAAGCGCGGCCGATCCATCCTTGATACTGAACGGAGTCATGCCAGGAAAATATATTGTCCGTGTAATACCGATGGTGGCTGGGCATGTGCACTCAGTGCGCTCGGCGGGTGTCGATCTTCTGCGCGATCCCCTGGTAGTCTCATCCGGAGGGCAGGCGCCTCCCATTGAAGTGGTGCTGCGGGATGACGGTGGGTCGGTGAAAATTCGCGTGCGTTCAGACAACATTCCAACCAATGGCAGGATCCTCCTGTTTTCGGAACTGGCCCCCAATCTTCCGCCCATTAACCTGGACGTCGATTCAACTGGACAACGTGAATATCGCGATCTTGCGCCTGGAGACTACAAAGTTTTTGCATTCGATTCCATTGATGGACTTGAATATAGCAATCCTGAAGTAATGGCAAAGTACCGGTCGAAGGCGGCAACTGTAACGATTACGCCCAATGGGAGCACAACCGCCACTGTGGATGTGATCCACACGGGAGAATGAATGCTTCGCAAAGTGCTTTTTTGCTTCATTTTAACGTCTAGCATGATGGCTCAAACGAAAGGGCCTGCGTCCATCCCAACGGGAGAATTTCAAATCAGCGGTACGCTTGTGGACTCTGTGACAGGCCAGCCGCTCTCGAAGGCGCGAGTCGCTATAGCGCCAGTAAGCCAACGCGCCGATTTCACAACCGTTGTTACAGGTGACGATGGGCGCTTCGCGTTTCGTGATCTTGCCAGAAACAAGTACACGCTCACGGCGCAGCGACGAGGTTATCTTACTGAAAGTTTCAATCAGCATGAGCAGTTTGCCTCTTCCATTGCAGTAGGAGCAGGTCTAGATTCGAGTAATCTCGTGTTTCGGCTTGCAGCAGAAAGCACCATCTCCGGTATAGTCACTGACGACCATGGAGATGGCGTGCGCGATGCGCAGGTGATGTTATTCCAAAACACAGTGGCAGGGGGCAGTAGGAGTACCCGGCAGCGCGCAACAACTCAAACTGATGAAGACGGATTTTATCGATTTGGTCACTTGCCGGCGGGCCAGTATTACGTCGCCGTCTCTGCCGAGCCGTGGTATGCGGAACACTTTACTCCTCCGACCACGACGAGCTTTTCGGTAGCCCAGGGCAGCGGTGTAAGCACCTCGTTCGGCAGCATTGGAGGCGTAGCGGGGCACGCGAGCGTGCCTGCGCCGGCGGAGGAGCAGCGATCGGCATTGGATGTTTCATTTCCGCTCACTTTTTATTCAGGAGTGACAGACGCTTCAGGCGCCACAGCCATTGTCCTGGGGAAAGGCGAAAAAGCTTCCATTGATGTTGTCTTGACTCCAGTTCGTGCTTTGCATTTCCGCGTAAACGCGGGAAATTTGCAGCAGCAACCGGGACCTACTGAGCAGCAATACCCGTTCTCTATTCAGCTGGAGCAAACGTTGTTTGACGGAATACCCGTTCCCGTGCGCACGCAGTATGTAACAACTGAACCTGGGGTAGCGGAGGTTGTGGGGGTTACTCCTGGACATTACAACCTGAAAATCAATACCTGGAATAAAGGCCAGATGCAGGAATTGCAAGAGCGTGATGTAGAGCTTTCGGGAAGCGGCGAATTAGGCCCTTCGAGCAACACCGGGTCCATACCGCTTGCAGTGGAAGTGATCTTTGATGTGCTATCTGCGCGAGACCAGCTTTCAGTATTACTTCGCAGCAAGAAGTCCGGAAAAGTTTTCAAAGAGCCCATAAATGACAAGGGCGAAACCGCCTTCAAGCAAGGAGTTTTGCCGGGAGCCTACGAAGTCTCATTGCAGAGCGCCAAACAGATATTCATGAAAAGTCTTTCCGCCAGCGGAGCAAAAGTGACCGGTCGAACACTGGAGATTAAAGGACGAGCCCCCGTTAAGATATCCATCACGGCCGTTGAGGGTGAGGGCGAGGTCTATGGTGTGGCATTGCGAGATGGCAAGGAGACTGCGGGCGCAATGGTGGTGCTTGTTCCTGCCGATCCGGCACATAACCAGGTTCTCTTCCGCCGTGATCAATCGGATACTGACGGCACCTTCGTTCTTGGCAGTATTGTGCCAGGCGCCTACACACTTTTGGCTATTCAGGATGGGTGGGACTTGGAGTGGGCCAAACCGGAGATTCTCCAGAGATTTATGGCACAGGGAGAAGCGATCATCGTCGCGCCCAAAGGAAAATATTCCGTGAAGGTGAAGGTGCAGTAGACAGGGCCTCACAGGAATTTTTAATTACACTAATCGGATGCGGGATCCCGTTGAATTGGAAATCTTCAAAAGCCTTTTTCACTCCATTGCGGAAGAGATGGGCGCGGCCCTGCGCCGCACAGCTTTTTCTTCCAACATCAAAGAACGTCGCGATTATTCCTGCGCGGTTTTTGACGGCGCGGGCGAGGTTGTCGCCATGGGCGATCACATGCCGGTGCATCTGGGATCGATGCCAATGTCAGTACGCGCAGCTGTGGAGACGCTCACGCTCAATGCCGGTGATGTAGCAATCTTGAACGATCCTTTTTGCGGCGGTACGCACCTTCCGGACATCACGCTGGTCGCGCCGGTCTTTGTTGCAGGGAGAAGCAAGGTTGCAGGGAGAAGCAAGCGCGCCAGACCGGCATTCTACGTGGCGTCGCGCGCGCATCACGCCGATGTTGGCGGCACCTATGCAGGATCCATGGGGATCTGCCGCGAGATATATCAGGAAGGAATTCGCATCCCCCCCATCAAGTTGATTGCCGGAGGCAAGTTGCAGGATGACATTTTTCGGCTGCTGCTGAACAATGTGCGCACTCCGGAAGAGCGCGAAGGAGACCTGAACGCGCAGATTGCAGCCTGCCATACCGGGGCGGAGCGGCTGCTGGAAATTACAGAGCGTTATGGCCTGAAGCGCGTGCGGGAGGTGATGAATGAATTACAGGAATATTCAGAAAAGCTGATGCGGTCTTTTCTTAGCAAGGTACCGCACGGTCGTTACGAAGCCGAGGATTTTCTGGACGACGACGGCGCGGGATCAGGGCCGGTGCGAATCGCCGTGACTTTGACACTTCAGCGTGCGACCGCTGGCAAGCCGCTGGTGACAGTCGATTTTACCGGGAGTTCACCGCAAGTCGCGGGCAGCATCAATGCCGTGGACGCAATTGCTTTCTCCGCATGCTTCTATGTTTTCCGTTGTCTGTTGCAGGAAGATGTTCCAGCGGCGGCAGGGCTGATGCGTCCGGTGCGGATGATTGCGCCTAAGGGAACAGTGGTGAACGCGCGGCCACCGGCAGCCGTAGCGGGCGGAAATGTGGAGACTTCACAGCGTGTCGTCGATGTTCTGTTGCGCGCGCTGGCCCAAGCTATGCCAGATCGTGTGCCTGCAGGTTCTTCCGGCACGATGAACAATTTGACCATCGGAGGAATCGACGAACGTACGGGCGAGCCATTTGCCTACTACGAGACAATTGCCGGAGGCATGGGCGCGCGTCCGGACCGAACTGGCGTGAGCGGCGTGCATACACATATGACGAACTCGCTCAATACTCCGGCAGAGGCGCTGGAGTATGCGTACCCTCTGCGGGTAACTGAATATTCTTTACGCAAGGGCAGCGGAGGCACTGGCAAGTTCCGTGGCGGCGATGGGATAGTGCGGGAAGTTGAGTTGCTGGCTGATTCAGAAGTGACGCTGCTGGCCGATCGTCGTAGTCGTGGACCATATGGATTACAGGGCGGAGCTGACAGCTCGGCTGGAAAAACCGAGATCATTTACCCTGATGGCAGGCGCGAAACTCTGCCGGGCAAAATCAGCGTGCGGCTGAAGAAGGGCGACAAGGTGAGGATCGAGTCGCCTGGAGGCGGAGGCTGGGGAGCTTAGGATCGCCGACATCGCCGGATCGCGCCTGATCGCCGTGATCGGGAAACGAAGGTCTCACCACCGCTACAAGCCAAGGTACTAATTGTTAGGTGCTACTGCTGCGGCGTTGGCGTAGGCGTTGCCTGATTTTTTTTCTTCCTGTTCAGCACCTGACTTAGCACATCGCCCAGGTTGGGAGCAGCAGGAGTGGGCGTGGCTTGTGGTTGTTGCCCCCGATTGTTGCCCACCGCACCGCTTGCAGGCTGCTGTTGATTTTGTTGCTGTTGCTTGCCGCCAATCGCATCCAGAATTCCCCCAATGCCGCCCTTTTGCTGATTCGCGCCGCCCGCATTTCCGTTTTGATTCTTGTTGCCCAGAACCGCGCCCAGAATTCCTGTGGTCAATTGGCCAGGATTCTTGCTGCTGGGCAGCAGATTGTCTAATTTCATCTTGGCGATCTGTTGCACGTCTGGCGCAACCTGTGGATGCTGGAAGGTGCCGGTAACGACGACCGGCAGTACCAATTCGCCCTGATTATTCGCAAGTGCGGTATTCATAAATCCGCCAACCTGGGTGCCGCCCACCTGCGAGCTGATTGCTTTATTCAGCACTGCGGTCAAATGCAGATTAAGAGATTGATCGGCCAGGTTAATCAAGCCTGCAGCGGCCAAGGTGCCGCCATCAATCACGGCCTTGAGATTGTTGGTCTGGGCAAGCCCATTCTTCACGTCAAAGTTTCCCGTGAGCTGGACGAGGTCAGTAAAGCCTTTAGGCGCACCAAAGCTATTGCCCATAAATTTTCCTACTGAAGACAATTCATGCAGCAGGTCAAGGTTCATCAATTTGCCATTGGTAAGATTTATGGCCATGGTGCCATTCAAGCTGCGCGCAATGCTGGCGGATGAAGAAGAACTGAAGCTGGCATTCACGCTTGAGGCCAGGATGCCGTAAATGGTCTGTTTCACGTCTGAAACTGATGAGATCAGTTTATTAGCGTCAACTTTTTCAGTCTTTAAATTGACGGTGTACACGGGCTGCGTCGGACGCATGTCAATGGTGATGGAACCATTTTCTTTACCGTTGTAAAGATCAGCAGTGACAGGGTTCATCTTGATCAAGCCATGGTCCAGCGACACGTTCGAATGGACGTTGTTCAAAATCAAATCGTCATACTGGATCACGCCGATGGTGACGGTGCCGCCGCCGGTCATCTTGGTGAGCATGCTGGGTTCGGCTTTGGTTTCGGCGTTTGCTTGTGGAATGACGTTCCAGAAGTTTCCTGCCCGCTTGGTAGGTTGCGCCGGAGTAGCAGCAAAGGTTTGCTGCAACTCAGCTACATTTACTTTGTCCGCGTTCAAGGCAAATTGGACTTGAGGCGCTTCAAAGTTCTTGAGCGTAACCGTACCGCCCGCATTGGTCTGGCCAAGAATTATGGCGATGTTTTGCAGCGAGGCTGAGTTCTGGCTGAAGCGGATATCGGAATTCTTGATCTGCAGCGGCTTGGTTAGCGAAGGCATTTTCAGTGTGGCATTGCTGATCTTGCCGGTCCCGTTAAAGTTCAGCGCAGAAATATTCTTGGTGGGCCCTTGCGCCTTTACGTCGAGTGTAAGCATTCCATCGCCGGATATGCCATCCACTGCCGATACGCCCGCTGCCTTGGCGATATTGATCAGCTCGCCGATGCGGGCATTCGGGGCGCGCAGAGTAGCGCTGATGGAGCTATTGGGCGCGGTATATTGAGCCAGCGCAAAGCTGACGTTTACAGTGGTTGAGCCGGTCGTCGCGGCAAATTCATTGGAGCGGACCGTCTCCGGCGTGAGTGCCAGCGTGATGTCATTTACCTTGACCGGTTGTGGAATTTCTTTACTGCTGATATCAAGATTGCGCGCGTTCACCTGGCCGTTCAAAGCCGGCTTGTTCATGGCGCCGCGTGCCTGGATATCTGCATTGATCTGGCCTTTTACGTCCACGTCTTTGCCAAATGCAACTCCGAAAGCCGATGCCAGCCGCGCCATCTCAGCAATGGAAGCATTTGATGCTGTGAGTTTGAGATCAATCTGCGAGGGATTCGGTTTGGTATTGACCGTGCCCGCCAGGGAGATGGGCGTCGCTCCCAATTTGAGATCGCCCTTATGAATCTGAATCACGTCATTGGTTAAGTCATCGGCAACGTCATAATCCAGCGTAATGGGATAGCCGACATTCACGCTGTGAATGCGCGCGTTGTCCATTTTTATGGTTCCGTTGGAAGCCAGCTTGCCGCCGGAATTTTTTACCTTGGCATCGCCGGTGAGCACGGCATCAATTCCGTTGAGTGATTGCGAGTTCAAGAATTTTTCCGCCGCGCCGGTGGACACGTGATCCAGGCGCAACGTGCCGTCAAACGGAGTATTCAGCATGTCTGCTTCTTTAATGGGGCCGCCCTTGCCCTCCAGCCAGATGGCCTGCTTGCCTTCGCCGGGAAGGTGCGCCGTGAGCTTCATGCTGAATTGCTGGTCAGGAGCGAAGTCGCTGACGTTGAGATCGATATGGTCATACACTGCGCGGGATTGGTGCTTCTGGAGATCAGTGATTGCAACCTGCCCGTCATTGATGAACAGATTTGCCAGCGTAAGCTGGCCTGCAGGCTGCTTTGCGGGTTGAGGTGGCTGTGGCGTTGGTGCACCGGTATTTGTTGCGGGTGTTGCAGCTTGCGTCGGCTCCGGCTGCTTCTGCGCTGCTGCAGGTTTGGGTTCCTGTCCCAGCGTGGCGAAATTCCAGACACCCTGGGCGTTGCGCACTAATTCAATATGCGGATGCACCAGCTCCAGTGAATTCACTTCAAGTTGCTTGCGCAGCAGCGGCCAGAACTTCACGCTTACAGCCAGCTTGTCTGCCGTTGCAAAGGGACGATTGGTATCAAAGTGAGGGTCCTCCGCAATCGTGGTGTTCTCGACGTCGAACGCGGGGGGAAACAGACGCAGCCCCATATTGCCCAGAGTCACCTGTCTTCCCAGCCGCTTCTGCAGCTGTGACTGAATTTGCGAGTGATACTGATTCACGTCAATCAGGTGCGGCACGATAAGAATAGCGGCTATCACTAAAACGATAATGACGGCGATTGCGATACCAAGTTTGCGCATGGCTGCCTCAATCAGCGCCGGTACTCGGACCAAAGCGCTTCTTCAATTTGATGCGAGGTGTGTCCCTACAGAGTTGGAAGCCCAGTGTAATCGTATGGTTGCAGAGCTCTCAGGAAGAGGCAAAGAAGATGAGAACAAAAAAGAACGATCGAGTAAAAGGCCCAATGGGGGTTGGTCCAACGGTCTCGGTAGCAGTCTTTTTTAATCGGTTCACACGATCTACTCTGTCCGCCGCGCTAGGGATTCTACGCAAGCTGCTTCCCCTATTCTTATCCCTGGATTACAAAATGGTTTGACAGGACAAGAGCTTCGAGAAAACTCCCTGAAATAGCATTGTGACGGGACATATCCTCGTGATGCTCCGACTTTGCGCTCGTCCCGCAAGCGGAACTCGCACGCCGCTCAGCACGACAGGTCTGCAAAGAAGCGCCGATTGCGCTAGCGTTCGTTTGACGATTGCGCCGATTCCTTGCTAAACTGAAGGTTTCATTGCCACTTACCCCACCAAGAAGGTTTCCAAGTGCCAGGTTATACCCGTCGTCAATTGAAGGAAGATAAGTTTGCTGCAACTGCTCAGGGCGCAGCGGCGTGGGCCACGGACCATCGCCAAACCGTGATTTGGACGGCGAGCCTTGTGCTGCTCGCTGTGTTGTTGACAGCGGGCGTAATTACCTGGCGAAACCGCCAGTCAGATGAAGCCAACACGCAACTCTCTGCGGCCATGCGCACGCTGGACGCGCAAATTCTGCCCGCAGGATCGCCGCCCCCTGCTGAAGATTCAGGACCCACATACCCCACGATTGCCGATCGCGCAAAGGCCGCGCAAAAGCAATTCCAGGCTATCGCCGACAGATATTCCACGGTCGCTCCGGGAAAGATTGCCCGGTATATGAGCGGAATTGCATTGATCCAAGCAGGCGACAAGACCGGCGCGGAGAAAGAGCTGAAGACTGCGGCCGACTTCAGAGACAGGGATGTGGCGGCTTTGGCCAAGATGGCGCTGGCCTCCCTGTATCGAGGATCGAACCGCGCGCCGGAAGCAATAGCCATTTACAAAGATCTTTCAGAGCACCCCACGGTGACGGTATCGAAAGCCCAGGCGCAACTGCAATTGGCGGAGATGTATGAGAGCACTGATCCGCAACAGGCAACTCTGATTTACCAACAACTGCAGAAAGACGATCCGCGGAGCCCCGCAGCACAATTAGCGGGGCAGAAACTTGCCAAAACCAAGTAAACGCTCATCCATTCAAACTGAGCAGAGCACGATTTGAGAGCTGAGCAGAGCACACCTGCTTGCCCGCGCAACTTGAGTGGATTATGCGGCAACCTTCGCGGTGAATCCGCATCTCTATTTACAGGCGGCACTTCAATTCTGGCTGCCAAATCCACTAGGAGTTTAAGCATGAAATCCTTTTTGGCAGGGTTGGGGATTGGTATTGGTTTGGGGATTCTTTTTGCCCCGATGAGCGGCGAAGAAACACGCGAAAATCTTACACAACGGGCCACTGATCTGGCGGACTCAGCACGTGATCTGGCTAACCAGGGCCGCGACAAGGTCCGCACCACGGTTTCTGCAATTCGTGGGCAGGCTGACCGTTTTGCCGGCAACGCGCAGGAAGCTACTGGAACTGAAACCCGTAACCTTTAATTCCATTCACATAAGAAGTGCGTGATCAGGCGGCGGAGCATGTCCGCCGTCACGCTACTTCCTTGACACTCTCTGCCCACGCCCTTATCCTTAAAGTATTGTCAACGGTCGTAAGACATCGGTTGCCGATCGTCCCAGCGTTTCCCCGACAAATTAACGCCACTGATTTCCGGAGCGCCCCTTATGTTTATAAAAGTAAAGGATCTAGAGCTCCGAAATCTGGAATTCGATGAGTCGTTTGCGCCCGGCGCTATTGAAATGCTGGAAGACCAGCTCCAAACAGCGCCTTTAAAATCGGCAGGGCGCGCAGAGCTGATTCGTGAAAACCGCGGTGGCCGAAATATAGTCGAGGACATCAGGCTGGTGGGCAGCTTTTCCACAGAAGTTGAAGTCAAGTGTGCCCGCTGCCTTGATCCGGTGCATAATGCGCTGGCGGAAAAGTTTGACCTGCTCTATCGTCCCCTAGGCGTGGACGCGGCCGGAGATGAAGTGGCGATAAGCGAAGCTGACACGGAGATTGGCTATTATCAGGGTGAGGGACTGCTGCTGGAAGACGTGTTGAAAGAGCAGATTCTTTTGGCATTGCCGGTGAAACAGCTTTGCCGCGCCAACTGCAAAGGGCTGTGCCCACAATGCGGCAAGAACCTGAACGTGGAAAGCTGCGATTGTGTGACGGCGATGCCTGATCCCCGATGGTCCGCGCTGGAAGATATTCGCAAGAAATTGGAACGATAGAAAAGAAATATCGCGCTCAGGCTTGTGCCGGCGCCAGAAGAAAGGAACTAATGCCAAATCCAAAACGGCGGCACTCAAAAGCACGCACCTCGAGTCGCCGCGCACATGACTTCCTTACCGCGCATTCCGCATCGGAATGTCCCAACTGCCACGAGAAAAAGATGCCGCATCGCGTATGCGCAAAGTGCGGCTACTATAAAGGCCGGGAAGTAACGCAGGTAAAAGAAAACGCCTAAGTGCAAAAGCCAGTCGAAACTGTCATAGCCGTTGATGCAATGGGCTCAGACCGGCATCCCAAGCCCGAGATTGAAGGGGCTTTGCTGGCCGCGCGCAACTATGGCGTTCGAGTACTGCTGGTGGGTCCAGAAGATCTGTTGCACAGGGAACTGGCCGCACATCCGACGGCGCGCAGCCTTCCCATTGACGTGGTGAATGCCACGCAAGTCATTGAAATGGAAGAGAAGGCCGTGCAGGCTGTCCGTACTAAGAAAGACTCAAGCATGCACGTTGGCTTGCGGCTGGTAAAAAGCAAGAAAGCTGTGGGATTTGCGACCGCAGGCAATACCGGCGCGGCCATGGCCGCTGCCAAGATGGTTTTGGGCGCGCTGCCGGGAGTTGACCGTCC
>JBAVLE010000166.1:0-15725 GCA_049688735.1 Candidatus Angelobacter sp. | reverse complement strand
GCGCCTGAATCAATGTCCCAGCGAAACTCATCCGGCTCACGACCGTGAAATCCTGAAAACTCAATGCGGGCGTTCTTATAAGCAAGGCCGCCGGTTACCACGTCGTCGGCGATGTGCGTGGAATCTTGCAGGTGATGTCCCAGCGTCGCCACAGGATTTTCAGAAGCCGAAGCGCGATGCGCGTACGCGCTCGGTCCCATCGCGGGATCTCCGACCGGTGCAGCGTAAAAAGATAGCAGCGCGTTGTGCCCCAGCGGCAAGTCGTACAGCGCGGCCAGTTCCATAAAGAAGTCGTGCGGATGCTGGCCGTCATTGATCGGCTTGCCGAAGGCCGTCTCTCCCTGCTGAAAAAGGAGTGGATAAAAGCGCTCCGTGACCGTTGCAGGCTCCAGGCTGAGCATGGTGCGGAGCGTAAGCTGGCTACGCCCAATCTGGCGCTGCGCCATAGGCATGAACCAGTTGGTAGAAAAAATTTTGTCGTAACCGCGTGGGCCGCTTTGCTGTAACGCGTTGAGGAATGCTGTGCCGTGGAACATCAACATCCATTTACCCCAGACACGCATGATCATGGGTTCATTTATCGAGTTTGGCTGTGCCGATGTGCCTGCCGTGTCGTGATGCAGAATCTCGTCGATAAATTTTTCCGACTTTTTGTCGACCGAGTTATGTTGGATGCCCTGCATGTCTTGCATAGAGTCATCCAACTTGGGAGAAGTCGTTGAACGCGCGCCGTGCTGATCCTGCGCCGCATTTGTTTGCTGCGTGAAAGCTGCGGTCGAAAAAACAATGAAAGAAATAGCTAAGACAGATAAAACCAAACGCCTCATTTGACGATCCTTACCGTTCTGCTTGGAACTTCGTTATGAATTGGAGAGACAATGCTCCCGCGATGGGGTGAGAGGCCTAAAGCTCAGATACGAAGGGTTAGCAATTTGGAAGGGGGCGAAAAAGCAGGAAAGTCAGTAGATGTAGGGGAAGACGCGAAGGCGGGCAAAGCTGAAGTCAGGTCGGAGGCACCCACATCGAAAATCGGCGGCGCAGGCGTAACCAATGTGCTCAAAAGGGCGTCAGGAGAATGATCTCCACTGCAACAGATGTGGCTTGAATGAGGATCCTTTGGAGTCGGCGGCGCGTGCTCATGGCATCCGGAGTCGCTGTGCGTCTGAATCTGCGCGGTTGTTGTCACCGCGGGCAGGTCGGACATGCATGAAATCTGCAATAACAGCGCTGCCACTGCTGCGAATGCGGCAACTCTAACGCTAAATTGGACCATCGAACGAATGCACATGCGCAGCTCTCAAAATCAGGGTAGCAACGCAATTCTATCGTATCGCTGCGGCTTCTCGCGCTGCACAAGAGTTCTGTCCTGAGTTTGTAAAAAGTATACTGTTGGCCTAGCAGGAGGTCACCTTTGCCCGCCAGACCATTCATCACGCATATTGCCCTCTTCGTTGTGGTCCTCTTTTCTGTCGTCCAAGTTTCCGCTCAAGAGACGCAACCGGCCAGTTCCAGCCAGGCTCCGCTCACGCTCACGTTGCAGGATGCATTGAACCGCGCACGGGCCAACAGCGTCCAGTTCCAGGCGGCGCTCACTGACCAGGGAATTGCACATGAGGACAAAGTGCAGGCGCGCGCCGCATTGCTGCCCAGCGTCAATTACAACAACCAGGTTATCTATACGGAGCCTAACGGCACACCTGCCGGCGTCTTCGTGGCCGCTAATTCAGTGCATGAGTATATAAGCGAGGGCAATGTCCATCAGGCGATTGGATTGACCAACTACGCCGACTATCGCAAGGCGCGGGCGCTTGAAGCGGTAGCGCGAGCCAAGGCGGAAGTCGCCAAACGCGGCCTCGTGGTGGCTGTTGTCCAGGGCTATTATGGCCTGATCGCCGCGCAGCGCAAGTACGCCAACGTGCAACAAGCCGCGTCTGAAGCGCAGCAATTTCTTTCCTTAAGCCAGAAGCTGGAAAATGGCGGTGAAGTGGCCCACGCCGACGTGATCAAAGCCCAGATCCAATACAACGACCGCCAGCGCGACCTACGCGAAGCCCAGCTTGCCATGGACAAAAGCCGTCTGGATCTGGCTGTGATCCTGTTTCCCGACTTTAACCTGAATTTCACCGTTGTCGATGATGCGCAGCTTGCGCCACCGCTGCAAAGCTTTGATGAATTTGTGAAGACTGCACAGACCCGGAACCCGGATGTGCGCGCTTCCACGGCAAGTTTTCAAGCGGCGAAATTCGAGGTAGCGTCCGCTCAGAGTGCATACCTTCCCACGCTCACGCTGGATTATTTTTACGGCATTGATGCGCCACATTTTGCCGTGCATGAGCCCGAGCCCCTCGGAACCCGCAATCTTGGCTATTCCGTGGCCGCCACGTTGAACATTCCGATATGGAACTGGGGCGCGACGCGCAGCAAGGTTGTGCAGGCCAACCTGAGGCGCAAGCAAGCCCAGCGTGAACTCACCATGGCCCAGCGCAAGCTTCAGGCAGATATGCGAGAGCTGTATGCGGAAGCCGAGGCTGCCCACGCGGAACTCGATTTGCTGAAAAGCTCCGCCGATCTGGCGGCAGAGAGCCTGCGGCTGACGGTTCTGCGTTATCAGGGCGGGGAATCGACGGTGCTGGAAGTGGTGGACGCGCAGAATACTCTTACCCAGGCCCGCAACGCCTTCAGTGATGGTGAAGTCCGGGCGCGCACCGCTGTCGCAAACCTGCAAACACTAACAGGTACAATGTGAATCTCAGCTCTATGGACAAAGACAAGCGTAACGCTGGCCGTCTAGGGATACTCTTTACCCTTACGATGGCTGTTTGCGTGGTCAATATTGGCTGCAGCAAAGGTGAGAAAGAAGAAGCGCCGGAAGTAAGTGTTCAAGCCGCGCCTGCCGCCACTGCGGACATCTCTAGGGTAGTGAATACCGAGGGCATCATTTTCCCCATAGCTCAGTCGGCAATCACACCAAAGATCAGCGCGCCGGTAAAGAAATTCTATGTAGTGCGTGGGCAGAAAGTGCGCCAGGGGCAGCTGCTGGCAACGCTGGAAAATCGCGACCTTGCCGCTGCAGCGCTCGATAACAAGGGTGCGTACGAGCAGGCTGAGGCCACCTACAGCACTAGTCTGGGCGCAACGCTGCCTGAAGAAAACGCAAAAGCTGAGCTTGACGTGCAAACAGCGCAGCAGGAACTGGACGCCCAACAAAAGCTTTACAACAGCCGCCAGGACCTCTTTAAGCAAGGCGCGCTGCCACGCAAAGACCTTGACGCTGCTGCCGTATCGCTGGCGCAGGCCAAGAGCGTTTACAACATCGCTAAGAAACATTTGGATGGATTGAATGCAGTGGGCAAGCAGGGCGCGATCAAAACGGCCAATGGGCAGCTTACGTCGGCGAAAGGAAAATTGCTGACTTCTGAAGCGCAGCTCAGCTATTCTGAGGTTCGTAGCCCGATTACCGGTTTCATCACTGATCGTCCACTTTACCCCGGTGAAATGGCCTCTACTGCTGCTCCGTTGCTCACGGTGATGGACATCTCGCAGGTTATCGCTAAAGCACACATTCCCCAAACTGACGCACTGCAACTGCGCAAAGGGGATACCGCGATCATTTCACTGGCAGGATTGGACAAGGCCATTAACGGCAAGGTTTCTCTTATCAGCCCCGCGCTTGATCCCAACAGCACCACGGTTGAAGTGTGGGTACAGGCGCCAAATCCCGATCAGCAGTTGCGTCCCGGCACCACGGCGCAGATTGCCATTACCGCGCAGACGGTCAAGGATGCTTTAGTCGTACCTCCTGCCGCACTGCTCAACGCCAAAGGCGATGCAGCTCAGGTGATGGTTGTCGATTCACAAAACCAGGCCAGCAGCCGTGACGTGAAAACAGGCATCGCCACCGGCCAGCAGGTACAGATTCTCTCCGGTCTAAAACCAGGTGAGATGGTGGTGACGGAAGCAGCTTACGGCCTGCCTGACAAAACCAAAGTCAAAATCGAAAAGCCGGACACTGAATCCGGCGGCGAAGGCGCGAAAGATAACGGCGATGATGCGAAGTCAGGCAAGGCCGGCGACGATACGGTTAAGCCTGATGAGGCTAAATCGGGGAAAAGCACGGCATCTACAGGGAGTGACACTAAAGCCAAGCCTGATGCAGGAAGCAAGAAAGCCGCGCAATCGAAAGCCAACAGCAAGAACGGCGAACCGAAGGATTAGTCAGAGATGGCAGATGAACCGAAGGTTACGAACCATACTGACGTTAAGGGCGCCCGGCCGCGACGCCACTGGCTCGCACAGAATTCCACAACGGTAATTTTCCTCATTATTGTGATCGCGCTGGTGGGCGGCTATCAGGCTTTTAATATTCCTATTGCGGTTTTTCCTTCCACGGATTTTCCCCGAATTGTGATTGGCATTGATAACGGCGTAATGCCAATCGATCAAATGATGGTCACCATAACGCGCCCTGTGGAGCAGGCGGTGAACAGCGTGCAAGGCCTGGAGACCGTTCGTTCCATCACCAGCCGCGGTTCGGCAGAAATCGATTTGTTTTTCAACTGGAAAGTCGACATGTTTCAGACGCTGCAGCTTGTGGATTCCGCGCTTTCCAAAGTTGCAACTGAATTGCCGCCGACGGCCAAGGTTGAAAGCCATCGGCTCACGTTTGCTTCATTCCCGATTCTTGGCTACAGCCTCACGTCAGATTCAGTGCCGCAAACCCGCCTCTGGGAAATGGCGACTTACGATATTGCGCCACGGCTGAACCGAATGACCGGCGTCGCGACCGTAATCGTGCAAGGCGGCCAAGAGCCAGAATTCCAAATCACCCCCAGCCCAGCCAGGCTGTTGGCGACAACCGTAACTGTAACGGACATTTTGAATGCAGTTAAAGCCACCAACCTGGTGGACTCTCCCGGACTGTTCGAACGCAACCACCAACTTGTTTTGGGTTTGGTAAGCGGACAGGCGCGTAACGCTGACGATCTGGCGAATACCGTTGTCAAGAACACGCCTGCGGGGATTCCGGTGCGCATTGGGGACGTTGCCTCGGTCCAGGAATCGGTTAAGCCGCTTTACACAATTGTCCGGGCTGACGGAAAGCCGGCTGTGCTGCTGAACATCAATCGCCAGCCAGACAGCAATACCGTCGCGGTAGCGAATGAAGTCCACGCTGAAGTGCAGCGCATTCGCAGCACGCTTCCGCCGGGAATCAAGATTACGCCTTTTTATGATCAGTCGGGGCTTGTGCAGGATTCCATTAAGAGCGTGCGTGACGCCATTCTTCTGGGACTGATTCTTTCTGCGATTGTGCTGGTGGTTTTTCTGCACGATTGGGGCAGTTCGGTTGTGGCCGGGCTGGTGATTCCGGTCACGATTTTTATCACCTTCATCGTGCTTAAGCTTCTGGGGCAGAGCTTTAATTTGATGACGCTGGGTGGACTGGCTGCCGCGGTTGGACTGGTAATTGACGATGCAATTGTGGTGGTGGAAAACATTGTTCTGCATCGCGACGCCGGGGAAGGCAAGATTGACGCGATGCGGAGCGCGCTTTTTGAGATTACCGTTCCACTAATCGGATCCACCCTTACGCCTATTGTTGTGTTCCTGCCGCTGATCTCCATGACGGGCGTAAACGGAACGTTTTTCCGCGCCTTGGCCGTGACCATGTGCGCTGCGCTGCTGACGTCTTTAATTCTCGCGCTTACATGGACGCCAACGCTGAGCCTTTTTTTGCTTCGCCGCAAAAATGCCATCGAAACCCAGCCCACAGAAAACGGCGACGTTGACTCTGAGATCCGCAAGCTCATGGCTGCTGAAGAATCATCCATGAAAGGGTTTTTCGGGCGGATTGTCGAGTTTTATGAACGCTGGTTGCGCCGCGCGCTGGAGCATCCACGCTGGCTTCTGCTTGGGGCCGCAGTGCTGGTAGTAATCTCGGGCGCTTCCTTCTTTTTCCTGGGCTCTGACCTTCTTCCAGAAATGGACGAAGGGGGTTTCATACTTGACTACCTGACGCCGCCCGGCAGTTCATTGCAGGAAACTGACCGCATTGTGGGCCATCTGGAAAAAATGTTGCAGGATACGCCAGAGGTGGAAAGCACTTCTCGCCGCACAGGTTTGCAACTGGGTCTGGCGGCCGTCACAGAGGCTAACCGCGGCGATATCTCAGTAAAGTTGAAAGCGAACCGCAAGCGCGCCACTGATGACGTGATTGCGGACCTGCGCGCGCAGGTAAAGCAGCAGGAGCCTGCTGTGGACGTGGATTTCCCCTTGATCTTGCAGGACATGATCGGCGATCTGACCGGCGCGCCGGAACCTGTGGTGATCAAATTGTTTTCTGAAGATCCTAAGCTTCTGGAAGAGCAGGCGCCGCGCGTGGCTGACGCCATCGGAAAAATCCAAGGGGTCGTCGATCTAAAGAATGGCATTGAGGACACCATGAGCGGCCCGGCTGCGGAGTTCAGGGTGAATTCCACGGTCGCCGCCAAGGCGGGATTTACGGCGGAAGAGGTTTCGACCGACGCCACTGCAGTATTGCAGGGCGCAACAGCTGCCAACCCTCTCATCGCCAACAACCGCGCCTACAGCATAAGAGTGCGTTTCCCTGATCAGAACCGTGCCTCTATGGAGGCGATGAGCAATACTTTGCTGGTCAGTTCGTCCGGCAGGACAGCCACTCTGGGTTCTATGGCGCAGATCAATGAACTGCCCGGACAAACCGAAATCATACGGGAGAACCTGCAGCGGGTAGTGGAGGTAACGGCGCGACTGGAAGGCACCAGCCTGGGTACCGGCGTAGCCAAAGTACAAAAAGTTGTGGCTGGATTGCATCTGCCGTCTTCTATCAGGGTCACGTATGGTGGTCTCTACGCGCAGCAGCAAAAAGATTTTCGTGACATGGCTATGGTGTTGGTGCTGGCTATCGTTCTAGTGTTTACCGTTCTGTTGTTTGAGTTCCGCAACTTCTCCGCGCCGGTCGCAATTCTGAGTTCTGCTTTGCTTTCCATTTCTGGTGTTTTTCTGGCTCTTCTGATTACAGGGAAAACCGTGAATCTGGCATCACTCATGGGGATGATTATGGTCATTGGGATTGTGGCCAAGAATGGCATTCTGCTGCTGGACGCGAACCAGAAATTCGCCCACGCAAACTTTGAACCGGAAGAAGCCATGGTGCAAGCAGGACGTCGCCGCTTGCGTCCTATCTTTATGACTGCGCTGGCGACCATGGCGGGCATGTTGCCGTTGGCATTTGCGTTGGGCGCAGGCTCAGAAATGCTACAACCGCTGGCGATTGCCGTAATCGGCGGAATCCTGGTCTCGATGGTGCTCTCTTTAATCGTTACGCCTGCTGTCTATTTCTATCTGGGAAAGCGCCGAGCTCGTGCCTGACGTACCGCTGTTGTTGTAACCAATCCACACCAATAGCCTCAATATAAATGTATAGCGAGATGAAGCCAGGGTCCGGATGTCTCAATAAAAAAGCGTCGGAAGGCAATCGCGAATAGCCGATTTAAAGAACTTGATTTACGAGATCGCGCATCTGCAAGTAGCCAGAATCATTGGGATGTATGCCGTCAATCGTGTAGTCAGATTGGCCGTCGAACAGCGCGGAAAAATCGACGAAAGAGACCCCCTGCATCTGGCCGATGGTGTTATTCAAGGGAGTGCGCCACATGTCATAGAAAGTGACAGGCGCGGCGCCGGTTGGAGCCATCCATGGGGCTGGGTGAGCAGGATCGTATGCATAGACAGTGCAGATAATCACGTTGACGCCCTTGGCGGTAGCCATGGTGGCCATCGTTTGCAGGTCGTCAGCGGGATTACCAACATCGCCCTGAAAAAAATTATTCCATGCAGCCATGATAATAATGGTCTTGGGCGGCGGGACTGAGACACAAGTGAGAGGAAAAGTAGCGTTGCCCTCAAGGCCATGACAGACTTTGTTTCCTGAGAGGACATCTGGAAGGATCGCTTTTAATTGATCTGTACGGTAGCCGAACATGCCGCCATTCACATATGCCTGGCCGGGGAAGTAAGTTTCAAGGTTCCACGCGCCGAAGATGGAATCGCCAAAGAAAATCACCGAGGGCTGAGGCGGTTGCTGAATTGAGCCGCCGCATCCAACCAATAGGAACAGCACGGCAAGTAGGGTGAGTTTCATTCCTGCACAGAGTAAACCAGAATTGCTGGAAAGTGGAGATGAAAATAGCGGCGATTGTTCGCAGATAGATTAAAAAGTTTAGCGATCTTGCTATTCAGCAGCTCTGAATCCGATTGCTTTCACTCGGAAAATAAAGCTATAGTGCGTATGTAACATGCGGCGATCCTTGTCCATAACGGTCATTTTTGCTCTGTTTTTATCCATGCTACAGCCGATAGCGGCGGCAGCATGTACTGGAACAGGCAAGGCCGTTTCATGCCATGGGGTGGCGGTGAATCATTGTGATCGTCCCACGCACCAGCATCACCATGGTGCGGCAGCACCGGAGTCGAAGGCGGCTTTTTCAGTAGCGCCCGATGATGCCAAATGTCCCATGGATTGCTGCACTCCAGGACATCTCCGGAGCGGCGCAACAGTTTCCACGCATCCCACCCTTCCCCCACCGGCAGTGATCGACCAGAAGATCCAATTTGCTTCAGTCGTCTTCACGGTTGCTGGTTTTTCTTCCCATACTGACCGCGGTCCTCCCCTGGTCTAAGGCACAGCCCAAAGCAGAGAAGTAACAGCTGAGTTTGTACTTAGCCTCTTTGTGCATTTTCTCTGCCTCAAGCTTGCTTTAAGAACGGCCATTGTTCCGGCTGTTTCCAAACTTCTTTGTAGATATTTCCGCTCAGGAGTTAAGCCGGTTTGCTGTCTGGCAAGGAGAAACAGGAACCCTGACGGAGGTTCCTCTGGGGGAGAATCAAAATGTCAAAACGATGTATCGCGATCATAATTTCGCTGGCGCTTTTTTCGTGTTTGCCGGCTATGGCGTCAGTATTTGGAACAGTTAAGGCCATTGTGCATGACCCGCAGCACCGGCCAATCCAGGGGGCGCAGGTTAAAGTGCAGAGCCGCACTTCAGACTTCAAGACTTCCGGTACCACGAATGAAGATGGAATGGCGCTGCTTTCCAACGTTCCGGTGGGCGAATATGACGTGAAGATCGTCTCCCCTGGATTCAGCGTAGCAGAGCAACCTGTGACAGTAACTTCCGGAAATGTGCAGGAACTGCATTTTGCATTGGCTATTCCGCAGCATCAAGAGACTGTAGAAGTCTCGGGAGCGCCGGAGACGGTGAACCCTTCTTCGCCGACGCCGCAAACGCTGGTCAACCGAAGTGAGATTGCCCAGACGCCCGGAGCTGACCGCACGAATGCCATGTCCATGATCACGGATTATGTTCCCGGGGCGGCCATAGTGCACGATCAGCTCCATGTACGTGGCGGACACCAGGTTACCTGGGCGATTGACGGCGTTCCCGTTCCCAACACCAATATCGCCACGAACGTGGGGCCGCAGTTTGATCCCAAAGACATTGATTACATGGAGGTGCAGCGCGGCAGCTTTTCCGCCGATTCGGGTGATCGCACCTACGGTGTCTTCAATGTGATTACACGCTCAGGTTTTGAGCGCGCTCGCCAAGGCGAGCTGGTTACGAGCTTCGGCAACTTCAACACCACTGACAACCAAATTAGTTTCGGCGACCACAATGACCGTTCCGCATACTACGTGAGCCTGAATGGCAACCGCAGCGATCATGGCCTGGAAACTCCAACAACCGCGAACCTGCATGATCAGTCGGCTGGAGGAGGGGCCTTTACCTCGCTGATCTTGAATGCTACGCCTAACGACCAGTTCCGTTTTGTGGGTTCGGCGCGGACTGACTATTTCCAAGTGCCGAATGATCCCGATTTACAAGCTGCGGGCGTGCGTGATCGCGACCGCGAGCAGGACATCTTCGGCAATTTTTCCTGGGTGCACACGATTGGCTCGGGCATTCTGGTCACTCTGTCGCCTTCATATCACTTCAATCGCGCCGCTTTTGAAGGGCTGGGTGCGCCGGACCAGCGGTTGGTTACAACGGACAACCGGGCTTCTTCCTATGTCGGCGGGCAAGCGGAAGTCAGCGTGGTGAAAGGACGCCACAATGCAAAGCTGGGGACCTACGGTTTTTATCAGCATGACAACACGCTGATCGGCCTGTTTGGCAATAACGTGGACGACAGCACAGATCCGCCGACGCTGACGCCCGTGAGTGTGCCGCCCACCCGGCGCAAGGCCGCAGCCCAGCTTGAAGCACTGTGGGTAGAAGACCAGTACAAGGCCACATCGTGGCTGTCACTGAATGCCGGCGTTCGCTTCACGCATTTCTCCGGCCTGCTGACGGAAACGGTTGCCAGCCCACGCCTGGGAGCGGCCATTGAAATTCCGCGTTTGCACTGGGTGTTGCGTGGCGCTTACAGCCGGTACTACCAGGCGCCCCCGCTCGATACTATTTCCAATGAGATCCTCGCCACGGTCGATCCGGCAACTGGTTTTTTGCCCCTGCGTGGAGAGCGCGACGAACAGCACGAGATTGGCTTGACCATTCCGGTGCGCGGTTGGACGTTTGACTTTGATCATTTTCGCACCGGCGCGCATAACTTTTTCGATCATGACGCCATTGGAAACTCCAATTTATTTTTCCCGCTCACGATTCAAAGTGTGCGCATCGTTGGTTATGAGGCCACCGTGCGCTCGCCGAAGCTGTTCAAGAAAATCGACCTGCATATGGCATATTCACGTCAGTCAGTGGAAGGATCAGGGGCCATCACCGGTGGGCTGACCGATTTTGCCCCTCCTGCTGAAGGCTTCTTTTTTCTAGACCACGATCAGCGGCACACTTTGAGCACGGGATTCACCGCCGCTCTGCCGTACAAAAGCTGGTTTTCCGGCAACGTTAATGCGGGTTCCGGCTTTCTTGATGGCGATGGTCCCGGCCATCTCCCCAGCTACGCCACAGTCGATCTTGCTGTGGGACGTTCTTTTGGCGAGAACTGGTCAGCCAAGGTTACTGCGACAAATCTTGCGGACAAGCGCTACTTCATCGATCTGAGCAATACTTTTGGAGGCTCGCACGTGAGCGACCCAAGAATGGTGGCTGTGCAGGTGCGGTACAAGTTTCATTACTAATCGGGTGATCGCCGTGATCGCGTCATCGCTAAAATCCGGAAGCAAAAGCTTGCCACTGATCAGACGGATAACACAGATTTGCACGGATCAGAAAAGGTCAATTTCAGTCTGTGATTTGATTTTGTGATCAGTTCAATTTGTGTTCATCCGCGGTGAGGTTTTTCGATGCTATTGTGACTTGGCTGAGGCAGTTGTAGGAGCTGTAATGGCTTTGCGGATACTTGCTTCCAGTGCTTTGTCATCGAACGTGACTGCGCCGTCATTCATGGCGATGCCGAGTTTCTTCCAGATCTGGCCCAGGTCGACAGGCGCGGGCTTGTCGCGCATTTCGTTGTAAAGGTCGCGCAGGACAGTGGTGCCGGTGGCTTTATCGCCCATCGCCAGAGCTTTGCCGATATCCCAATCTTCAGTAATGTTACCGCCTCCACGATTGATGCCGCGCAATGCGTCTTCGAGTCCCTTGCGATTTTTGGTGTGCTCGTGGATGCGGACGTCCGCCAGCAGGCAGAAGATTGCGCCGCCCCAGTAGGTGCGTCCCCACGTATGAGTTTTATCGAGTCCCTGGTCGCCGGCACTTGGCTCGCCTTTTGGCATATCGTGCACAAATGTTCCCCAAAGCTCTTTTACATCCAAGCCGCCCTCGCGCGCGCGGGCCACTGGTTCAACGTAAGTAGAGATGCCCTCTTCAATCCAGTGCTGATCGTCCGGCATGGAGGGAAAGGCCAGATGGATCATCTCGTGGACGAGCACCCAGTCTTCCTTGGTAGCCGCGACATCGGCATCGCGTCCGATGCTGACAAAAATTAGTCCGCCATCTTTGGGATAAGTAACGCCGTGCCGTACGCCCGAGCCGGACGTGCTGCGCATTTTTAACGTGAGATGCGGAACAGGGAAGTGTCCGTAGTAATCGGCGACCGTTGACGCAGAGGTCTTTACCCAACCCAGCAGCTCATTGCGTGAGAGCTTCATTGGCCCTTCAGGCAGGGTGACGTCAATGGTGACCCCGGAGACTTTCAGAGTCGCGATGTCCGCGCTGTTCTCTTGTGCAGAAGAAATTTTCAGCGGAAGCGCCAGAAACGCGGCGACGGTGAGCGTCAAGCTGAGACGGCAAAATCCCATGGATGACAGGGTAACACCTGATTCAGCTTGTCGCAGCAGCCGCTGTGGACGATGGATGCTTCTTGCGATAGGCGAGAATCAACGTATCGACGGAGAACTTGCCGGGACCAAAGATCAAAACCAGCAGTGACACCAGCAGGAACGGAAATGGGTCCGCTCCAAAGAACTTTCCCGACTCAGAAAAGAACGAAGTAAACGCCTCCCGGTCGGCGGTGACATAAGCCACGATCATATTAATCAGCAAGGGAACCGAGATCAGCCGGGATGCCAGCCCAAGAATCAAAAGAATCCCGCCTACCGTTTCCAGAGAAGCGTTGAAATAGGCGTTGAATGTTGGCGCGGGAATGCCGAGGTCGGTAAAGAAGCTGACGACTTTGTCAATGTGGCCAAACTTGCCAATGCCGCTCTGCAGGAAGAGCCATCCCCAATAAATGCGAATGAGAAACAGAAAAGGCGATTGCACGGAATTGACGGCTTTGAGAAACCAGCCATAAGCGACTTCAGCTTTCTGTATCAGGCTGTTCATTGTTCAGTTTCTTTTTCCGGCGGACGGCAGAACCAGCCGAGCTGCGACCAGTTGGCGAACCAGTCATGTAACTGCTCCATCACGCGCTCAAGCTTTTTTCCGGACCAGTTGACCGATGTCTCAATAGCCTGTGAGAGCGGCTGGCCTTGCTGCAGTGCGCGCAGCAAGGCAAAACCTTCCGGCTTTAAACGCTTGAAATAGACCATGTTTTCCTGACGATGGACGGCAAGAAATATTTTCTTACCCTTGGGCATCGGAAGTCGCTTGCGCGGCGCGGATTCAGAATGGTCCATCATCACCACATTACTGGAGATATCTGTTTCCGGTTCTTCCGTTTCGCGAACTTTGAGCAAGAGTTCATCCACTGGATAAGCCAGATCGAGCAGCTGCAGATAGGGTTGCAAATGAAAGACCGGATCTTCTCCCAGGCTGGCCAGTTCGGCCTGACTGAGAACTGGATATTCAGCGGCGTCAAAGGCTTCGATGTCGGACCACTCAAGGCGCACCATATCCAGCGCCATCCGCTCATTGCTGGAAATCAAATCAGGATGCGCTCGCAGCCAGGCTTCAAGCCGAGATCCGAGATCGCGCAGCGTGAACGATACCGAGGGCATCTCGGTAAGGTAGCCAAGAATAACTTTGTCAAAGGCCTCCTGTCCGATGACCTCGCGCAATCCGGGAAAATCGTCGGCAAGGGAAGAGAGAAGCCGGAACCAGTAAACGCGATTGTATATTTCCAGGCGCTCGACCGAGGTCAGCCGGTCATTCGGTTTTACGATTTCCTCCGCAATGGCTTTTGTCGAGCGGCCATCCAGCGTTTGCTCACGCATGCGCTCATCTTCAGTAAGCGGCTGCCGCACCACGTCAAAGACTGCGCGCTGGAGCTGTTCTAAGTTCATGGGACCCGGGTTCAACTGGCCCCCATTCATCCGCCCCGGATTTACGTTTCCCACACTCATGACGCCACCGCCGCACTGGCCGGAATGTATTGCTTTGCTTTCAGCGCTTCCTTGTGGACTTCATCGAAAGACGGGATGTGATCGTCCCACTCCAGTAAGGTTGCCGTGGGCCCGACCATCTCAATAGCCTTGGCATAAAGCTGCCATACCGGATCGAGCACCGGATGGTCGTGGGTGTCCAAAATATATTTCTCGTAGTTGGAGTGTCCGGCGATGTGGATCTGGGCTACGCGATCCGCGGGCACGCTGCGCAGATACTCATACGGATCAAAACTATGATTGCGCGATGAAACGTAAATATTATTCACGTCAAGCAGGATGCCGCAGTCAGCTTGTTCCACCACTTCGTTGAGAAACTCCCACTCCGTCATTTCAGAAACATGATATTCGGCGTAGCTGCTTACGTTTTCTACGGCAATTGGCACTTCCAGAAAATCTCGCGCTTCGCGGACTTTTTGCGCCGTGCGCTTTGCGGCTTCAAATGTGTACGGCATTGGCAGCAGATCATGGGAATATCGTCCGTCCACGCTGCCCCAGCAGAGATGGTCAGTGAGCCAGGGCGTATTGGTGCGGCGGACAAGCTTTTTCAACCGGCGCAAGTGCTCACGGTTCAGCGGCTCAGCCGAGCCAAAATACATGGAAACGCCATGTTGCACCACGCGATAGCGCTCCAGAATCTGGTCCAGGACCTGAAGCTGGCGGCCGCCTTCAACCATGTAATTTTCAGAGATAATTTCAAACCAGTCGACGACCGGCTTCTTTTCAAAAATATGCTTGTAATGAGGAATGCGCAGCCCAATTCCTACGCCGAAGTCCTTGTATCCGTTAAAGCGATTTGCGGGCATAAATCCGATGAAGAGAGCAGAAAATCTTGAATATTAGAAATAGAGGACCAGCGGCAATCCACCGGTCCTCTTGAACTAAGAGGACCTGAAGCTATTTCTTGTCGCCCTCTTTGGCCATGGGCTTGCCATCTGTCCTGCACTCACCTTTGCCTTTGCAATCATTCTTGCCTTTGGTTGTTCCGCAGCCGCCTTTGCCGGCGCAGGAGTTCAAGCCTTTGCAGGCGTGCTTTTCTTTCTTTACTTTGGTGGCTTTTTTGCCGGTATCGGACGCGGTGGTGTCTTTTTTTGCATCATCGCCACCGGCGGCCTGGGCAAGAGCGCTTTGGCCGGCCATAAATCCTGTAAGAGCGGCACCCATAAGCAGTAAGCGTACTGATTTCGTCATTGTTAATCTCCCTTTCGATTTTTAAATTGTCTGGCGAGAGCATGTTCGAGCCGGATACAGCGCCTTAACAACTCTCGATCAGCATCCTTTGGAGTACGTACAGCAATACAAAATGGATTGTTCCTTGTGGAGCAGCATACGGCGGCACGCACCGCCGGTAGTGGTGAAAACTTGCACAGGTTATAGGGACAGATATGCGAGTGAATACTAACATGCGGGTGCAAGGAGAGTGAAGGACTTTCACTTCGTCCCAGATGCCGCCTTAGATTCGGTTAATTTTTGCGACCCAAATTTTGCGCTGCACCTAATTCTTGCGCTGTATCAGAAAGTGGGCCAGGTCCTTGAGCGTTTGGGCGCGCTGGGCAAATGAATCGAGCGCGCTGCACCCGGAAGAGACCAGCGCATCGGCACGGCGCAGTGATTCATCAATCCCGAAAAGCGAAGGATAAGTCGCTTTTTCTGAAGCTGTGTCTTTGCCCGCGGTCTTACCAAGTTGCTCTGAAGATTGAGTTACATCGAGCACATCGTCGACGATCTGGAATGCCAGTCCAATGGAGCGGCCGAAGTCGCGCAGACGCTGAATTTCAGCTAGGGAGCCGTTGGCGTAAATTCCTCCGCTCACCAGGCTGGAAGTGATGAGCGCTCCGGTTTTGGAACGATGGATGTATTCCAAAGTGGCAGCGTCTGGGCGCTGGCGCTCGGCTTCCAGATCTTTGACCTTTCCGCCAATCATTCC
>JBAVLE010000165.1:0-5944 GCA_049688735.1 Candidatus Angelobacter sp. | reverse complement strand
CCTTACGTTGGCAACTGATCTACAAAATGGCATTGAGCCCATTGCTACTGGACTCCTGCCTCCGCCCTTAGGTTATTATCAGGCAGTCCTGCTGGGCTTTAGCCCACGATTTCAGCTCGACAAGTCGCGCGACTCTTGCGAAGCCTTTGTTGATACGTCTGCTTGGATCGTGATTGATGAAAAATGTCGCAGAATAGGTAAATCCAGAACGCGAACGAGAACTTCAGCCCACCGGAGACATAACTATTCGATTCAGATAGAAGTTATTTGGGCCAAGGCCGGTGCGGCATACCAGCAGGAACAAGAAAGGTCCGATATAACCTAACTTTCCCAAAACTTTCATAAGGCGCTTTCTCCTTTTCGAGTGCAAACACTCCCGATCAAATTTGTGGAACAGATCGCGCCGGCTATATCGGGTTCCGCGGTGGCTAGACATCATGTAAAAGAGGGCCTGATCGAATTAGCCAAGTTTCAAAACTCGTGTGACCAACGCGTACGTTCTTACCCGGAACCAGTGTTTTCTCACTGAGTTTCACCCCAGAGTAAAGCGCCTTTGGGTCAGCGAGGACGTCGCGTGAATCCTTTAGCGCGGCCAATCGTTGGCGAATTAGATCATCCAAACGAAACTGTTCTGGTCCACATATTTCGATAATGCCATTGATCGGCGGACCTACCGCGATTCTGGCTAGGGCACTCGGAACATCGTCGGCGGCTACCGGCTGGAAAAGCACATGTGGCAATCGCACCTCGTTGCCGTCGGAGGAAATATCGGCGAGGCGTTCGAGGAACTCGAAGAATTGAGTCGCACGCACGATCGAATAAGGAACGGATGACCGTTTGATCAGTTCTTCCTGAGCCATCTTGGCGCGGAAGTAACCGCTTACGGACAGCCGGTCCGTTCCGACGATTGATAACGCAACATGGTGTCCCACACCTGCTGCCTCTTCGTAGGTGATGAGATTACGGGTTGATGTCTCAAAGAACTTCAGGGCTGCTGCTCCCTCCCACGAAGGAGCATTTGATACGTCAACAACTACGGAAGCACCTTTCAGCACTTCGGCCAACCCCTCGCCAGTGAGAGCGTTCACACCTGAATCGGGTGATGCTGGTATCGGTTCGTGTCCGGGCGTACTAAGCTTGCTAACAAGCTTTGATCCAATGAGCCCAGTACTCCCGATGACTACGATTTTCATAATTCTCCTTTTAGCGTTGACCAACGAATCCATCGCCATCGGGCTCTTACACTCGCTAAGACAAAACATCCGAGGGTTTTGTGACACGGGAGGAAATCGCTGCAAGAAGAAAATGCAAGGAGAACTGTCTTCCCAGGAATGCCCGGCGGAAGTAGTTACGCCATATGCGCGCCGGCTTAAGAATTCAGGCTGCATCCTGCGATCTTTTGACGTGAGTTGCCACATTAAAGACACGATCAATGCACTTGTCACAGGGAGAGGCCATGCCGGTGATAAGCACAGGCTCCTGGGGGGCATTCTACCTGCTGCAACTGCAGCGGCCTTCGACATCCGGTTTGCCTTGATGAGTGGGATGTCGGTTATGAGTCCATTCTTTCCAGCCAATATTCATCTCCTTCACAAACAACCCGCGCTCTGCCAACTGCAAAGCTGCCTTGGCGGATAGTTGTCAATCATGACCCCAGCAATACGTCACGATCTCTTTATCCTTGGGCAACCGGCTCGCAAACTGATCGAGTTCATTGCCTGGGGAGGCACACCACGCGCCAGGGATGTGATCGTTGACGAACGCCTCACGGCCACGGACATCGAGCAAGAGAAAGTCAAATGAACCGGACTCTACTGTGCTTCCGAAGTGCCGACCCCGTCACATCGCTATCTGAGGCAATATCTTTCAGAGTACCTGGGCAAAAACCCGAACCTGGTGCCAATTACTTGTTGTTTGGAAACCGTGCCGGATAGATGCAATGCCCGACTCAGAGCGAGCCAATCCGAGAGTGGCATCTTCGGAGTATCTGGGCAAGAACCCGAACATGCTGCCAGATACTTGATCTTCTCCAAAAAGATGCCAGACTCGCCGACCAGATGCGTCCGTTTGTAGCGCGATCCAACAATATTATTGTGTTTCCGATACGCACCATCATCATTGAGAACCCAGACACGAATCCAAAAACCGGCGCCAGGCACTTCCCGCAACGAGCGGCTTGACGACGAGTCTGAATCTGACCGGGATAAATTTGCGCGAATCTTGAAGCCGTCCTATCTTCCCACTCGCGGCTGAGCAACGACAAGCTGCCAGCCGGGAGAATCGCTGATGAATTCCTTAAATATTCAAAGCAGGCGCCAGAGAATTCTGGCCCATGCCTGCTGCTGTTTACCCTCGTGCAATTTGTTCCTATGATCGCCACCCTCAAAACCCGGGTGGGGCGCCGGCGACTAACAAGGCTGTACAAGGGCAGACGGCGGCGCAGCCAGAAGGCGCATTCCTGAACCTGGTCACCCCAGATGGGCCTGCCGAAGATTCATAGGGCGCATGGGTGTTCGATCTAAGAGATCACAACGATCGTGGACAACTCAGGAGCAACAGCGCTTGCTGAAGCTGATTGACTTGCATCCGGTAAAAGAAATCTCCAGGTTAATGCGGCGCTCCCAGAGTTCGATTTGGCATATGCTCCAGCGCCTCGGCGCAAATGCCAAAATGGGTAAGGACAGCTTCACGAAATATACGCTGGCTGTCGCGCTTCATGTACGCCCGGAAAAGATCGAGGACTGGATCGCCCGCGGCTGGCTCAAAGCGCGGGAACTCGAAACTGGGCGAAGCAAGCGAGTGGTGATTGATGCAGAAGAATTTTGTGAGTTCTGCCGAAAGCACACCAGGGACGTCGTGGGAAACCGCCTCACCGAGGAACGGCTGGACTTTGTCTACCATTTTGTCTTTCCACCGAGTCACGCAACCCTTCTCCCCGTGCGCGAAAGCTTGAAGGAAAACAATGCTTACCAGCAGCAAATGAAAGGAAAGCAGGCCGCGAGGGATACGGCAGGATTTGGATCCGAGGACGGTGATGAGGAAGATCACGTGCGCAGGCAGAGCGCATAACCGAGTACGGCACTCTCGACTTCCCTGCCCTGACAAGTTGTTGGCGCGCCGGGCAAGGATCACCAGATGGGCAGTTTGTTAATCCTCCGGGCGGTGATCAATGATCGCCTCGCGCGCGAATCGCTCGAGCTTTCTCTGGGTGGTTCAGCCGATTGAATACCGGTTAGGCAGCTACTCAGTTTGATCCCGATAAAGGTCGCGTTTGAAGTCCTTTCGCATGATTCGCGATGAGGGCGAACCCTCTCGCGCTCGCCTCCTGAATAAGACTTGCCACCATGTTGTCATTGGTATTAGAGAATCCCGTCCTCGCTTCAAGTTCTACGAAGGCGAGCTTGGACTCGAGAGCGAGAGCTACAAAGCCACGAGCTTGCGAATCGCGCGTCGCACTCAGCAGGCGCGCCTTGGCCCTTGAGGACGAGCCGGAATCACAAGCATCCTGAATGCGGGATTCCGTGATGGCAACAGAAGCCCGAAGTCTCGGATCCTGGCTTTGTTTTGCCAGTGTCAGAGCGCGCCCAATCTCTTCGCTGGCAGCGTTGCATTGCTTAGTGCCGAGCAGACTGCGGGCAAGAATCTCTCTGGCTTCGAGAAGCCCATCTCGTTCGCGCTGTTTTTCAAACTCCTTCACAACTTCTCGGGCGGTTGTCTCTGCCTGGGCATAGTGATTTTCCGCGGCAATGGGGGTATAGCGTTCGCATGTGTCAACGAATGCCTCGATACCGTCTGCGACTTCCTGGTTGACGGCGAGTTCCGCTACGATCTCAAAGTTGCCACCCCATCCGCGCTCCGTTGCGTTGGCGCTCCCTATCCAGAGCTGTCGGCGCTTGCCTCTCGCGGCAAACATCAGCTTGGCATGCAGACCCTGCGGCGGCGCTTCTTCGGCTTCCGTTAGCGCGACCGCAGTGCTGTTTTGTTCTTCGATGTTGACAGCGGATTCTTGTGGCAAATTGGGGAGCGGCTGTCGGCAAAGGTTCTGAAATCCGCTAAATACCTGGCCATCCTCACGCACCAACCGCTGAAACTCCGGATCGATCGATACTAGGGTTCGGCGTGTTTTTGTTCCTCCCCATCGTCCGGCTTTACGCACCGTCTCCACATCCAAAAAGGGACTGACTATGAACATGCGTTCAGTATCTGTCGGCGGTTCGGAAACCCTTGCTCCAGACCCGGTCGCAGAAGTCTTACGCACTTTACTTCACATCCGGCAGGACATTCCCAGGTCAGTTTCGATAGCTCTGCTCGCACACGCCTCGACGTGAGGTCGTTTAGCTTTGCGCGCGCGGCCAGCGCCTGCACAACGGCTGCGAGACCCTCGACGACTTGCCCCTTCCCATCCGGACGGCTGACGAGCACCAATCCTGTTTCCCAATTCAAAGCGCGGGTGAGATTTCGGCTGCCAAACCAAATTCGCCATTGGTGATCTTTCGGATCGTCGGTTTTATGAAAACGCAATAGTGCCGCTTTAGGATAAAAATAGCTTGTTTTATCGTCTGCAGGAACAGTCGAAAGAAACTTATCCAGCAGTTTCAGGATCGCCACAGGAGCGGCAGGAATAGCGACCCTGCCACAATGCGGACGCGACCCCGGAGCGACTCGATAGCGCGGACGAGCTCGACACGGCTTCCCGTCCGGCGGCTTTCGAGATCACAGCCGCTCAGAGCCAAAAGCGACGTGACGATAACCAACGATCATGGACTATTTTGAAGGATGGATTATCCGTTTTTATACTATCGAAAGTATATTGCCAATTTATACTCTGTACAGTATATTAATAATTAATACGCTATAGGGTATGAAAGGAGACACTATGGACCAAATCGCCCGAACACCCCACCAGATCGGAGCCATAATACAGCGTCAACGGCGCAAGCTGCGGCAGACGCAACAAAGGCTTGGCTCCAAGATCAAGCATCGCCAGGCTACGATCTCAAGGCTAGAAGCCGGAGCGTCGGGCACCAGTATCGATACCCTCCTTGATGTTCTCGCGGCCCTTAATCTCGAATTGGTCGTGCGGCCTCGCACAAAAGGCTCCGCGGAAGATATTGAGGCTCTGTTCTGATGGCGCGTACACGCACCCACGTTCCACTGGATGTTTTTCTCAACGGGCGGCTCGTCGGGCGGCTCACCAAAGATCCCGGCGGGTCCGTCAGTTTCACTTACCATGAAACCTGGCTAGCCTGGGAGAATGCCTTGCCAGTGTCTATTTCTTTGCCTTTGCGCGAAGACAGATATTCAGGCCGGGCCGTAACCGCCGTTTTCGACAACCTGTTACCCGACAACGACGACATACGCAACCGTCTCGCCGCGCGCGTCAGGGCGGAAGGAAGCGATGCTTACAGCCTTCTCTCAGCGATTGGCCGCGATTGCGTAGGAGCGCTGCAGTTTCTGCCCGAAGGCACTGAACCCGGCCCCGTCGGTCAGATCGAAGGACGCGCCCTTTCCGACGAAGAGATAGCCGCGATTCTTGGCAATCTGAACAGAACGCCGCTCGGGGTTACTGAAGACGAAGAATTCCGAATCTCCATCGCCGGCGCACAGGAAAAGACCGCGCTGCTTTTCTGGCAGGACAAATGGAATGCCCCCCATGGCAGCACGGCCACCACGCATATCTTCAAACCGCAGATTGGAATGCGCAGCGACATCGACCTGTCACAGAGCGTGGAAAACGAGCACCTCTGCATGAAGGTGACGACGGCCCTCGGACTGCCAACGGCCCGCACGGATATCGCTGATTTCGGCGGAAGGCGTGTTCTTGTCGTCGAACGCTTTGACCGGCGTTGGACAGCCGACCGCCGCCTCCTCCGCCTGCCGCAAGAAGACTGCTGCCAGGCCCTGTCGGTTCCACCAACCGCAAAATACCAGGCAGAAGGAGGAC
>JBAVLE010000164.1:0-6961 GCA_049688735.1 Candidatus Angelobacter sp. | reverse complement strand
GCATAGATCTTTCGACTCCGCCGTCGCATGCGCTCCGACTCCGCTCAAGATGACAAAGCAAGAATTGACGCTGCCGGATCAGGCTTGAGAAAACTGGAAAAACCGGGTGCCCCATCCTTTCACGGATGCTTTTCAGATTCCGGGAAAGGGTGAGGCAAGTATTTCTGCAAATTAAAAGAACAATGGTCAGCAATTATTCCCACCCTTTTGCTCCGAACAAAACCATTTTTGTTGCAAGAGGATCGGGCATCCCGCGCTCCTGCGCAGGTTGCGGTGTGCACGTTCATCGTCAGGTGAATGAGGCAGGGTTCAGGAATCGCGAATTTCCCATTTGACAACGCTATAAAATCCACTACCATATGGTTGTGGATAGTCTCGGTACAACATTTGCGGCTTTGTCTGATCCAACCCGTCGGGCGATGATCGAACGGCTTTCACGGGGGCCTGCCTCTGTGCATGGATTGACGAAACCGTTTGCGCTCTCGCAGCAGATGATTTCAAAACATATTGCCTACCTGGTGCGGGCACGGATTGTGATCAAGACAAAGCGTGGACGGGAGAGCGTATGCACGCTCAGGCCCGAGGCGATTAAGACTGTCAGCGACTGGGCGATCAGCTATCGCCGATTCTGGGAAGAAAGTTTCGATAAGTTGGATGTGGTTGTGAATCAAATGAAAAAAGAGGAGGTTGGACGTGACAAAAAGCACGTTGAATGAGACCGAGCGGATGGTTATTACAAGAGTTTTTGATGCCCCACGCGAATTGGTTTGGAAGGCGTGGACAGACCCGAAGTACGTGACGCAGTGGTGGGGGCCGAAGGGCTTTACTGCGCCCGTCTGCAAAATGGATTTTCGCGTCGGGGGAAAATCTCTCTTCTGCATGAAGGCGCCGGATGGGCAGGAGTTCTGGAATGCGATCGAATATCACGAGATCGTCCTGCACGAGAAGATCGTTTCCGACATGTACTTTTCGGACTCAGAGGGAAACAAGGTTGAGCCTGCGGAATTAGGAATAGAACACGAGGCCATAGACGGCGCGCACGACCTGACCATCTTTGAGGACCTCGGAAACGGGCAGACGAGACTTACCCAGATTGGAAATGAGCCCATGGAGAGCGCGAAAAATAGCGGTCAACTGGAAGGCTGGAACCAGATACTCGATAAAGTTGCGGCGGTTGTTGCGGGGCTGGTGCAGGCCAAATAGGAAGTCGCCGTCTGACGATCATCGCGCGCGAGGTACAGCTAAGGCTGGCGGCGGAGGCCCGGTAAGACCGGGCTTCTCGCTTGGCCGGATAGTCACATTTCCGGCTAAGTGCCCCTTGGCTCAACTGTTGCCTTCAGGCCAATGCGCTCACAGTGACCAATGTTTACCCACTCAACATTAGTCATGTGAAACGCCCTTATGGCACTTTAGTCCGGGATGGTCGGGCAATCCGGAAACAACCCGTTCATCCTGGTATCGCTATTACTTCGCTACATAAAATCGGCTATATTGCGGAAGCTTTTCGACCAAAACTCACGCGGCACTACGCGTGACTGGGAGCTGGGTGAGCCAGGTTTCGAAACGTGTCTCGCCGAGTTGTGCGTTGCCGCCTGGAAGCAGTGTTCTCTCACTGATTTTTGCTCCAGAGTAAAGCGCGTTTGGGTCCGCGATAACTTCGCGGGAATCTTTGACTGCGGCCAGACGCTGCCGAACCAGATCATCCACGCGAAACTGTTCCGGCCCTGCTATTTCAACAGTGCCATTAACCGGAGAGCCTACTGCGATCCTGGCCAGCGCACTCGCGACATCGTCGGCTGCCATTGGCTGGAAAAGCACATGTGGCAAACGCACCTGGTTGCAGTTGGTGGAAATGTCGGCGAGGCCCTTGAGGAACTCAAAGAACTGCGTCGCATGGACGATAGAATAAAGAATAGATGAATCTTTGATCAGATTTTCCTGAGCAATCTTGGCACGGAAGTAGCCGCTTTCAGACAGCCGGTCGGTTCCCACTACAGATAACGCAATGTGATGTCCCAGGCCTGCGGCCGCCTCATAGTTGAGGAGGTTGCGGGTAGATGTCTCAAAGAACTTCATCACAGCCGCATCTTCCCATGAGGGAGAGTTCGATACGTCAACCACCACCGATCCACCTTTCAGCGCTTCGGCCAGTCCCTGGCCCGTGACGGTGTTGACACCGGAATCAGGTGAAGCGGCTACCACTTCATTTCCCTGCTCGCGAAGCCTGGCAACAAGTCTTGATCCGATAAGTCCACTCCCGCCGATTACTACGATTTTCATGATTGTCTCCTTTACTTTCCGACCTCTGCATTGTGAACCCACCGGGTCGAACTTGCCAAGACGGGCCCCTATCGTTTTTGGAACGAGTATAGACAGCCGAGGCCCCAGCTCAGGTGTGGGCGACGATATCCGGAATGTCGGCAAAGCTGTGCGGGAGCCGAAAAATCGGAAAGGCAATCTGTTTGCGACCGAACAGCCAGGGGATGGGGTAAGCTGGCAATTGAAAGATTCTTGAACAAAAAGCTTGTATGGAGGACAGAATGAACATTGAGATACGTTCCTGCCCGACTTGAGGGAACAATAAAGCCAAGGTCGCGAGTCTCGTGGCCCTGATTAAAAAGAGGCTGGGCATTGACCCGGTGGTAACGCCGGGCAAGACCGGCCAGTTTGAAGTGCTTGCCGATGGCGAGAAAGTGGTGGAGCGCGGTGGCAATTGGTTCACCAGAAGCTTTGGCGCGGGCTACCCGGATCTGGATAGCGTAGTGGCGCAACTTGAAAAGCGGCGCGGCTAGAGCAAGAAACATTTTTGAACCACAAAGCACACGAGGGAACACACAGGAAACTGCGTCCACTACTCAGGGTCGGGCTCGGTTGATTCTCCTGATTCCACGAAGTCCATGAACGAATCCACCACCTCAGCCCCAAGATTATTGGCTTGGCGGGTAGCGGCCTGCTCCACGTTGCGCATCAGGCCCTCAAGATAGTCGCGTGAGCCGGAGATGCTGACCACCCCGAGCGTGGCACGCTGCCAGAGATCGGTAACATCAATTTCGGCAATGGAAATATTGAATGAATTACGCAGACGATCTTTCAGACTGCGCACTACCTGGCGCTTATCTTTGAGTGAATGCGCGCCTTCAATGCGAAGTTCTATCGTGAGATAAGCGATCGGCATTCTTAGCTGTTGCTGCGGGCTTTCACTTCTTCTGAAGTCAGCCCGTAGATAGGAGGCGTAGGAATTCCCAGCATGCCAAGATAAGTGTAGATCTGGGCGCGATGATGGATTTCATGCTCCACCATGGCGCGCAGCCACTTCCAAACTATTATGGAAGTTCCGCCGGGAGTAACGCATTTCTTCTGCAAGTCTTCCGGAGACAAACGGCTGAAGATGGCCGCTGATTCCTGATGCAGGCGATTGAAAAATGCCATCACGTTTTCCGGGCCGTCGGCAAGCTCAGGACCGTGGCCGGGATAGCGGCTGGGCTTGAGCTGAACGTTTTCCGCGTACATATGGCGTTCAATCGCGGCCAGGTGGCGGATGATATCGGCAAAGCTGAATTTGCCTTCAACATAGCGCCAATCAAATTTGTCCCGCGGGATGCAGGCAATGACTTTTAACGTGCGTTGGCGGATTTTTTCCCAGTAGTCGTTGTCCCAGAGATCTTTATTTGAGTGATCGGCAGATTCGCGAGTGGTGGTGAGTTCCATAAAGGCAGTGTTACTGCATGTCTTTGATGGATTGCTGAAACTTTTCGCTCTTAAATATTTTCAGGCCGTCGCCGATTAACTGGCCAAGCTGGGCAAAACATTCTTCATCGACCGTGGCGAAGTTGAAGCAAGCCTTGCCTTGCATGCGCTTCTTAAGCGCCGGAGGAACGGTTTTGATCGCCGCAGGATTGAAATAGAGATACAGCAGGTGAAAGCTCACGTAATTCTTTTGCGTCCGCACGCCGGCAAAGTAAAGCGGCTTTTTGCGATGGAGAATAGAGGGATCCTCCAGGTGGTAGTTTCCCGGCTTATCAGTTTGAACGGCCAGATTGCCGCGAAAGCCTTTCAAAAGTTCGCGTAAAGTGCTGAAGACCTCTGCAAGGTCGGGCTTTTCAGCCTTGACGCGCGCGGCTGATGTTTTCTTTTTTGCTGGCTTTGCGGCTGGCATAACGCAGCAGTATAGCGGATTTATAAATAGCTAAAAATAAAAATGAGGAGCGGAAGTTGCTCCGCTCCTCAGAGTTAAAAGAGACCTAATCTCTGTCCCCGTCACTGTCGTGATCGCGATCAGGCAACGATTTCAAGTATTCAACCAGATCACCCTTTTCGCCGACGTTCAGGCCCAGGTTCTTGCAGGAGTCATAGTGATCCACAACATCCAGCAGCGTGGCAAAGCGGCCATCGTGATAAAAGCCGCCTTTGGTATGTGTCCACAGGCCGTTGAGAGGAGTGGTGCGATAGCGTCCGTCCGGCGCACGGTTAGCTTGGAAATCGTCCACGCAGACGTCTGAAGCCAGATGCATGTTCCATCCCGGCTCGGTCATCAGCCGCTGGACATGGCAACTGCTGCACTGCCCTTTGCCATTGAATACTGCTTTACCGCGTGCAGCTGCTGCATGATCAAAGCTGCCCGCAGGCGGCGGAGGCGCAGGAAGTGAGAGCTGATAGAACTGAAGCGCACCCAACTTGGAAGTAATTTGGTCCTCGGCATTGGTAACGTGGCCAAAGTGATTGCGCGCGGCCACAGGAAATTTCCCGGGGTCATCCAACCGTGGATCAAAGAAGTTGCCTTTGCCATGCATTTCAAGGTTCGCAACAAAAGCGTTCCAATAAGGCACTGAGCCCCAGCCGGTAAAGGTATGCAGGTTCACTCCCGCAAGCCCGAAGGCCGGAGGAATAAGCGTCGCGGCAGTTTTGCCATCAGGACGGAAAGCTTTGCCGTCCATAAACAGCTCAGCGTCAAACTTGCCGGGACCCCAGCTGGCGAGAACCGTCTTTACGGTCGCCACGTCCACGCCCAGCACATCGGCAACGGGCTGCAGGTTGGGAGAAAGGCCGACAATCGCGCCAACGTTCAAATCGCGGTTTGCCCAGCCGTCCAGCCGATGGCCTATGCCCGGAGCAAATGCGTTATCCACCGTGGAGTGGCAGAGCGCGCACTGTATGCCCATGGATTTCAGCGTGCCATCGGGATTAAAGAATCCCGTGACGCCGAGTACAGCGTTCAATTTCAGCAACGCCAAAGTCACAGCAGGATCGTTGAGGTCAACCTTTCCAGCTTGGATTTGCTGGACCAGCGCCGGAGGCAATGCATCCTGATCGACTTTGAGCCCGACGGCCAGCGCTGTCGCCGGAGAGACACCCGGTCCAACGCCGCCATGCTGTGCGCCTTCAATTGCCTTATGGAGTTGCAGCGTGTCGCCCCAAAAGGCCTGGTCACCGAAGGTGTCATTGCGGAAAATGTTCTTACCCTGCTGGGCAAGCGATTGATTTTTCTGTTCAGAATAAAGAGTAAAAGCGCCAACAAGCGCAAGCGCAATCATGAGGGGGAATCTGATTTTTTTCACGGATTTGGCCTCGGTTCGGGGGTTTTTAAAGGCTCCCGGAAATGCTCTTCGATGGGTATGGAGTCGGCAGAAGTGCTCAGGTGACAGCGAAACAGGAAATTATTCGCAACGCGATGTAAATTTGTGAAAATATTCGCCATCGCTTTTCGATGACGTGATCGCTGGAACGATAGTAAACTGCTGCGCCGGAGAAGATTATGCCAGCCACAAGAAAACAAGCGCGTTTTCCATCTATGACGTCCATCCCAGCCTTGGTACGTACCAAAGTTCGGTGGCTGCTTTAAAGCAGAAAACCGGCCGCACGCTGGAAGAATGGATCAAGCTGGTGAAGAAAGAAGCTCCGGCGACGGAAAAAGAGCGCCGCGCATGGCTCAAGACAGAGCACGGCCTGGGAATGAACTACGTGTCATGGATCGCCGAATCGGTGATCGCTGTCGGCCGATTGCAGTAAAAACAGCTCCAGGAGAACGGATCACCCATGTTATTCCCTCGCCGAGCACTATCGCACACAGGAGTATAGGCCCACAATCATCTTGCAGCTCAGTCTGCTTCTTCGAGGTTTAATCATGGAGAAAATTGAGGAAGCCTTCAAACAGGAGCGGGTTAAATCTTGAAAGCCGTCCTGCCGTAGCTCTTTGCTGTAGAACACCTCATGCACCCTAAAGGGCTGTCACGGAAACGAGAGTAGTGCTGATAACAGAACCGTGACTTCCACTCAATCAGGGTGCTTGATGCACGCTTCGCACTGCCTGCTGTATATCACTCTTTGGTAGGTAACCGCGGCCCTATCTTCAGAACTTGGGCAACTACTTGGGAGACTAAAATCCTGCTTCGTATGGGCGCTTAGCTTCACCGCAAAGTACTGGAGGCGATCGCGTTCATCTCCCCATTAGGGTACACAACCATCGCAACCGATTCTGTAACGATAGCTGACGAGCCGCCCGTGTTTATGACCGAGAGCTGCGGCGTTTCGCCATTCCCAGAGGACCTCCATGCGTGTTGCTTTTTTGTCACACCCGCATAGCCATTCCATAATCGCTCCCTCCTTTGCGTTCTGTACGGCTACTCACAGAAATGAGAGTAGTAGTGCTAAATAACACAATCGTGGGCAAAACCTTTTGTGTAAAGTTTTCAGTCAGTTGTGAGCTGTTCAAGTGGCGTCTTCATCAGTGCACATAGCTGATTGTTGAGAGTGTGCGTACAGGTGATTTGGCAAGTTCCGGCCTCGTCTCTGTTTACGGGATGCGGGCTGGATATTGCGCCGCGACGCAAGCCTGCACCTCTTTTTGCCAGGTGATTTCGCTGCACCCTGCGGCATCGTCATAGCTCGGCCCTGGCTTCAAGTCTGCGGCGTTGATCGCAAGGCTATTCAGGGGCGGTAGGCCGTGATCGTAGCACCATTGGGC
>JBAVLE010000163.1:0-14664 GCA_049688735.1 Candidatus Angelobacter sp. | reverse complement strand
GGTTGAAGTGGACCTGGCGCGCAAGCTGATCTATTACGACAAGTCGGCAGGCGATCCGCTGCAGATATACATGCAGCATTTCACAGGGCTGGACAAACAACCGCAGGTGGAAGCTGCGCCGCTGGAATCTCTTTCAGTTGAAGACAAGCTGAAGCGCTGCATCATCAACGGTGAGAAGGCGCTGGGAGATGGCGCACAGAAGCAAACGCTGGAGCAGATTCTGGACGATGCTCTCACGAAATATTCCCCGCTGGAAATTATCAACACCGTTCTGCTGGACGGCATGAAGACCGTTGGCGAACTTTTTGGCGCGCGCAAGATGCAGCTGCCGTCAGTGCTGGATTCCGCCGGCGTGATGAAAACCGCGGTAGCCTATCTTGAGCCCAAGATGGAAAAGAAAGAAGGCAACCAGAAAGGCACGCTGGTGCTGGCCACGGTGAAGGGCGATGTCCACGATATCGGCAAAAATCTGGTGGACATTATTCTTACCAATAACGGCTACAAGGTGGTTAACCTGGGTATCAAGCAGCCTTCGGATTCGATCATCGCCGCGGCGAAGCAACACGGCGCGCATGCTATTGGATTGAGCGGGCTGCTGGTGAAGTCCACGCTGGAGATGAAGTATGTGATCCAGGATTTGCAGGCGCAGGCGCTGGATTATCCGGTGATCTGCGGCGGCGCTGCGCTCACGCGTAAATACGTGGAAGATGATCTGCGGCGCGAATATTCGAACTCAGTGTTCTACGCCGACGACGCGTTTACAGGCTTGCATCTGATGGATGATTTGACGTCAAGCAATGGTGCGCGGGAAAAACGCTTGCAGGAAGGGCGCACGGTCAAGGAATTCGCCAAGACCACGATGATTGCGGGAGCGGAAGGCTCTACCAGCACGGAGCGCTCGGCGGTGGTGCAGCCTGCGCCGAATATTCCTGTGCCTCCGTTTTATGGCGTGCGGGTGCGCAAGGATTTTGACCTGAATGAAGTCTTCCAGTACATCAACCACACGGCGCTCTTCAAAAATCAATGGCAGTTGAAGACTGCCTCGCAGGCGGACTATCTGCGGATCGTGGAAGAAAAGTATGTTCCAGTGCTGTCTGAGTTGCAGAAAGAAGTGGCGGCCAAAGGTTGGTTTGAACCCAAAGTTGTCTATGGATACTTTGCCTGCGTTGCCGAAGGGAACGATGTGCTGCTTTTCGATGCACCGGAGACGCGCAACCTAATCGCGAAGTTTACCTTTCCGCGGCAGCGCGAAGGGCGCAAGCTGTCCATTGCTGACTTCTTCGAGCCTAAGGAATCTAGGAAGTTGGATGTGATCGGTCTGTCCGTTGTTACAATCGGCAGCCGCGCTTCAGAGGAAACGAAAAAGCTTTTTGGTGCCGGTGAGTTCACAAAGTACCTCTATTTGCACGGCCTAAGCGTGGAGACGGCAGAGGCGCTGGCTGAGCTGTTTCATAAGCAGGTAAGAGAAGAACTCGGAATCGCCGGCGACGACGCGGCGCGAGTGGGAGATTTGTTTCATCAGAAGTATCGCGGATCGCGCTATTCATTTGGCTATCCCGCGTGCCCGAACCTGGAAGACCAGACCAAGTTATTTGCGCTGTTGAAGCCGGAGGAGAACATTGGCGTGCGGCTGACCAGCGGCTTCCACATGGAACCGGAGCAGTCAACTTCGGCGATTATTGTGCATCATCCGCAGGCGAAATATTTTGTGGTGTAGCGTTCGTGAAAGTAGTCGTGGCCCCTGAGTTCAGCTTTTAAGTAAAGGACTTGAATGAACGCTCTTAAGAAATTGGAACCCACTGCATACGCCGCCTTGCGAATTGTGTTTGGATTCCTGTTTGCCTGCCACGGCGCGACTAAAGTGTTCGGAGTGTTTGGCGGACACAGACCCCACAGCGTGCTGGATTGGACTGGAGCAGGGATCGAACTGGTTGGCGGAGTGCTCATCCTTATCGGATTGCTAACGCACCTAACTGCTTTTGTGGCCGGTGGAGAAATGGCAGTCGCCTATTTCATGGTTCACCAGCCAAGAGGTTTTCTTCCGATTAAAAACGGCGGCGAACCGGCGGTGATCTACTGCTTTGTAGCTCTGTTTATTGCCTGCCGAGGCGTAGGCAGGTGGGGCGTGGACAAAGGCTGAGCTTTGCTACGCGCTAACTTGTAGCGATGCGCGGTAATTTTCCAGTCCGCGTTCCAACTGCGGCAAGGCTGTTTGTACAGATTCTGTCGGAATGCCCACGCCCATTCTGAATCGGTCGGGACTTTCAAAGAAACTGCCGGGAACCACGCTGGTTTCGAAGTCTTTGCGCAGCAACTGGCAAAGTGAATCAACACTTCCGCTTTTGAGGCGAGGGAAGACAATGGTCCCGTATTCCGGCCAGAAGTAATCCAGATCGTCACGTTTGAGCAGGAAGTCACGCAGCAAGCGGCGGTTTCTATCGAGCATGGATTTCATGTGGGCGGCAATCTGAGGAAGTTTTTCAAAAGCGATCACGCTGAGCAGTTCAGCAGGATGAGCAAATGTTGCGCCGTGCAGATCATTAATTTGGAACATGCGACGGGCAAGTTCGGGTGAAGCCAATACCCAACCGCAACGCAGACCGCTCAGCCCGTAAGCTTTGGTCAGGCTGTTGGTCACGATGAAGCGATCAGGATCGATATGGAATGAACTGGCGGGCGACGATTCAAACAGCATTTCGCGGTAAACTTCGTCTACCAGAACTCGTGCGCCGACTTTGGCAGCAAGATTCCCTATTTGGCGCAGAGTGTCGTCAGGAACCAGAGCGCCGGTTGGATTGTGCAAGTTACAGATGACAATCAGCCGCGTGCGCGGAGTGAGTTGGCGTTTAACATCGGCTGGATCGATGGCGAAATTATTTTCCGCGTGGCGGGGAAAGCGCCTGATCTGCAGACCGAGATATTTTGCGGTACTGAGAATGAGTTCGTAAGTGGGTTGCTCGACCAGGATCTCATCGCCGGGTTCTGTCGTTGCGGCCAACGCAAGGTAATTCGCCAATGACGTTCCGACTGCCTGGGCGACACATTCATGTGACACACGGTATCGCCGCGCGATTGCCTGGAGTAGTGGCTCATATCCATAGATGGAAGGGCCATTGATTTCGAGTTGGTCAATGGTCACGCCAAGTTTCGCTAAAGGGAAGTTGGCCACGCCGCTGGTGGCAAGATTGAATTTGGCAGCGGAATGCAGTTTGGCCCAATCCATGTAAGGTGAGTGGGCTGTGCTTCTGGAATATGTCATGTGCTAAGTGTCCGTCTCCAAATGTAATACATGGGAACGCCGGCCGCCAAAATTGCAAAGCCGATCAAAGTATTTTCTGGGTACGTGTAAAGAGTATTGCCAACCACCGCCAGGCAAACCAGGCAGAAAAAAGCTGTCGTATAAGGATGGCCGGGCATGGAAAAAGCTGATCGCGTTGCATCTCGATGGCGAAGAATGAAGAGCGATCCGGCGGTAAGCGCCCAGAAGAGTACGTCCATGGAGGTGACGTAATTCAGGATTTTGTCATAACCTCCGGTCAACAGGATCACCATGGTCCAGACGCTTTGTATCGCAATGGCGAAAACTGGAGCTTGGGTGCGTGGATGGACCCAGGCCAGTTGTCGGAAGAAGAGACGGTCTTGTGCCATGGCAAAGTAAACGCGCGGCGCAGTCAAAACGCTCTGGCTGAGAAATCCCAGCGTAGAGATTGCAATGGCGAGTGCAATGATGGTTGCGCCCCGTTGCCCCAGGGCCATCCGCATGACCGCGGATGCGGGCGCGGACGTTTTGGCCAGAGTAAGCACTCCGAGTGCGCGCACGCAAACGTAATTGACTGACGTATAAAGGAGCGCGACCGCGATCACGCCCATGATCAAAGCTCGCGGCAGATCACGTTGCGGATTTTTTATTTCCGCGGAGGCAAAAGTGGCCGTGTGCCATCCCCCAAAGGCAAAGACCACGGGGACCATTGCAGCACCGAAGGAAGAGAACAATCCACCAGAGAGCGGCTGGTCCAGAACGGGTTTCCAGGTAATGTGCGCATGGACCAGGAAAGCTCCAGCAAATACCAGCAAAGCAATGGCGCCAATTTTCAAAACCATCAGGCCGCTTTGGACCGTTCCCCCGGCGCGCACACCCATGCAGTTGATTACGGTGAGCACGGTCAGGGCGACCAAGGCAATTTGCCATTCCCCGGCGTGCCATCCGGTGAGTTCCAGAAAGTAGCGGGAGAAAGTAACTGTAACGGCGGCCATTCCGCCGGTCTGGATCACCAGCAGCAGAACCCAGCCATAGAGAAATGAGACCAGAGGATGATAAGCGTCACGCAAATAGGCATATTGGCCGCCGGCAGTGGGCATGCGGTCCGCCAGTTCTGCCCAGATGAAGCCACCCATCAGCGCAATACAGCCGCCCGCCAGCCATGCGCCCAAAACCAATGCAGGAGTGTGGACGCGCTGGGCGACCACATAGGGATTCATGAAGATCCCTGTGCCGATGATGCCGCCCATCACCAGCATAGTCACGTCAAAGAAACCGAGCCTGCGGGCCAGAGATTGTGCCGAGCGCGGGTTGGTCTGAGGCATTGGCGAATTCAAGTTATTTTCGGCTCGAACGAATCTTAAGCGAGCCAGGGCGGAAAGCATAGCAAATCTGTTTATCGATTCATTTACAATCGGGAATTTGGTGTGGAGGCCATTTATGAAAAAGTTTTTTTATTTCGCTGCATTGGCACCTTTCCTGCTTTCTATGCTTTCCGTTTCGTGCAGCAGTTCTTCCTCGAAGACTGAAAGCACCAACGCGGCCACACCAACACCCACATCGGCAACTTCGGGCAGTAGTGACGTTCAGCCACAATCGCCCAAGGCGCAGATCGATCCCTGTTCCATGTTCAGTCCTGAGGATGCCCAGGCAATCACGGGCGTACCGATGAAATTGTCGCCGGGGCATGGCGCTATCGTATGCATGTATGAAGAAGCAGCGCCCAAACCGGGACTGGACACCGCGCGTGTGTCTCTCATGCTCAACGTGGAAAACTCAGTAGAGAGAGAAGCCAAGGAATGGGAGAACACAAAGGAGATACGTCACCTGAAGCCGGGAGAGAAGAACATTAACCGGTTAAGTGGCATCGGTGACGAAGCATGGCTGGACGGGAACGTCGAAAAGGGCAAAATCAGTGTGGGCGGAATTCTGGTGCGCAAAGGAAAAGCAGATTTCGCGTTGCAGTCTGCAGTGCTTCAGTATCGGTCGTCGCTGGACAAGATGAAAGAGATCGCACGCCGCATCGCTGACAAACTGGAGTAGAAATTACTCCCGTGCGATTTTTCGCTTGCGTCCACCTGCAAGATGAGCAAGCAGGCGTTGTCCCAGGCAGCCAAAGAGAAAAGCCAGGGCCATCACGGCGCTGATGTGGCGCTCTCCCGAGTGGAACGTGATGGAAGGCATGTATTCATAAATGGCGTAACCGCCAAGTCCAGCCAGCGCGCCAAACAGAACCGGGGTAAGTGTAATGAATAAATTTGAAGCCGCCGCTTCGTTGCGTCCTGCAATCAGTGACCGCGCAGAGCATACGCTGGATCCTAGAAGGCCAAAAAGCAGCACGGCGGCAACCATCGGTATGCGGCCGGGAAGGAAGATGAATGGCGGGAATGCAATCGCAGCCATTCCGCAGATGATCAAGAGGACGCGAAGTCGGTCGCCAATGATTCCTGCTTTAAAGTGCCGATGGCTTACATCTTCATTGCGTAGCGCAATAGCGTCTGCCACGTTTTCAGCCGTAAGGTGATCTTCAGGACCGGAAAGCAGTTGCTCAATGGCTTCCGCTCGCCACGAATTAATTTTCAGCGATTCTTCCTGCAGAATATGCGCGCGATTGGCAAGTTCGACCTGGTTCATACCAAAGACGGCATAGCGTTGCGCGGCGTGTAAGCCATACCAGCCACCTTCAATGTCGTCACTTTCCAGGCAGCGCAGTACATTATTGAGTTGCTCATGTGCTGCAACTGCCCAGAAGTTGTCAGGGCGCAAGCTGCGGCGTTCCAGAAAGCCCAGTTCGACGCGAAAAGCTTCGCATTCCCGCAAAAGACGAGAGTGCGCACGGTGTGTCTCCACGGACAAGCTCTTGAGTTGAGCCGATCGTGTTGCCGCAACATGGCTCGTCGCTACATGGCTTGGCGTGACTCTAGGCTCAGCCGGCAATTCAGATTGCTTTGGAAGACTTCCCACGCGTGAGAGCAATGCCTTTTCCTGCGCGTATGACAGGCGCTCAATTGCGGCAGGCACCTGCAGCCAAAGAGACTCCCCGATTTCGTCATTGTTTCTGGCGCCTCTGTCTTCCAGCAGTGTCATTTTCCAGAAAAGGACGACCTTGGGCACTCCGTTATCTGAATAGCTAATCGTTCCCAGATAGTTTCCTATGCGGCAAGAGCAGCCAGTTTCATCCTGCACTTCGCGCATGGCCGCTTCCTGAAAGGATTCGCCATCTTTCACTTTGCCGCGGGGAAGCGTCCAATCCTGATGGCGTTTGCGGTAAACCACCATCACTTCATCGCCGCGAGGAGTGCTGCGCTGCAGAATACCGCCGGCGGCTTTGATGACCGGAGGATCTGCCGGAACAATGGGAGCAATCGATGTCGCCATAGTTTGAGTTCTGATTTTGGATTGTAACCCGTATCGCGAAAAATGAAAGGCAGATTTTTTAGGTCAGATCAGGTCTGGCCCGGCATCTGAATCCTGACAGTCTCCGGCGAGGCAACATCTCACTCCTGGTAGCTGCGCAAAATCTTCCGGGCCTGGCGGGACGAAGACCGTAGACGTCTGGACGTGGCGGCTGAGCGTGCTCTTCTCTTCCACCTCAAACCACTGACAATGGATGCCAATTCGTGACGCTAGAGTCCCATGAATCACAAGATCCCGAAAAATGCTCAGCGTAGGGTGTTAGCGAATCTGGAGAGTACATCTGGCCCTTGTGAGCATGTAAAATGAAATGCCGCAATTTCCCCTTGGCTCCACGCAATTTTCCATATTGCATTGGGTCTGCCACGGATCGCCTTAACCCCATAGGATTAAAGTCTCTGTCTTACTAATTTGTTAAAAAACTAGTGACTCAGGGCCAACTAGAGAGAGAAAAGCTGACTCAAAGCCTTCTGAGAGGTGCGGTTCCCTTGAAACGAACAGCCTTGTTTTTTTTCAGCCCTCTGCTTCTGGCCCTGGCGATTGGATGCGGAGGTGTGAAAAATTCGTCTGTCACCACCACGCCTACGCCCACTCCAACTCCGATTACACAAACTGCAGTTATTAAAAATGTCGTCGTGGTAATCATGCAAAATCGGTCTTTTGACCATCTGTTCGGCACTTTTCCGGGCGCCAACGGGATTCAGCCGGGTGTTCCAGGCTTTACACAGAAAACTTCTACTGGAGCCACCGTTACTCCCACGTTGCTAACCAACGTTTCCGCGCCGGACTTGCCGCATGCCCGCAGTGATTTTTTAAGGGTGTGGGATAACGGATTGATGGACAAATATGCGTTTTACAATGGCGCAATTTCCATGGGGCATTACGACACCACAACGCCTGGAATGTCGACGCTATGGAACTGGGCCCAGCAATTTGCCCTGGCAGACAATTTCTTCCCTTCAGCCATGGGCGACGCTCCCTCAAACCAGCTTTTACTGGTTGCGGCCGACGACAACAATGACGCGGGTACACTCCAGCCATTCTTTCCTCCATGCAACACTGAGGTAAAGGCGAGCGCGGGTTACACGTTCCAGCACGTGGGAGATCAACTGGCAGCCAAAGGCTTGACGTGGGGATGGTACGCGGAAAACCTGAACAACTGCGGTTTCTATGTGCCACAGGAAAACCCATTCCAGTTCTTCACTGACTCGCACAGTTCCACAAGCGTAAAAGACTTTTCTACTTTCGCCACGGATTTGAACTCGGGACACTTGCCTGCGGTTTCGTACATACAGCCTGGGCCATCACATAGCATGCATCCCGGCAGCGGCCCTGTCGCGGATAGCATTACCTGGCTTGATGGTTTTATTAAGCAGATACAGGCAAGTCCTGTTTGGGCGAATGCAGCAATCATTGTCATTTGGGACTCCAGCGGCGGCTGGTGGGACCATGTCCCTCCACCACAGGTCGACGCCCAGGGCCTTGGCCCGCGGGTGCCGATGCTGGTGATCTCTCCATTCGCCAAGAAGAATTTCGTCTCGCACACCCAGATGGATGATGTTTCGATACTAAGGTTCGTTCAGAGCACGTTTGGGTTGCCGCCCTTGAATGCAAGAAACCAGTTGGGCAACGACCTAAGCGACATGTTCCAGTGATTGGCTGTTTGCTGCAAGCTTTTAAACCCACCACAGATGACACTGATTTACACGGATCAAAATTCAATAAGATCATTTTGAATTTATAATCCGTGTCATCCGTGTTTATCCGTGGTGAGATTTGCCTTTTGTGCAAAGCTGTTGGCCGATCTAAAGCGGCCGCATTCACTTGGAGGGCGTGCCCTCGGCGATTCCCAGATAGGCGCGGCGCACGAACTCATTGTTCATCAGCATCTCCGTCGGGCCTTCCAGCGTAATGCGACCGGTTTCCATTACATATCCGTAATGAGAAATCTGCAACGTGTAATTCACGTTTTGTCCTACAAGAAGAATTGTGACGCCCTGCTTCGCAATGTTGGTGATGAATTCAAAAATTTCGTCGACAAGTTTGGGCGCAAGTCCAAGCGAAGGCTCATCTAGCATGAGTAGCTGAGGTTCTGACATCAGCCCGCGTCCAATGGCGCACATCTGCTGCTCGCCGCCGGAAAGGGTGCCGGCCATCTGATGGCGTCGTTCTTTAAGCCGGGGGAAAAGCCCATAAATCCGTTCCAGCCCCGGATGTGCCTTGGGACGAAACTGGCGCAGAAAACATCCCATGAGGAGGTTTTCCTCAACGGACATGCCCGGCCAAAGCTGGCGGCCTTCTGGTACCAGGCTGATGTGGCGCTGGACGCGATCTCGTGTGGAAAGGGAAGTGATGTCATCGCCATTGAGCAGAAGGTGTCCCTTTTTGGCTCGAAGAACGCCGGCGACCGTATTGAGTGAGGTTGTTTTCCCGGCGCCATTAGATCCGATGATGCACGTGACTTTGCCTCTGGCTACCGAGAACGAGACGCCCCAAAGGACCTGAGTGGCGCCGTAGCTGACCTCAAGAGCTTCAGCGATGAGAAGCTTGTCATTTTGATTCACGTCAACCTGCGGCTCAGCCACTTTTTTTGTCCTCAAAGTTGCTCTTGCCCAGATAAGCCTCTATTACTGAAGCATCGTTCTGAATGTCTTGCGGCTTACCCTCGGCCAACTTGCGGCCAAAATTCAGCACCGTAATGCGGTCGCAGACTGACATGATCGCTTTCATGTCATGCTCCACATACATAATGGTGGTGCCACTTTGGCGGACGCTTTGCAATAAATCCATCATGGCGCGTGTCTCTCCCCCGGTAAGACCGCCGCAAATTTCGTCGAGTAACAGCAACTCAGGGTTCGTGGCCAACGCGCGCGCTACTTCCAGGCGTTTTGCTTCGCCCAGGGAAATCGCTGAGGCAAGAATATTTGCCTTATGGTCAAGCCCAACCAGCTTCAAGGCTTCCATGGCATGTTCTTTGGCAATGGCTGTGCGTGTCACAGCACGGCGGCCATAGTGGACGGCTACCTGCACATTTTCCAAAACCGTCATGGCTCTGAACGGTCGCACAACCTGATGGGTGCGGGCGACGCCTTTTTTAACCAGTGTGGCTGCGTCCATGCCGGTAACGTCCTTGCCATGAAACGTGATCTTTCCTCCGGAAGGCCGGACAGCGCCAGTAATCAGGCTGAAAAGCGTTGTCTTGCCAGCACCGTTGGGACCAATGAAACCACAGATCTGTTTTTCCGGGATATCAAAGCTAACGTCCTTCAACGCCGCCACGCCCCCAAAGTACTTGGTCAGCGTTTGGACTTCCAGAATCTTCACGTTTTCTCCTGAACAGCCGGAAGAGACGCCGCAAAAGTCCCAGCAGACCGTCGGGCTCCAGCAAGATAATGATAATCAATAGCAAGCCGTAAATGAGCAGATGAAAGTTAGGGAAATTTACGGAGATCTGCTCTTCTACGATGACAAAAACGATTCCTCCCAGCACCGGCCCCCAGACAGTGCCAATCCCGCCGATCACCGGCATGAGCAGAATGTAGATGCCGGTCTGGAAGGCAAAGACATCGCCAGGATAAAAGAAGGCTGCGCGCCGCGCATAAATACCACCGGCGATGCCGGTGAGCCCGGCAGCAATAGCGTGGATCCAGAGCTTGGAGGTGTAAAGATTCACTCCCAGGTCGGCAGCGGCATCCTGGTCCTGCTTGATTGCGCGCAAGGCGAGACCGAACTTGCTGTTGGCGATGATGGCGGAAACAAGAACGGCCAGGGCCACAGCGACTATCGCGGTGTAATAGTGCTCCAGCGGGTTGAAGGGCTTGTTTTCTGTAATGCGATAGCCGCTGGCCCCGCCGGTAATATCAAGATTGTTCATGATCACGCGGACGGCTTCGGTGACGCCGATGGTGGCGATGACGAAGTATGGACCGCGCAGCCGGAACGTGGGCAGGCCGATCAAAAAAGACGCAAGCATGGCAATGGCTGCGCCGCCAATGAAGCTGAAGTACGGGTTATGACCGTACTGCATCAGGAGCGCCGTGGTGTATGCGCCCAAACCAAAGAAGACGGCAAATCCGAACGAGACCTGGCCCGTCATACCGCCGATCAGGTTCCAGCCGAGGCCGGTGGTCGTCCAGACGGCCGTAAGAAAAAGGAGACGGATGACATTGTCGCTGGGGTGTGCCGCAGGAAGCAGCAGCAGAAACGCCAACAGCAGCCAAGGCAAAACCAGCTTAAACCACCCGCTGAGATGCTTGGGGCGCATCATGCGGTCTTCCATTTGCGGTTGAAAAGCCCCGCCAAGCCTTTAGGCATAATCACCAATACAACCACCAGCAAGGCAAAGGGGATTACCGGCTGGTAGCTGGGCGGCAGGTAATAGAACTGCCATCCATGCCAGTACCAGGGCAGCGGGACAACAGTGCTGAATGTTTCAAGAATGGCCAGAACGATCGCTCCTAAAGCTACGCCGGAGACCGATTCCAACCCGCCGAGCACGATAATCACGAATGATCGCAGCAAAAAAGGCCGGCCGAAGTCTGGGCTGAAGGAGTAGAGCATGCCCAGGAGCGCTCCGGCAAATCCAGCAAAGGCAGTACCCAAGCCGAAGGTGAGGCGCGCGGTCCGCTCGTCATCGACGCCCACAATTTGCGCGCCATAAGGGTTCTGGATCAGTGCGCGCATGGAGCGGCCAAACCAGCTGCGGTGAAAAACGATCTGCAAGACAATCATGCAGAACACCGCAGCGGCAAAGACGACCAGATTGACTTTGGGAATTGAGATTGTGTCTCCGATGTGGACGGAAGAGAGAGTTAGCGGAGTGAGGATTGACTGATCTTCATTGCCCCATCGCGCATAAGCCAGGTTCTGCAAGACCAGCCAGAAGCCGAACATCAGCAGCAGAGAGGCGAGCGTGGGAGTGTCTGACTTGGGCAACCAGCGCACAAGAAGCCAGTGCACCAGCATGCCGAAGAGAAAAAACGCCGGCAAGGCGAGCACGGAGCCAAGGACTGGATCCATGTGGAACCGGTTGAACATCTCCAGGGCAAAATACGCTCCCAGCATCAGGAACCCGGCGTGCGCCAGGTTCACGATCTTCATGACGCCATAAACCACGGTCATGCCGACGGCCATGGCGGCATAGACGCCGGCCAGCAGCAGGGCCTTCAGCAAAAGGTCGAGATACTCGACAGCACTCATGTAAGCGGCAGCGCCTATTTATTCGGAATCGGCGCCACGGCCTCTCCGGTGGCCGCGTCTTTCGGGTAAACGATATCTACCTTGTTGTCTGGCTTGTTTTGCGTGATCACAAAGGGATATTCGGCTTGCCCATCCGCGGAAAACTTCAAGACCTGGCCGGGCAGTACGGAATCCTTCAACTGCGCTTTTTTAAGCGCATTGCGGATCGCGGTCTTGTCCAGCGAACCAGCAGCTTCGATGGCCTGGGCCAGAATGCGCATGCCATCGTAAGCAGGGGCCGCGTACCAGGAATCTACGTCATGTCCGGTGAAAGCTTTGTAGTCTGAGGCAAACTTTTTTGCCTGAGGATAAGGCAGCTTGTTTGACCACCAGATGCCGGCAAAAATGTAGTCGGTACCCGCGCCCAGCGCCTGACGTGCATTGGCTTCAGGACCGCGAGCCCCGTAGCTGATCATCTGGTGATGCAGCCCGTTTTGCAGGTACTGGCGCTGCATGGTGATGTAGTCGGGCAGGTGGGCGTCAGAGAGGAAGATATCGGCATGGGCGCTCTTCACGCGCTGGAGAATGCCGGAGAAGTCGGTGGAACCGAGCTCGAATTTCTCGTTCAGCACGACATTGAAATAGCCCTTATGCTTATTGTTCCACTCATTGAAGCCGTTGACGTAATCCGTGCCATGATCTGTGTTTTCAACCACCATGGCGACTTTCAAACCCTTCTTAAGCTTACCCTGGTCCATGAGAGAGCCGAGAAACTCAGCCGACGTGGTCCCGATCAGCGCTACCGGGCTCAGGGTTCCGAACGCATACTGATAGCCCTTGGCGAAGATGGCTGTAGCGCCGGCCCCGGTGGTGACCCATGGGGTCTTGTAACGATCAGCCATCACGGATTCTGCGGTGCCCAGCGCGGTGGAGTAGCCGCCCAGGACGGCAACCGCGTTGTCGGAACTCATGGCTCGCTCCGTCAGCGATGCTGACTTTTTGGAGTCGGTGCCGTCGTCGTAAAAGACTTCTTCTATCTTGAGCTTCTTGCCTTTACTTTTCACCATGATTCCGCCGGCATCGTTGATCTGCTTCATGGCGAGCTCAATGCCTTCTTTCTGATACTGGCCGGGCTTACTTTCGCTTCCCGTGGTGGGCAGAACGACCGCGATCTTAATAGTGTCGTCTGCAACCACGGCGCGGCTTGTGCTGTTGCAAAGCGTTACAATCCCACCCAATGCCAGGGCCAATATTGAAGCGCGGCGGATGTTCTGGCCAAAGAAAGCTGCGGTTCCTCTCATTGAATTCCTCCTCAAGACGGTATGCGGCCCAACGTGATAGAAGACCGAAATTTTAAAGATATCAAGCAACATGGCTGGTAAATACAGATGGTGCATCATATTCCTGCAATTGCGGATTCACAAGTAGAACTCCTCTCAACTCGGCTGAACCGCCCCGACGCAAAGACATTCAGAACGATTCATGTTCTCCCCATTCATTTCTGCTTGACATCTACGGTAATCCGGCTACCCTAGGGTGCCAAATGGCAATCGAGCCCAACCTGCCATTGGAACTGGGCGAAAGGGCGTTGCCGGACACCAGTCAGCCACGGACAAGGAAATGGCTGAAGCCAATTTTGAAAGCGTAAGCAGAGAACAATTTTTCGTCTTTATACCGCATTATGCTCAGTTTTGATGCTTTAGAATCAGCTCAACATAACAGGAACCAGGTCCGGCCGGCCTGGCTCTTTTCCAGGAGGGCCATATGTCAAGCGCTTCTCTGCCGGTGACCTCATCGGACCAGATCACCACTTCAAAAATCTGGTCAGTCATTTTGGCCTCATCGGTTGGAACAATGATCGAGTGGTATGACTTCTATATTTTTGGCACGTTGGCCGCGTTTCTGGCGCCAAAGTTTTATCCGCCTGGCAATCAGCTGTTCCAATACATCGCATATCTGGCTACGTTCGCAGTAGGCTTTATGGTGCGTCCTTTCGGCGCTCTTTTCTTCGGGCGCATCGGTGACCTGGTTGGGCGGAAATATGCTTTTATCGTGACGCTCTCGATCATGGGCGGCGCAACAGCGCTGGTGGGCGCACTGCCCAGCTATGCGACCGCAGGCTGGTTTTCGCCCATCATTTTGATCTGTCTTCGCGTGCTCCAGGGACTAGCCCTTGGTGGTGAGTACGGTGGCGCCGCAGTCTACGTGGCGGAACACGTTCCTGACGATAAACGCGGCTTCTATACCAGCTTTATTCAAATCACGGCAACATTGGGATTGTTTGTCTCCATTGCCGTGATCATCGGCACGCAGAATGCAATGTCTGAAGCGGCTTTCAAAGAATGGGGCTGGCGCATTCCTTTCCTGGGTTCACTGATACTCGTGCTGATTTCTTTGTACATCCGCCTGCAAATGAAAGAGTCGCCAATTTTTCAGCAAATCAAATCAACAGGGATGACGTCTGCGGCGCCGCTTAAAGAAGCTTTTACAGTAGGCGAGAACTTCAAGCGCTTTTTGATCACCTTATTTGGAGCGACCGCAGGCCAGGGCGTGGTTTGGTACACAGGCCAGTTCTTTGCGTTGTTCTTCATGCAGACGATCCTGAAGGTTCCGGCGCGTGATGCGAACTTGATTGTCGCTAAGGCGCTCTTGATTGGGATGCCACTCTTTGTCTTGTTCGGCTGGCTTTCTGACAAGATCGGACGCAAGGGGATTATTATGGCCGGATTAATCCTTGCTGCCGTGAGCTATCGTGTCCCAGGAACCGATATAGGCATCTATCCGGCGATGCAGCGCGCTGCCGGCAACAACGT
>JBAVLE010000162.1:0-5313 GCA_049688735.1 Candidatus Angelobacter sp. | reverse complement strand
GGCAGGGTGTCCCCCGCTGGACATCCTGAGCCGCTGGGACGATCCGCGCGTGAAGGGCCTGCGTTGCCAACATGTGCTCAGAAACCAAGGATCAAGATATAAAGGAAGCGCGAGCCGTGGCCTGATTCTCTAGTCGGGCGAATAGTTGGTGCTGAGCATCCTTGCGGGTGCGATCATTGTTGGGCTGATTGTGATTGGATCGTGCGGATCCGAGTCCGGAAATTACCAGCAGAAGCACAGACGTGACCAGCCATAGAACGGCCACTCCAAAAACAAGTTTATTCAGCCGCGAGACCTTCCGCAGCTTTTCTTTTCTCTCTATCTTTCTCATGTCTATTTGTATAGATGCCCGTGCACACGAGTCGGTTACCGCTGCTGCCTGAAAAAGACGGATTAACTGGTTTGAGGTTAGGGGCAGAATTTTCTTCTTGTTCGCACAAGAAATTACAAAAAAAGTACACGAAGTTCACCGCGAAATACTTTGGAAAAAGTTGCACGCAATTTCCAAATCGAGACATCACAACCTTAATGTGATGTCGCAGCACCTGCAGAGCGGTTGAGCCGGCTGCGCTGTCTGGTCCATGGGATCGCAGGGACCTGTCGCTTCGCTCGAAATTCCAGAAAAGCCTTCTTTTCCACCTATATCCACAGCGCTGCACCATTCTTCGGCATTGCTCTCAGTCGCGGCGGCAGGTAGATTCGCAATACCGGTTTCAAGCCACTTTGTTCAGAGTTTCACCAGCCAACAATTCCACTCGATGGTCGCTCAGAGCCGGAGCGAGATTTTCTGTGGATAAAATTCTTGATGTACCAAGGGTAAAACCATCCCGAAATTCGGCGCTTTGCGGTAAAGGATGGCAAACAAACTACTTGGATCGACTGGCCTCGGGTGGGCGGCTAAGGTACAATAGATTGTATAAGCCTCTTGACACGCACAATATACAGGCGTAAGTTTCCAACACTACGGTTGTTCTGGCCGGACCCGCGGCAAGTCAGGAACGGGTCACAGACAGCCTGAAGACTACCCGGCGTCAGAGGTGCCGCCGGAAACAATAATCGCGGTGAACTTGAATACTTTTATGTGCGCGTCACCGGCCCGGCCGGTGCTGCTTAACCGTGCTTTGGGGAGACAGACGTATGGAAATGAATTGGTCACGTTGGTTCCATTGTGAATCGAGCTTTGGCTTGCTGTTGGTTCCTAGCCAGCCCGGAGTGTTTGCCCTGGCGGAAGAAGTTGTTCAATCGGTGGGGCCACAGTCACGCCGGATGCTGGCGGTGTTTGAGGTTGCTGAAGCCGACGACCTTTCACGCGCCATGAGCCGGCTGTTTGCGGCGGGCAGTCCGTGGCGGGAAAAGATGGCAGAAGCCAAAGTTTATGTGCGCTATGCCATCGCGCCCAGCATTGCTGATCGGCGGGCGGCAGCCGCTGCGCTGAAGAATTGGCTGAGCACGCAGAGGGAAGTAGCGTCACAGATCTTTGAATCAAGGCCGCCTGCGGCGGGGGAGCAGAATCCGGCGGACTCGACCGTTACTCTCCCATTCGGCGGAGTAGGTGAAGTGCGCGTGGAGCGGCGTGCCGCGCGGATGCCGCATGAGGGCGGAGCAGCGGAGCGTAGCGGGGCCCTTGAAATGAAGACGGTGGCGGAGCGAGCGGTTGATCGCGTGACCCACGGCATTAAGCTGGGCAAGGCAGCTTCAGCAGGATCCTAGGAACAAACAAGCGGAACGAAAAGCGAGCAGGAGCAGGCTCGCGCCATGCGGCATGCAACATCGCGGACATCAGGCGGAATCGGAGAAAATAAAGATGGCGGAAACAGGCGTGAAGGTTATGAAGGAAAACACAAAAGTACAAACACAGCAGCCAACATCCGGACCAGCGGGAGAAGCGGCCCCCGGACTGAAATTTCCGCGCTATTTCACGCGCACCAGCGTTTCTCCTTATGACGAAGTGGAGTGGGAACTCCGCACGGCCAGCATTACTGACGCCAAGGGCAACAGCATTTTTGAGCAGAAGGATGTGGAGTCGCCCAAAGATTGGTCTATGACCGCCATTAACATTGTGGCCAGCAAATATCTGCACGGCTCCCAGCAAAATGACAAGCTGGGCACGCCGCAGCGCGAGACCGGCGTCCGGCAGCTGATTCAGCGCGTGGCAGAGACGATCCGCGACTGGGGCTGGCAGCAGGGCTACTTTGCTACCGTTGAAGACCGCGACACGTTCCACGACGAACTGGTGCACATTCTTGTTCAGCAGAAGGCGGCGTTCAATTCGCCGGTGTGGTTCAACGTTGGTTGCGACCGGCTGGAGCCGCTCAGTGACGCGCAGAACTGGCATTGGAACCGCGAGCACGGAACTGTCGAATTTTCAACGACCGGCTACAAAGCGCCGCAATGCTCGGCGTGCTTCATCAATTCGGTGAAGGATTCGCTTGATTCCATTCTGACCTTGGCCAAGACTGAAGGCATGCTGTTCAAGTGGGGCAGCGGCACGGGGACGAATCTTTCCGCGCTGCGCGGATCGACCGAAGAGCTTTCCGGCGGCGGATCGGCCAGCGGCCCGCTCAGCTTTATGAAAGGCTTTGACGCATTTGCCGGCGTGATCAAGTCCGGCGGCAAGACGCGTCGCGCGGCCAAGATGGTGATCTTGAATGTCGAACATCCTGACATCGAGGACTTCATCGACTGCAAGATGAAAGAGGAGAAGAAGGCGTGGGCGCTGATTGAGATGGGCTATGACGGATCGTCGCCCGACTCCGACGCTTACAGCTCCATTTTTTTCCAGAATGCGAACAACTCTGTGCGCGTGACGGATGAGTTTATGTCTGCGGTGGAGCGCGATGGCGAATTTTCCACCCGTTCGGTAAAAGGCCATGAGGTAATGAAGACCTACAAAGCCCGCCAGCTGATGAACAAGATCGCGGAAGCCACGTGGTGGTGCGGCGATCCGGGCATGCAGTACGACACGACGATCAACAAATGGCATACGTCGAAAAACACGGACCGCATCAACGCCAGCAACCCGTGCAGTGAATACATGTTCCTGGACGATTCGGCCTGCAACCTGGCATCGCTCAACCTGATGAAGTTCCTCAAGTCGAATGGCGAGTTTGATGTGCCTGCGTATCGCCACGCCGTCGACGTGATGATTACCGCGCAGGAAATTCTCGTCGACAACGCCGGATATCCGACGGAAGCGATTGCGCGCAACTCGCATGACTATCGTCCGCTGGGGCTGGGCTATGCCAACCTGGGCGCGCTGCTCATGGCCAGCGGCCTGCCGTATGACTCTGACGGCGGACGCGATTATGCTGCTTGCGTTACCGCTATTATGTGCGGCGAGGCGTATCTGCAGTCCGCGCGCATTGCCGGACAGTGCCCGCAGATTGCGCCGGCCAGTTCGCGCGTTTCTCCGCAGGATGTTACCGGCGGCGCGTGCCCTGGCTGGTATATTAATCGTGAGCCGTTCCTCAACGTGATCCGCATGCACCGGGCGTCAGTGAACAAGATCAGCAAAGACAACGTTCCTGCCGCGGTGCTCGAAGGCAGCAAACAATGCTGGGACGAAGCTCTGGCCCTGGGCGAACGCAACGGATATCGCAATGCGCAAGTTACGGTGCTGGCGCCCACGGGGACCATCGGCTTCATGATGGACTGCGACACCACCGGCGTTGAGCCTGACCTGGCGCTGGTGAAATACAAAAAGCTTGTCGGCGGCGGCATGATCAAGATCGTGAACCAGACCGTGCCTTCCGCGCTGTGGAAGCTGGGCTACACGCCGGACCAGGTGAATTCCATCGTGAGCTACATTGATTCCACCGGGACCATTGAAGGCGCGCCGGGCATCAAGGACGAGCATCTTCCTGTTTTCGATTGCAGCTTTAAGCCTTCCAAGGGCACGCGCAGCATTCACTACATGGGCCACGTAATGATGATGGCGGCAACGCAGCCGTTTATCAGCGGCGCAATTTCCAAGACGGTGAACCTGCCGGAAGCCGCGACCGTTGAAGACATTACTGAAGCGTATCTTCAGTCCTGGAAGCTGGGGCTGAAGGCGGTAGCGATCTATCGCGATGGATCAAAGAAGGCGCAGCCGCTCATGGCTGCCAGTTCACGCGACGAAGCGGCGAAACGCGGGACCAAAGACGTGACGGCAACGCAGCGTCCGCTGAGCGGCCCAGAGCTGGAATTCCAAAAGCTCTCACCGGAGCAGCAGACCATGGCGCTGGCCGCGGTGCGTCCGCTGACCATGCATGAGCAGGAGACGGCGCCGCCGCGCGCGGTGCGCCATCGGCTGCCAAATGAACGTCACTCTCTCACGCATAAATTCGGCATCGCCGGCCATGAAGGCTACATCACGGTGGGTCTATATAAAGACGGCACCCCGGGCGAGTTGTTCATCCGCATGGCCAAGGAAGGATCAACCGTCTCCGGCCTGATGGACTCATTTGCCACTGCGGTTTCACTGGCGCTACAACATGGCGTGCCTATCAAGCTGCTGTGTGACAAGTTCAGCCACACGCGCTTTGAGCCTTCAGGCTTTACCGGCAACCCAGAGATCCCCATCGCAAAGAGCATCATGGACTACATTTTCCGCTGGCTGGAACTGCGGTTCGTCACCGGCAGACAGTATCCGCTTTTTAAAGATATGGTGTTGCCGCCGATGGGAGCGGGATCGCTCAGCAGTCAGCAGTCATCGCTCAGCCAGGGCGAAGCGGAAGCACTCAGCAGTCAGCACTCAGCATTCAGCCAAACCGGCGGTGAGACCACGCCTCCGCAGGGTGGGTTAGCTAAGAGCCAAGAGCCAACAAGCAAAAGCCCTTCTCTTGTCGATCGCGGGCTGTATCACTCGGCCGACGCGCTGAAAGAGTTTGTCGACCTGGGCGACGCGCCAAGCTGCCACGTGTGCGGCGCGATCATGACGAGGAACGGGAGCTGCTACAGGTGTATGAGTTGCGGAAGCACGAGTGGGTGCAGTTAAACAAACGTAATACAAAGGAGAAAGAATATGGCTACGAATCCTCCATCTGGAGATAACCACAGAAATGGAGCGGTTAGAGATCGCTCTCAAACCCATAACCCGCAAAATGATCGTTGGGTCAAGCGTGATGCGGAAACTGGTAAGTTCATCGATCAGAAATCTGATCACAAACCATTCAAGGGGGTGACGAAAGAGAAGTAGGACTTCTTCATAAAAGGCTTTTTTTCGCGCAATCATTAGATTCATTGAGATGGGCAGGATAACGCGGCACAACAGTAAGAAAGTTTGTTCGCAAGACGAATTTTGCACTGAGGTGACGGGCGCGGCGAAAGCCG
>JBAVLE010000161.1:0-25781 GCA_049688735.1 Candidatus Angelobacter sp. | reverse complement strand
ATCATCACGTTGCGGCAGAAGATCACGTCATTGCGCTGCGGCAGAAATTCTGTTTTTAAATTATGAAAATCGAAATGGACCAGGTCTTTCAGGCCTCGCTTGATCGCGTAACGATCGCCTACCTTATCGAAATAGCGCAAACGGAATGCATAGTCCACTGATTCCATCTGAGTTTCTGAATAAGCGCCCTCTTGCGCGGTACGCAGCACAGTGTAGTTGATGTCAGAGGCTAGAATTTCCACCTTCCACGGCGGCGGAATCAACGGTTTGGGGCTTGGCATTTCAAATGGCAGCGGATTGCGCAGGTAGTAATAAGCCAGGGCGTCACATATCTGCATTGCCATGGTGTAAGGCTCTTGTCCCGTAGAACATCCCGCGCACCACAGACGCAGGCTCCAGTCGCGGCGATCCTGCTTCCGCTTTAACAGCTCTTCCAGAACGTTCTTCTGGAATAACTCAAGTTGAGGTTTGTTGCGAAAGAAGCTGGTTTCATTGACCGTCAGGTTTTCCACCAACGCGCTCAGTTCCGCCTTGCCCTGGTAGCTGGTAAGTAGGCGATAGTACGCGTAAAAGGTATCCAGCCCGCAGATCTTCAGCCTTCGTTGCAGGCGGTCCTGCAAAAAATGTGCCCGACGCTCGTCGAAATACATGCCGCATTCCTGATACACCAGCGTCTGCAGCAGCTTGTATTCCGGTTCACTGATTTGGATTTGAACACTCGATGTGGCCATGGTTTCCCGTTTTTCGTCCCGTTCTTTGTCTAGCTGCCGATCCCGGCAAAGGCCGCCGCTACGCGCGGTTCACTCACTTCTGCCAGCCGCAGTTCGCCTTTTTGCAGGATCCTGTTCAGGTCAATCAAAATGATCAGCCGGCCGTTGAGCTTGCCTACACCGGTAACATAATTCAGTTCGCCCTGATCAAATACTGGCGGTAGCTCAATGTCGCTTTCTGGAATCTTCAAAACTTCTGAAGCGCTGTCCACGATCAGCCCCACAAGCTTTCCTTCTACCTCGGTCACCAGAATGCGGTTTTTCTTGTTAGGCTTTACCTCTTTTTCTCCAAAGCGTCGCCGCAGGTCCACCACGGAAACGATTTTGCCTCGCAGGTTGATCACTCCCTGCACGCAGCCGGGTGAATCTGGCACGGAAGTGATTTCCGGCACGCGCACAATCTCATGCACCAGCGCGATTGGGACGCCAAAAACCTCGCGCCCTACACGAAAGCCGACAATATGCATCTCTTTTGACATCGGGTCTCCTTCGGCTTAGTTGTAGTTCCCACCCGCGCTTGCAGTTGCATATTGCGATGTAGCAGTCCCGCGACCGGCTGGTTCTTCTCGACGCTGCGCGGGCCGTGGATCGCGGACCACCATGTTTTCCAGAACAAAGCGGTCCATTGCTTCCAGCATGGAGCGTGACATCTTGGACATCTGCTCCGCTGAAGCCGCCAGCTCTGTGGATCCGGAAGATGAACGCTGCACCAGCTCCCGCATCTTTTCCATGGCCCTTACAACGGCCTGGGCTCCTGAGGCCTGCTCTTCCACCGACGAATTGATTTCATGCGTGATTTCGTTCAGCCGCGTAGTGGCCTTGGCAATCTGAGAGGACCCATGCGATTGCTCATTGGTCGCGGCGCCGATTTCCTGCGCGAATTTGTAAACCTCAGACACCACGCTAGAGATCTTTTTCAATGCGCCGCTCAAGTCACCGCCCAGTGAAAGGCCTTCATTCACAATGGTGGTGCTCTTTTCCATGTTGTCCACGGCCTTGCGGGCTTCCTTCTGAATGCTCTGGATCAATTCAGAAATCTCTCGCGTCGACTGCGCGGATTTTTCCGCCAGCTTGCGAACTTCATCGGCCACTACGGCAAAGCCCAGGCCGTGCTCACCGGCGCGTGCAGCTTCAATCGCCGCATTCAAAGCCAGCAGGTTGGTTTGTTCTGCCAAGTCGTCAATCACTTCAATAATCTTTCCGATGTCATCAGCGCGTTGACCCAACGCGGAGATGATTTCCGCGGAAGATCCAATGGAAGCGTTGATCCGGCTCAGGCCGTCGGTAGCTTTTTCCATTGTGTTGATGCCGTTATGCACTTCGTCGCGCGAGCGCTGCGAAATATCCAGCAGCACCTTGGCTGTATCCGCCACGCGCTGGATCGAGGCCACCATCTCGTCGATGGAGGCGGAAGTTTCGCTCACGTTGGAAGCCTGCATCTGCGTGCTCTTGACCATGTTCTGCACGTTGATGCTCATCTCATGCATGGTGCTGGTGACTTCATCGATGGCGGAAGCTGCCTGGACGCTGATTTTGGCTGATTCGTCAGAAGCTGAAGCTACCTGATTGGAACCACTGGCCACCTGGGCAGCGCTGTCACGCACGTTTTTCACCAGGTTGCGCAAACCAAGCGTCATTTCACGGAAAGCCTTGCCGAGTGTGTCACGCGAGGAACGCGGGTTGATTTCTACTGAGAGATCGCCGCCGGCAATAGCCTCGGAAATACTTGCCATCTCGCGCAGGTAGAGCACCATGTTGTTGAATGTCCGGGCCAACTGGGCGACTTCATCTTCGCCCCTGATTTCTACTTTCTGTTCCAGATCTCCGGTATTGCCAATCTGGCCAGCCACACTGATCAATTGTGAAAGAGGCGAGGTAATCGACTTTGCCACACGCCAGGAGATCGAGGCGGATAGCAGGATCACGATCAGCAAACCACCCAGGGTCACAAACGTGATAAGCATTGCGGCGTTGCTGTCAGACTCTTCAGCGCTCGAGTTCGCCGTCTTCATCATGCCCACTAATTGCATCAGCGGCTGTTCCTCGCGTTGTTTCTGTTCCGGCGTAGGCGTTGCCTGTAAATAGGCGATCTGTAATTCCGCCACCGTGGCGCTGCCGGTATCCACCTGACGGCGCTTTTCCATCAGCGGCGTGGCAAACGCGCGGTTCCATTCGCGCTCAGCGTCGGCCAATTGGTCGAGAAGCTGACGGGCGCGGTTGGCGTCTGCCAGAGCTGTGCCGTTGTCCTTGATCTCATTGATCAGCCGTTCCACTTCAGCCTGACCGTGGGCAAGGGCATCTGCTTCGCGCCGGTCGCCATTGAGAAGAAAGTTCCGCAGAAAAAGACGGTTCTCATTTCTCGCCTTATCCAGCTTGGAAAGGCTTTCTCCCATCGTGATCGACTGTTTGTAAACCGTCCTGGTCGTCTGCTCGTGCCGGACGGCTAGCCAGTTAAAGAGGAACGCCATGAGCACAATGGCCATAATCAGGCCAAAGCCCAAATAGAGCTTGCCCGCAATTGTTTTGTTAATATGCATGTTCCGAACCTCTACGGCCGTTTTGCCTACACGGCTCGTGTTCCTTTTTCATCTTCAAAAAGCCTGCTTCTTAATCTCGATCACCGCTTTGTCCAGAACCCACGTTTCCGGAACCCATTCCAAAGAAGACAGGGAAAGAGCGGATAAATAAAAGCAAGGGCATGGCCACCCACGCGTGGGACTAGCACCTTTGATACCTGAGCATTTCGAAGGAACAGCAGAATCAATCACTTAGGGAAAGTGAGTGGATGTTGGGAGCAGCCAAAGGAGGCCGAGAGGCGTTGAAGTTGAGCAATTTCTATAATTTAGCGTCTCATTCTCAGCATTGCGGCTGGTTACCTATTCTCAGTGTGAGACCGTTCAAAGGCCGATGATTCGCATTGTTCGCTTGGATTCCGGCAGGTTAATTACTTATTGACTCAAAATGAGATTCCAGAGTACCTTCAGGCTTCTTTGAGACGCATGAGACTGACGCCTAAAGCCGCTCCAATTCGACTAAAGCCCAAAACGAAGATAAAGGCGTCTCTTCCAATGGAGCAAGTGCTTGAGGCTTGTGCGGAGATAGCATCCCTTCGTGCCGGTTTGCCGGTGGTTCGGGAGCGCACTGTAAAGGCAGTTAGAGAAATTTTTAAAGCTGATGTCTCAGGAATCACCGTGCGCGATGGCGAAGGCTACCATGACGCGGCGGTTTGTTCAGACGCCGACGGTCCCCTAGGCGCAAAGGCGCTCATCGAGCATGCCCGCCCCTATGCCACGCGGGCAATTGAGCAGAATCAGCAGGTCAGCTTCAAGTTTTCTTATTGCCACAGCCAGACGGAAGCGATTTATCACGGGCTTGCGCAGCCTATTCTAACAACTGGCTCTCCCGCAGTCCTGCTGATGGTTCGCAAGGCCGCTTTCACAGTTGCGGAAATTTCCGCCTTTGGCGCCATCGGCAACATGAGCCGCATGGCACTGGACAATGCTGAACTGGCCAGCCTTTATGGCGACCACAAGCAAAAGTTCGAGCAACTACTTGAAATCTCTGCAGATCTCGGGACTTCACGCCTGGAGAGTTTTTTCCCAGCATTCGTGGTACGGGCCGCCGATTTTCTAGATGTTTCTCGTGTCTTTGTTGCGCTGGTGGATGAAGGTGAGTGCCGCTTGCGCTGGGGCGCAAGCAGGGGTACTGTCAGCCGGCTCGATATCGACATTTCAGCTGTTGCCAAGCGCGTGCTGGATTCCCGGAACCCTCATGTCAGTGAAGACATTAACCAACTCTCATCTGCTGAGAAGGCGCAGCTTCGCCGCTGGGAGTCTGACCTGAAACAGTATCTTGGCATTCCGCTCTTGACCGGTGACGGACGCCAGCTCGGCGTATTGGGATTTCTGGATAAGAAAGACAAAACTCGCTTCTCTCCCGATGACGTTCGTCGCGCCCGAATTTTGGGCGCAGAAATCACCGTCGCCCTTGAAGCAACGCAAAATCTTCAGCTCTCTGACCAGCATCGCAAGCGCACTGAAGACCTGATGGAAATGGCGCTAGACCTGGGCTCTGCCCTGCGGCTGCCGGACTTTGTAAAGAATTTCACCGAGCGTGTGGCAAGCATGATTGGCGCGCGATCCGCCATCCTCTCCTTGGCGCAAGGCAACAAGGTTGAAAGCGTCGGCTTTTGCGGCGCTCGGCCGGAGCGCGAGCTGCAGCGCAAATTGAATGCGGCATTCTCTGAGTATGCGGAACGCCATCCTGACGTGAAGATTACCGGCAGCGGCGTTCAGGCGCTCGGCCCTGACCTGATAGCAACCTGCGGATGGCAGAACCTTACGCTCGTCCGGTTGGAGGGAACTGAGGGCGATCTTCTCGGCATCCTTGCGCTGGCTGATATCAGCCGCGAACTAATGCCCGGCGATCTGAACTTGCTGCAAGCATTGATTGTGCACGCGTCAGTTGCGCTGGAAAATTCGCGCCTGTTTACCCGGATCACCCAGTCCAGCCGGCAGTGGGCGGAGATTTTCGACTCCATCTCAGACTTCATCGTGGTGCACGATGAGCATTTTGAAGTTTTGCGCGTGAATCGCTCTCTCTCTGAGTTCATCGGCGTGCGCCCCGCTGAGTTGATTGGCCTTAGCATGCGCGCGCTGGTTTCAATAGCCTCCGATTCGCCGCAGCCCTGTCCTTTTTGTCGCGCAGAAAATGAATCCGACGAATACCTGCATCCCGTGCTGGAGCGCACATATCTTGTTTCCAGTTCACGCATTCACGGCGCGCTTGATGAAGGTCTTCAAACTGTCCACGTGCTCAAGGACATTACCGACCGCCGCGAAGCAGAGCAGCGCTACCGCGAATTGTTTGATAACGTGCAGGAGGGCGTCTTCTTTGCCTCGCCGGAAGGTCATTTCATTGAGGTAAATGACGCACTGGTCCGTATGCTGGGCTATCAAACGCGCGAAGAAGTGCTGAAGCTCGATCTACAAAACCAGGTATATGTGTCGGCTGAGCAGCGCGACGAGATTACCCGTCAGTTGCACCATGAAGGCGCAATCCGCAACTTTGAAGTGACGCTCACCCGCCGTGACGGCAGCATGATCCATGCTCTGGAAAATGCTTTCGTGGTGAAAGATGGCCAGGGCAAGATCATGCAATATCGGGGCGTCTTCCTCGATATCACTGAGGTCAAAAATTTCCAGGCGCAATTGCAGCGTGAGCGCGACTTTACCAGCAAGATTCTGAACAACACCCAAACTATGATTATGGTGGCAGATACCGCTGGATTAATCAGCTACGCCAATCAGCGCGTGTATGAAGGCGGTGGCTTTGAACAGAATGAACTGGTAGGCCATCGTTTGGATCGCATTATCTCGCTTTCTCACAAAAAAGCTTTTGCTGAAGCCTTTAACGCCAGCCTACATGGCCTCCAGTCGGACAATCTGGAAGTCATGATCACCCGCGGCAACGGCACTCAAGGCAAGTTTTCCGTGAACCTAAGCCCCATGCGGGACGACCGCGGCGAAGTTAGCAGCGTAGTCGTCTTGATGACGGACATCACAGATACCTCCATGATTCAAGCCAAGCTGATGCATACGGAAAAAATGGCTGCCGTTGGACAGCTTGTTTCCGGCGTGGCGCATGAAGTTAACAACCCTCTTACGGCCATCATGGGATTCTCTGATCTGCTCATGGAAAATCCTGACGTTCCGGGCAGCGCGCGCAAAGACCTGCAGGTGATTTTAGAAGAAGCGCAACGGACCAAAGAGATTGTGCAAAATCTGCTGAGCTTTGCACGCCAGCGTCCGCCGCAACGCCAGCCGCTGCAGATCAATAACATCCTGCGCAAGACCATTGCACTCCGTTCGTATGACTTTGCCAACCACGGCGTGCAAATCGTGGAAAAATTTGATCCGCGCCTGCCCGACCTGATCGGCGATTCTCATCAGTTGCAGCAGGTGTTTCTCAATATTCTGAACAACGCGTATGACGCTGTGCAATCCGCAGGACGGCCCGGCCTGATTGAGATCGAAACTATTCAGGATGGCGGTTGGGTAGAGGTCTTGTTCCGTGATAACGGCGAAGGGGTTCAACACCCGGAGCGCATCTTTGATCCATTCTTTACTACAAAGGAAGTCGGACAGGGGACCGGCTTGGGTTTAAGCATCTGCTACGGAATCGTGCGCGAGCATGAAGGCGAGATTCTGTGTGCCAATAATCAGGAGACGCAAGGGGCGACATTCAGTGTACGCCTGCCTGTCCGCACCAGGACCGATTTGAAACTGGTAGTTACCGCAGGAGCAAAGCAATGAACTCCCGCGCCGCAGCCCTTGCTCGCTTGCCTCTGCTGCTCATTGAAGATGAGCGCTCGGTGATGGAGTTCATCCGCACAGCGCTGGAACGGAGCGGCTATGCCTGCAGTACGGCGAACTCAGCAGCGGAAGGCATCCGCATATTAGAAACGGGACGATTTGGCGGGATTATCTCCGATATGCGCACTCCGGGCGGAGCTAGCGGTGCTGACGTGCATTCCTGGATCGTTCTGCACCGGCCAGAACTAAAAGAGCGCATGCTTTTTATCACCGGCGACACCGTGAATGAAAACACTATGAAGGCCCTGCAGAGCACCGGAGTGCCCTACATCGAAAAGCCTTTCCGGGTGCAGGAACTCATCAATATTGTAGAGAGGATTTTCGGCAAAGCAGAATGACCACCGACGCTAAAGTCCGGTTCATGATCGTGGACGATCATCCGAGCATTCGCAAGCTCTGCATGACCGTGGGCGCGTCGGTGGGCTTCAGTTGCGTGGAAGCAGAGAGCGCAGTCGCGGCGTTGGCCCAACTGGAAAACTCTTCGCCCGATATCATCCTTGCTGACCTGATGATGCCCAACATGACAGGGCTGGAATTTCTGCCGCGCGTGAAAGAGCTGTTGCCTCGAACGGAAGTCGCCATTATGACCGGCCATGCCTCCATTGAGACAGCGGTACAGGCCATGAAGCTGGGCGCTTATGATTACATCACGAAGCCTTTCAGAATTGAAGAGCTCAAACTGCTGTTGCAACGCATGGCAGAAAAAATAAGCTTGGTGGCCGAGAACCAGTTCCTGCGCGAACGTGTGAATGCCGAGATGGAATTCAGCGGTATTGTGGGCTCATCACACAAAATTCAAGAAGTGTTGCGGATGATCGCCCGGCTGAAAGATACACGAACGCCCGTATTGATCACCGGTGAAAGCGGGACCGGCAAAGAGCTGGTGGCGCGGGCCGTTCATTATCGCGGTCTGCTTTCCAAAAAGCCCTTCGTTGCCGTGGACTGTGGGTCTTTAGTCCCAACATTGATTGAGAGCGAATTGTTCGGCTACGAGAAAGGCGCTTTTACCGGCGCCAGCCGCTCCAAGGAAGGGTTGTTTCAGTCGGCCAATGGCGGAACAATCTTTCTCGATGAGATTGGCGAACTTTCCCCCGAGTTGCAAGCCAAACTGCTGCGCGTGCTGCAGGAAAAAGAAGTTCGCCCTGTTGGCAGCAACCAGAAATTCAAGGTTGATGTGCGGGTAATTGCCGCTACTAATCGTGACCTGGAGGCAGCCCAAAAAGAAGGCACGTTCCGTAAAGACCTTTATTTCCGCTTGAATGTAGTCACACTCAATCTACCGTCGCTACGGGAAAGAAGGTCTGACGTTGCGCCGCTGGTTCATTACTTCCTTGACCGTTTTGCTCCCGGCAAGAACATCGCTATTTCTCCTGCGGCCATGAAGACGATGTTCCAGTATGATTGGCCGGGAAATGTGCGCGAGTTGGAAAACTGTATAGAGCGCGCAGTAGCGCTCGGCGATCGGGAACTGATCGAGGTATCCGATCTGCCTCCTGCTGTGCGCCAGCAGCAAGCGCAGAATGTCTCTGCAGAGACAGCAGTTTTTAGCGATGAGGCAACTGGATCTTCAAACACGGATTTGGAAGAACTGGAGCGAGAGACAATTCAACGGGTCTTTAAACAAGTTGATGGCGATAAAGCCCGTGCCAGAGCAATGCTTGGGATCAGCCGTGCTACTTTGTATCGAAAACTTAAGCGCTACAACATCAATCTTGCGAAGGCGGCGGCAGCGTCCACATGAGACAGCTAGGCTGAGACGCTGTTTCATCCTGAGACACTTTTTCCTCATGCGTTGAGTGGATGCAAAAGTCTGCAGCTTCGGAATCAACAGGTTAGTTCAGTTAAGGTTTGGCCTGGGTCGTGCTCTAAGTGTTTTAGCTAAGTTCTGGCAAAACAGGCCACGTTTCAGGCGATAGATGAGCACTCTTGTGCAGGTGCTGAAAGCAATTGCATAAAGGTTTGGAACTAATGGGATGCGCGTGATCTTAAGAGATGTAGTATGCGCTTCCGAGCGCTAAAAATGATAAGCGGTTTTCGCGAATAATGACGACAACAACAGCTACGCTCAACATGGACGAGGTCGCCGAATTCTGGCGCATTGCGCGGCGGCTGTACTCCGTCTATATCGAACTGGACCGCACCTTTGAGCTGGACGTGCCTGGCTGTCCCGAACTTGAAGCCGCGGCTGACAGCCCCGAAGCCGATGCTCGCGACCGTGTACTGCAATGGTTCGAGGAGATCGACAATCATGTGCAAGTCTGGCAGTTGCGGCAGTTATTGCAAAGCACCAGCCTGCAGAATGAAGAGAATCTGCGCTACCTGATCGTCCGCCATCTAAACAAGAAACAGAAGACAGAAGCCGACAAAGACAAAGTTGATTTTCTGCTGGTGCAATACTTCGCCCATTGCGCACCGCACGGCCTGGCTGAAACGGCGCTGGAGGAAGTGGCTCGCGTGCTGCAGCCCGCCATGGGACAGTCACCTCAAACTTTTCCTGGTTGGGCTTCCAGTCTGGACGCCAAGCTAAGCAAGCTGAATGAATCCAATAGCCTGGAAGAGCTGCAGAACTCGGGCGCTCTGCAGGAGGTACGCGAGTTGAAGCTGGCCGTGGGCGACGATTATTTTGAGCCCAGTTTCCTGGTGGCTTTTACGCGTTTCAACTTCCTGGCGCGCCGTGCTTTCTTCCGCGCCATGCACCTTGATCTGCATGCGATCCGCGAGTCAGTCAACGAGCTGGAGCGGCTGGGATTTGCCAGCGTGGATTGCCGCGATGCTGGTTTGACGGAAAGTGAATCTCTGGAGCAGGTTCGTCACGTTGTCCACCAATGGAAAACCCCTTTCCGCGCCCCCTATTCCGGTGGCTCGTCATTCCTGCAACTGATTCTCCTACGCCATTGTTTGCAGCACGCTCTGGAAACAGCGGGCAGCAAAGCGCCGGTTCCTGCTTCTGAAGCATTGCCGAATGCCTCACCGCAGGCTGTACAGGCCCAGGAAGCCGTTGCGGGTGCGACCGCAGCCGCGAAACAGATTGATCATCAAGCTTCAACTGTGAAGGTCGCCGCGGAGAAAGAGACGATTGCCGCCGCCAAAGTTGATTCTTCTGCTGAAATCTTGCAGGCCGTGCAAAACACTGTCGAGCATTCGGCTGGTCTCGAAGAGCAAATCGGTGAAGATAATTACCTGACCCGGTGCGTTGTCGATATCGCCGAGCAATTAAAATCCGTACCTGCAAAAAATTTCCCCACCGTCACGCCAATTGTTCTGGGCGGATGCAAGCTGCTAATCGCCACGTGGGAAGCGCAAGCTTTTGTGCAGGACGACGAAACATCCAAAGCATTACAGCGCACTGTGGCTGCACGCACAATTCTCCATGTTTGTGTGGAGCGCCATAAAAAGAACGAACCCACCGATCTGGCCGCTGCCATGGATATTGCCCGGACCCAGGTTGAAGAGATGAAGCAGCATGTCGAAGCCGCAAAGGAAGCCAAGAACATTGATGCGGCGGTGAATCTGGCGGCAACCAGCAAACGCCTTTTGTCATTGATCGCAGAATGTGAAAAGACAGGCTAAAACCGGCTTTCTCTGCTCGATTTTCTGAGAGGCAGTCTCAGGGTGAGACAGAAGTCGCTCTCTCATAGACTCAATGTAATCCGGTGCAGATGCTCTCGCTCTTCCCTAACCTGCTGATAAAAAGCAGCTTAGTGCCTTTCTGAGATTCCTTTCCTGTTGCCATAGCTTGGCTGCGCAATTGCAATACCTATGTGGATACCAAAGGGCAGAGGTTCGTTCGTTTTGACCAAGATTCTCATAGTCGATGATTCGCCGGCCGAGGTGAAGCTTATGCAATCGGTGCTGGACCGCGCCGGCTACATGTCGGTTTCAGTCCACGATCCCATGCGGCTGGAGCAGACGATCGATGTTGAGCGTCCTAACTTGATTTTGATGGACGTGGTTATGCCCCAGCGCAATGGTTTCCAGGCGTGCCGTGAACTGAAAGGCAACGCCGACTATGCGCGTATTCCGGTGATCATGGTGAGTTCCAAGAACACTGAGAGTGACAAGTTTTGGGCCAAGCAACAGGGCGCGGACGGCTACGTGGCAAAGCCGTTCACCAGCGAAGAGCTTTTGGGAACGGTCCGTGGACTGGTGGGAAAGAGCTGATGCCAGAAGAACAACAACAACTCGAACCACTTTCTCCGGAAGCTGAGCAGCTTGAACTGTTGCCTCAGGCGGAGCCGGAACGGCAGTATTGCCTGTTCCGCGCCGGACGCGAGCGCTTCTGCTTTTCCGTGCTCGATGTAGAGGAAGTTGTTGAGTGGCCCAACCTGACCAAAGTCCCGCTGGCGCCGGCATTTTTAATGGGCATTTTCAATCTGCGTGGCTCGATCGTGCCGGTGGTGGACATCGCATTGACGGAAGGCCGTCGCCCAGACCTGCACCCCAAGCACGTGGTGGTGGCAAGTCTCAAGGGTGAAGGCGACAATGACGATCTGCGGATAGGAATCGCAGCAGACGAGGTGATTGGCACTTGCAGCACCTCTGAGCCGCTGCTGGTGGATGAAGCGCCCAGCGAGATGCCGCACTGCTGTGGCATGTTGCGGCATGAAGACCGCATGGCGCTGGCACTGAATTTGAAGAAATTGACTGAGACGTTTCCCGTCCCGGTAATTTGAAGTTGTACGAGATTAGTTTTTTGACGCTCTGCGGCGGTTTGGAGCGGAGCGACAGGAATTAGAGAAGCCGCGAGGCCGACTAGCGCGCCGAGCGGCCTGTAGCAAGTGCTGAAGTATAGCCAGTTTATGAAAGCTCTGCGGCGGTTTGGAGCGGAGCGACAGGAGTAACAGCTATGAAAGGTCGTTTGAATTCGACCCTGTGGTTGATGGTGACGATTGATGTCGTCGCACTATTCGTGGTCTTGTGGCTGGCGTACAGTGCCGGCGAGCAAGGCAAACTCCCTATTACGGACTTTGGTGGTCTGGGGCAGGGCTCCGGCCTTAAGCTGCTTTTTGCTTTCGTCATCGCAGCAGGCGCAGGGCTGTGGACCTTCATCACCATTGGTAACCGCGTGCTGATTCCGGTGAAGCGGCTTTCGGATTTTGCCGAGCGCTTTGCCCAGGGTGATTACCGCACGCGTGCTACGGTTGATTCGGCTGACGATTTCGGCTTTATCGCCGAACAATTGAACCGCGCTGCCGAGAATTCATCGCGCGCCGTCTTTAACCAGGAAGCGCAGGAAAACCTGCAGAAGAGCGTGACCGAGTTCCTGACCATCGTGAGCCAGATCGCTCGCGGCGACTTGACGTTGCGCGGGCGCGTGAGCAATGACGCCCTCGGCAACGTAGTCGATTCCGTCAACTACATGCTCGATAACTTTGCCAAGGTGCTGGAGCGCGTGCGTAAGGCCGCCATCGATGTGCAATCGAGCGCCAATGAGATCTTAATCGCGTCGGAAGAGATGTCCACTGGCGCTATCCAGCAGGACCAGGAGATTACTAACACTTCATCCGCCGTGGAGCAGCTTACGGTTTCGATGAAGCAGGTTTCCAACAACGCTGAAGCCAGCGCTGAAGCTGCCCGCCGCGCGCTGGATGCGGCCGAGCAGGGCAACCGTTCCGTGCGCGACACGCTGGAAGGCATGCAGCGCATCCGTTCTTCAGTGCAGGCAACCGCCAAGCGCATTAAGGCGCTGGGCGACCGCTCATTGGAAATTTCTGAAATCGTCAACGTCATTAATGACATTACGGAACAAACCAACCTTCTGGCGCTGAATGCAGCGATCGAAGCGGCACGCGCTGGTGAAGCAGGCCGCGGATTTGCCGTGGTCGCCGACGAAGTCCGCAAGCTGGCAGAACACTCACGCGCCGCGACGAAAGATATTGCCGCGCTGATTAAAGCCATCCAGGCGGAAACGAACGATGCCGTAATCGTGATGGAAGAAGGCACCAAGGAAGTGGAAATCGGCGCCAAGCTGGCTGACCAGGCCGGTCGGGCGCTGGACGCAATTTCCACTGTGGTGCGCCAGTCGGCTGAGCTGGTGCAGGAAATTTCTCTTGCCTCTAAACAGCAGGTGCGCGGGACTGAAGGCGTGGCCAACGCAATGCAAATTATTTCCAACATCACCCGCCAGACTTCACAGGGTGCGCGGCAGACCTCCCGCACGGTGGAACAGCTGGTGCATATGTCAGAACAGCTCAATGAGGCGCTATCGCAATTCCGCGTTGCCAATGCTAATCCAAATCCGAATGTGCTGCCAGGTGAGGCGCGTCCGGAACTGGTAAGCGCGGCAGCGGCACGTCGTTAACTTCGTTAGGTTCAGGGTGAGGAAGACATGGCAGGGCTAGTGACCGTTAGCGAACACGAATTGAGCGAGATACGCGGCTTGATTGAAACTCGCTCGGGAATCCATTTTGACGATTCGCGCGAACGCTTCTTCTCCACTCGTGTGGTTGAGCACGTTGAGTCCCGGAAGCTGACGCATGGTACCGACCTGATCCGCCTGATCAAGAATTCCAACGTTGAATATGATTCTTTGCTGCAGCGGCTTTTGACACAGGAGACCTCATTCTTCCGTTATCCATCGCTGTTTGAAGCGTTGGAAAAGAAGGTTCTGCCGGACCTGCACATGAAAAAGTTCTGGGAGAGCCCGCGCTCGCTGCGCGTCTGGAGCGCCGGCTGTGCTACCGGAGAGGAAGCCTATAGCATCACGATGACCGTGGCTGATGCGATTGAGTTTGCCGATGCGTGGAACATTCACATCCTGGCCACGGACGTCAGCCGCGATGCTCTGCAGTATGCCGATCACGGGCTCTACGAGGCGCGCGATCTGGAAACGGTTTCGCTGCGGCAGCGTGAACAGTATTTTTCCAAAGCCGGCGACCATTATCTGGTTCGACCGCGCATTCGCAATTTGGTTACATTTGCGCCCATGAATCTTGCGCAGGTCGTCTATATGGGCAAGTTTGACTGCATTTTCTGCATGAACGTACTGATTTATTTTTCTGAAGAGCGGCGCGCGCAGTTGATCCAACGGTTTTATGAATATCTGGAGCCGGGCGGATACCTATTTTTAGGCCATGCGGAGTCCATCAACAAGGTCGATGTAAAGTTTGAAACGCATATCTATCGTGATGCGCGGATATACCAGAAGCCGGCGAATCTGGCGCGTGCGGCCACAACGCAGGAGAAAGCTTGAACGGACAAGGGGCGGAATTCGTGGAAATCTTCCTACAGGAAGCGTCGGAGCGCCTGCAGTTTTTGCGGGAATATTCCGGCATCCTGCAGGACGCGTATCCACGCCAGGAAGATGTGGAGCGGCTGCACATTGCGGCGCACACGCTAGCAGGCACCTCTGCCTCCTATGGCTTCCCGCTCTTTGCTGAAATTTCCGGCAAGCTGGCCCACATCTTTCAATATGCGATGAATGCCACCATCGCTGCCGATGCCGCTGGCCCGCTGGTTGAATTTATTTCTGAGGCTGTGGCGCTGCTTGAATCCGACCTGATCATGATCAGCACGAACGGGGTTGAATCCGGCGAGGACATTGGCGTCTTCAAGCAGCGTTATCCGTTCGCGTTCCAGACCTCGGCTGTGCCGCAGCAGGAAGAACGGCCGCAGGCGGCATCCAGCGCAAGCACTCCCGTGGCGGCAGCGGAAAAATCCGACTCCATTCTGGAACCGCCGGCGCCCGTCGCAGAAATTCCCTACGAACCGCTGCCGCCGGACGGTGAAGTTCCTGCTGAAGTCCTGGAGTTCTTTGTCCCTGAAGCGGAAGAGCATTTGCAGGTTATAACCCATTGTCTGCTCTCGCTGGAAACCAATCCCAGCTCAGAGCAGATCCACCGCCTTTTGCGCGCCATGCACACAGTGAAGGGCTCGGCGGCGCAAGTAGGCTTGCACCGGATATCCAGCGTGGCGCATCGTGCGGAAGATTTAATTGGACGGCTGCGTGAAGGCGAGTTACGGCCAAGCGCCGAGATCATTGATATCTGCCTTGACGCGGTGGATACGCTCAAGAAGTTTCTGTATCACCAATGGACGGATGAAACTGCGATGCAGGCTTCTGTCCACGGGCTGTTCTCGCGAATTGCGCGTTTGGTGCCTCCGGAAAAAGAAGAGGAAACTGCTGCCATCTCGGCCGCACCAGCAAGCAATATTCCTGCTCCCGCAGTTGCGCAGCCAGTCGAAACAGCGCCAGCCAGCTACTTACAAGAGATACATCTTTCAGATGAAGAGCCTGCCGCAGCGACGGTAGCCGCTTCGCCTGTTTCTGTTTCTCAGCAAGACGTCCCTACGGTGACTCCGGCCCCGCTTGCTGCGGCGGAAATCAAAAAGCTGGAAGGAATCGAGAAGTTTGCCGACGAAGACTTAATGCGTAAAGAGCCGGCTTCCATGCCGCAGTCCAAGTCAGTGCGTATTGCTCTGGAACGCTTGGACCGCATGATGAACGCCGTGGGCGAACTGGTAATCAATCGCACGCGCATGCTGGGCCGCGTGGCCGAACTGGAACGTCTGGCTGACGTGCTGAATTTCTCCAAGGCTCGTATGCAGGATAAGGTATCCGAGTTCCAGGAGAAGCACGAGTTCAGCCGCATACACTCTGTTCCTACGCCAAGACCATCGGATGATTTCCCGTTGCGCAGTGGGTACTCCAGCTATTCGCATTCCTTTGATCATTCGCTGGCTGAGTTTAGCGAGCTGGAGATGGATCGCTACGATGATTTCAACATTCTCTCGCGCTCGCTGACAGAAATTTCCGCCGACATTACAGAAGTCCTGACGCAGCTCGACGGATTTGTTCGCCGCGTGGATGGCGACATTGACGAGTTCACCAAGCTGGCGCATCGCCTGCAAGATGAGATCACCCAGGCCCGCATGGTGCCGATCGGAAATCTGTACACGCGCCTCTCGCGCACGGTGCGCGACGCCGCTAAAGCCGTAAACAAGAAGGTAGAGCTTACACTCGCGGGCGCAGAAACTGAACTGGATAACAACATCATCCAGCAGATTTCCGATCCGCTGATTCATTTGGTTCGCAATGCGGTGGCCCATGGCCTGGAACGCGGCGAGGAACGCTACGAGCAAGGCAAGAGCGATTCCGGCAATGTTGCCGTGCGTGCCTACCATCGCGGTAACCACATATATATAGAAGTAGAGGATGATGGGCGCGGCATCGATTATGAAAAAGTTCGCAAGACCGCCGTGGAACACGGCCTGCTTTCGGCAGAGAGTGCTGCGGAGCTTGGGGAACGCGACTTGCTCGATCTGCTGTTCCAGCCAGGATTCTCTACCGCTCCGCGCAAGACTGAACTTGCAGGTCGCGGCGTTGGCTTAGATGTGGTGAAGTCAAATCTGGCGCTGCTCAATGGCGAGATCGAAGTTGAAACACAAAAAGGCCTGGGCACGCGCTTCACGCTCAAAGTCCCGCTCACGCTCATCATTTCACAGGCGCTGTTTGTGCGCTGCGGGAATTCAATGTTTGCTCTTCCGCTGTCATTCGTGGAAGAGATCAGGCGGCTCCGGATCAACGAAATTGAAGAAGTTGGAGGCAAGCTGCTGACGAAAGTTCGCGACGTGGTGACTGAAATCGTGCGGCTGGATAGCGTACTCGGGCTTGAGCCGATCCAACCGATCAACGGTTACTTCCGCATGGTGATTGCGAATGTCGCAGGACGGCAAGTGGGAATCGTGGTGGAAGATGTTGTCCGCAAAGATGAAATCGTTATAAAGAGCCTGGGCGAGTTCCTGCGCAATTTGAAGATGTTTCCCGGCGCGACTATCGCTCCAGACGGCAGCCTGATCCTGCTAATTGACGTTAATCGCCTGGTGGCAGGCGAGGCCATTGAACACCGTCCATTGATGACCAGCGCAAATGCAGCGCGTATTTTTGCTCCGGGGGCGGCGGCCATTGCGCATGGCGCGATTCCGCAGGAAGCCATTGATTTTGTTCCACAAGAGAAACTTGTTGTGCTGGTGGATGACTCCATCAGCGTACGAAAATTTGTTGGACGCATGCTGGAGAAAGCGGGCTACCGCGTGAAGTTGGCGGCGGACGGCTTGGAAGCTCTGGAGATCGTAACGCAGACGCGCTGTGATCTGGTGGTGACCGATCTGGAGATGCCGAGAACGAACGGATATGAACTGTTATCGCATCTGCGACAAGACCCGCAGACGCGCAACATTCCGGTGATGGTCGTCACATCGCGTGCAGGAGCCAAGCACCGTGATAGGGCTATGAAGGAAGGCGCAATGGCATTCTTAACCAAACCTGTGCAGGAAGACCAGTTTATTGCAGCCGTCGGCAAGCTGATTGGGTCGCCGGCTGGAACAGCGCTTGAAAAGGCAGCGGCAGGATAAATCGAAAAGTTCGAAGAGATGATCCCAGGCAAGAAAACTCGAGTGCTGATAGTGGACGACTCGGCGTTCATGCGCAAGGTGCTGCAAGGCATTATTGCGTCCGATCCGCAGCTTGAGGTGTGCGGAGAGGCCCGCGACGGGCGCGACGCCGTGACTCAGACCGAGGCGCTCAAGCCTGACGTTATCAGTATGGACATCAACATGCCGCATGTGGATGGCCTTCAAGCGACTGAAATCATCATGTCCAGCAATCCCAAACCGATATTGATTGTGAGTTCGGAATCGCGTGAAGGTGCGGATGTGACTTTGAAAGCGCTGGAACTAGGCGCAATTGATTTCATTCCTAAACCAAGCGGCGGCATCGATTTGGACATGAGTTCGGTGAAAGAAGAATTGTGCCGCAAGCTGAAGATGGCGGCGAAGGTCCGCGTGGTTCGTACAGCAACGCGTTCGAAGCTGCAGCATGAGGTGGCTTCGTCTTTACCGCGAGTGGAACCTGCTTCAAAAAATGGTGACAACGGCATGCAGGAGGTCCGCGCAGCGGTAAACGCCGCAGCCAAAAGCGCGGGCAAATTCCCGCTCATTCTATTGGCATCGTCCACCGGCGGGCCAGCCACGCTGATGAAGTTTATACCATATTTTCCCAAGGATTTTCCTGGAGCGGTGATCCTGGTGCAGCACATGCCGGGAAACTTTACCGCTCAATTCAGCAGTCAACTGGCGGAAGTATCACAACTCAAGGTGAAGGAGGCGGAGGCAGGCGAAATTATTGTGCCGGGCCAACTTTATGTTTGCCCGGGTTCGCATCATTTGCGTGTCTCGCCTACAGGCAGAATTTCTCTTGATGATGGCCCACGCGTAAGCGGTTATCGTCCTTGCGCTGACCTCACCTTTGAAAGCGCTGCAGACTATGCCGGGCCAATGACAATCGGCGTGATTCTTACGGGGATGGGAAATGACGGCACCAAGGGCGTGCAGGCTGTCCGCTCTGCAGGCGGACACGTGATTGCGCAGGATGAATCGACCGCCGTAATTTTTGGCATGCCCCAGGAGGCCATCAAGACCGGAGCGGTAGACCAGGTCTTGCCGATAGAAGCAATCTATCAGGGAATAGAGAAGCGCGTTCTGTACATTTTTGGTGCGGCAAAAGTGGGTGCATTGTGAAGCCCTTCAGACAGTTGCGTCCGGAAGTGAAAGCGGCGCGTGAAGACGTGATCGTGTTTGCCGTGGGCGGGTACAAACTTGCCATTGCCGCGGGAGCGGTCAAGGAAATCCGGGGAATGGATGACCTGCATCCGTTCACGCTGGGGGGAATCTCAGCACAGATTGCCAAGCTAAAGTACACGCTTGAACGGAATGGCACGACCTATTTTGTGGTGGATGCTGCGCAGCATTTTCGGTTGCCAGCTTCGAACGCGTCACGTGTGATGGTGCTGCGCAACACCCCGACGGGCGTGCTGGTAGATTCGACCGACCGGATCATGGAAATTGCCGCGCTGCATGCATTGCCGCCGGCTTTTACCCATGAAGAACGGGGATGGTATCGGGGACTGGCCGTAGTGAATGGGGCTGTAGTGCCGGTGGTGAATCACACTGCTTTCCTGAACAGGCCGGAGCTTGAAGTCGTAAGAGCAGGCTTAGAACGCGTACGCGGCGTGGTGACTGCATGATTGCGGAGCCCGACAAATCATACGTGCTATTTCCCCTGGGTGAAAAGCGCTTTGCTTTGAGGGCAGAAACAGTGACGGAACTGGCACGGCCAGACAGCGTGCAGACATTTCCGCATCGCACGCCATTGTTGACCGGCGTACTAGTGAGGCGGGGAAGGATTGTTCCGGTGTGTGATGTGGCCCAGGTCCTGGTTGGACCGGCAGCGCCGCCAAGGAAGTTCTATTTGATTGCGAATTGCAAAATCGGAGCGCGCCAGGAATTAACGGCTGTGCCGGTCACCGGAGAATGTGAACTGGCCAGCGCCGCAAGCGTGCCGCTCACGGGCGGTGAACCGCCATATGTTAGTGGCATGTTATCCATTGGAAATGAGACCGTGGCCGTGGTGGCGTTGGAAAAACTGATTTGTGGGGAGGCGACCGGATGAATCCGACAGTTGCTACGCCCGCAAAGATTTTGCTGATCGATGCCAATGTATTTCTGGCCCGGCGCATTACTGAAGCGCTTAAGCTCGAAGGATTTGAAGTGATCCACACAACGCAATCCGGATACGCCCTGACCATGCTGGAATATGACACTCCTTCCGCCATCTTATGTTCGACGAATCTGCGAGAAATCAGCGCGCATGACTTGCCGCCAATCATTAATGCCGATCCAAAGACTGCTCATATTCCCGTGATCGCTCTGGGCGATGGCGGCGACCAGGCATTGATGGAAGCTTTCCGCTCCGGCTGTGCTGACTACGTCGACAAACGGCTGGGGCCGGAGTTGATCGCGGCGCAAATCAAGACTTTTCTGCGCAGCAGCACTGAAGGCTTTCATCCTGTGCAGATGCTGAATTCTTCTGATGAAGGACTGACCGGCAGTCTTTCACATCTCGACCTGCCAGGAGTAGTGCAGATGCTGGTGCATTCACGGCAGACCGGATCGCTCTCTGTAAATGCGGGAGACATTGATGGGATTTTGTTTTTTGAAAACGGTACTATCACGCACGCCGAGAGTGGAGACCGCATTGGTGACGATGCTGTAGTCCACATTGTGAAGCATTGCAACGGCGTGGATGCCGGATCCTATAAATTTTTGCCCGGAGAGAGCGCCGCCACACGAACTGTGCTCCGCTCGGCCACTGAACTGATGCTGGAAGCGCTGCGGGAGCTGGATGAGTCCGCGCACGACAACGGTGATGGAGGTTTTAGATGAGCACGATCCCCACTGTCTATTTTATTGACGACAGTGCGACCATGCGCGAAGTAATCAAGATCGCCTTTCGCCGTGAGAACATCAACGTGGTGGCCTGCCAGGATGCAGCCACAGCGCTGGTGGAAATTGAAACGGCGAAGCCGGATATCGTGATCACCGACGTGATCATGCCGGACAAGGACGGTTACGACGTTTGCCAGCACATCAAGTCGCATCCTAATTTGGCGAAGACCCCGGTGATCCTGATGTCGGGCGTGGTGAACCGCGCCGTGGCGGAGAAGGCGTTTGCCGTGAAGGCCGACGAGTTGCTGCGCAAGCCCTTCCAACCGCAGGATTTGATCACGCGGGTCAAGCATCTGCTCAAGAGCAATGGTGCACCTGTTCCCACACCTGCCGCAGCAGCGAATGCAGCGGTAGCGCTCAGCAGTATTTTTTCTGCTGCGGCCACAGCACCCATACCGCCGCGTTCTGTTCCTGTTGCTGCGGCGCCAACGCAACAGCGCGCTGCAGTTGCTGCTGCACCCGCTCCTGTTCCTGCAACGCCATTGCCGATTACGGCGACAGCCGCTGTGCCTGTGCCTCAACCTGTTGCGGTTGCAGCGCCTGTAGCAGTTCCGAGTTCAGCCGCTCAGCCTGCAGTAACGAATGGAAACGGAGCCGCAGCCGCAAAAGCGGTGCCGCTCAATGATGCCGGCAAATTGAAGATCGAGATTATGCGACTGGAAGGCCTGGTGAAAAAGTTACAGTCAGAATTGCAGGCGGAGCGCGAGTATTCAAGAGCGCTTGAGGCGCACGTAAAGACGTTGCAGGAATCCGATTAAACGTTAGCGGCTCGGGCGTGCTTCGGTTCCGCTGTGCAGAGCTTGAGCCGGACGGTCCATTCCCGCGCCCCGTTGCGCCACTCCAGGGATTGTCACCGGCAAGCGTCCGAGAAATGGAATTTCGCCAAACAGCGCTTTCACAGCTCCCGTCTCGGAAGTAAACGCATTTGAATAGGCGCAGACGTAATTTTCAATCTGGGGAAAATCCGCCAGGAAGTATGGCGAACCAAAACTGACGACCACTGTCTTTTCTCGTTTGGCTTCCAGAATCGATTGGAGCAAAACCGCGGTGGCGTCAGGAACGGAGATCGTATTCACGCCGGTAGCGCCTTCCTTCCGCACAGTGCGACCAGGCACAGGAACGAGGTAGATAGCGGCCAAAATATTTTCCGCTGCATTGAGCGCGCTCTGGATTTCAGCCATACTGCCGGCTGCGATGCGCGGATCAACAAAGATGATGCGGGCATCGGGCACACGCGCGCGCAGCTCGCGCTGCAACTGGCGTCCATTGTCACTCCTTACGTCGTCAGTAAACACGATGCACAAAAACTTGCTTCCTTCCGGTTGCACGGTTCCATAAGCCGGAGCAGAAGCCGAACGTCCCTGTGGCCTGAGCGGAAGCATGCGGCCATTGTCGCGGACAAGAGTGATGGCGGAATCAGCTATCAGTTGCGCCGTAGTTAAATTTTCAGGACTTGAGATGACAGAAGAAAGCTTGTTGATGTCGATCTGGGTGGCCTTGTCCAGTCCAACGCTGGCCTTCGCGCGCAAAATCTTCAGCACAGATTCGTCAATGCGCTTCTCCGGAATCTCTCCGCTGCGGACGGCGCTCAAGAGGCCCTTATACGCCCCATCAAGATCGGTAAAGAGAAGCAGCATGTCATTTCCCGCTCTTACTGTATCAATAGCCGCGTGCTTTGCCGCTGCTGAACCGCCTTCTGGGTAGACGCTGGTGAGACCGCCCATATCCATGGCATCTGTAATTACCAGGCCCTTAAAGCCGAGCTGTTGCTTGAGAATTCCTGTAACGACGGCGGGTGAGTTAGTCGCCACCCGCGATGGGTCCGGTTCGAGCGCGGGCGCGGTGATGTGCGCAACCATCACGGCGTCTGTGCCAGCAGCGATGGCGGCCTGGAAGGGCGGAAGATCAATCTGATTGATCTGTTCGCGGCTTCGATTCACCGCAGCCAATCCCAGATGGGAATCGGTAGCGGTGTCGCCGTGGCCGGGAAAATGCTTGGCAGCGGTGAGCAGGCCGTTGTTGCGCGCTCCGCGAATGTAGGCGGTCACAAGTGCGCTTACCTGCGCAGGATCCTCACCAAAAGAGCGTGTGTTGATGACTGGATTCGCAGGATTGGAGTTAACGTCGGCAATCGGCATCAGGTTCCACTCCACACCTATCGCGCGCGACTCTTCTGCGACAATCTTTCCGAACTGTTCGGCAAACTCCGGCTTGCCAGCGGCCCCAAAGGCCATGCTGTGCGGAAAGACCGTGGTGCCGTTCAACCGCATGGAAACACCGCGCTCGTAGTCGGCGGCCACAAGCAACGGGAGCTTTGAAGCGCGCTGGAGCTGGTTGATGAGCATGGCGGCTTCATAGGGCTCGCTCTTGGAAAGTGACGGGCCTTCAGCAGGAACAGTCAGCAGAACCGATCCCAGATGGTAGCGCTGAATCTGATCAAGCCATTTCAGGTACTCAGGATTCGTGAGGTTCACAAACTGCGGCATTGCCAGGCGGATCATGAACATCTGACCGACTTTTTCTTCGAGCGACAATTTCTTCAGCGTTTTTTGCGCCCACTTTTCACCGTCATGATCAAGATGGACAGGTTCTACGCGCTGAAAGTCGCCTCCAAACGCATGAGAGGAAAGAATCAACAGAGAAATGCCGGCAAGCACCAGCTTCTGCGCCATCTTTTTTACCATGGCGCAACAATACCAGAAATGTTGAATCGATTTAGACAGAATATCGGGAACGACCGTCTAGTATCCGGCATGGTTCCACAGCCATTGACATTGCAGGCGCTCCCACTGGCTAAGCGGTTTCACTGGGTTCCGCGACGGCATTCATCTGCTAGTCTGGCCTTGAGCCGCAAGCCTTTGGCAGACAGGAGCACTTATGCCACTAACCTGGATTGATTGGATCGTGATTGGCGGTTACCTGCTGATCAACCTGGCGATTGGCATCTATTACCGTCGTCGCTCGGGCGGCAATACAGAAGAATTTTTTGTCTCTGGACGCAATGTCTCCTGGTGGCTGGCGGGAACGTCCATGGTTGCTACAACTTTTGCCGCGGACACACCACTTTTTGTGAGCGGCGTGATTGCAACGCAGGGAATTGCCGGCAACTGGATCTGGTGGACGTCTTGTCTGGGCGGCATGTTGACCGTTTTCTTCTTTGCCCGCTACTGGCGTCGCGCAGAAGTGCTGACCGACGTGGAACTCACGGAGATGCGCTATGGCGGCAAGCCGGCAGCGTTTCTACGCGGATTCAAATCCATCTATCTTGGCTTGGCGATGAACTGCCTGATCCTGGGATGGGTTACAAACGCGATGGTCAGCATTATTGCCGTGCTGCTGGGCCCGCTTATCGCGCAAGGCAAAGTTCTGCAACTCACGCTGGGTGGCCACACTCTGCTGCATTACACGCTTGGCGCGCCCAGCCATACGGCGCTGCTGATCTGCATTTTTGTGTTAATTCCGTTTACCGGCATTTACACATCCATCGGTGGACTGTGGGGCGTGCTGGTGACGGACCTGTTCCAGTTTGCTCTTAAAATGACAATGGTCGTCGTGCTCGCCTGGGTTGCAGTGGTGAAAATCGGCGGCATGCAGGCGCTGAAGCTTCAACTCCAGTTCATTGGCCAGCAGGTGCAAAAAACCGGAGCGCAAACATCGAATCCGCTTGCGTTCTTTCCTGATTTCCATCTGGGCTGGACATCCAGCGCTCTCTGGACGTTGCCGGTGCTTACATTCCTGATGTATCTGGGTGTGCAATGGTGGTCAGCATGGTATCCAGGCGCGGAACCCGGGGGCGGCGGCTATGTGGCGCAGCGCATGTTCTGCGCACGCGACGAAAAAAATTCACTTGGGGCAACGCTGTGGTTCAACATTGCGCACTACGCTGTGCGTCCGTGGCCATGGATCATTACCGGGCTTGTGGCCTTAGCGGTGTACTCACCACACGGAGGCCTGCGACCGGATGCTGCTTTCGCCGCGAATCCTCAACAAGGTTATGTGATGGTGCTGCGTGATTTTCTTCCTCCGGCATTGCGCGGAGTGATGGTAGCGGCGTTTCTTGCCGCGTTCATGTCAACGCTGGGAACACAGTTGAACTGGGGCGTCTCCTATCTGGTGAACGATCTTTACCGTCGTTTTATGGTACGGAAGAAAAGTGAGAAACATTACGTCGCAATCGGAAGGTTTTTTACCATCCTGATGGTCTTGATCAGTGTCTACGTTGCTTCACAACTGCATTCAGTCGGCCAGGGATGGCAGATCGTTTTGGGACTGGGCGTGGGGACTGGAGCGGTTTACATCCTGCGCTGGTACTGGTGGCGCATCAGCGCCTGGAGCGAAATCAGCGCAATGGTCGTGGCAGCGGTGGTGGCGGTTTATCTTAACAGGCATTTCCCCGGTGACGATCCGGTCACGTTTGCTAAGACTTCATTGATCACGGCGGGAATCACGACAGTAGCGTGGATCGCAGCCACTTTTCTTACGCCTGCCGAGTCAGAAGAAAAGCTGCTGGCATTTTATCGACGCGTGCGACCGACGGTGCATGGCTGGAAGCGGATTGCCGCGCTCGCGCCGGAAATTCCACAGGTGCGCGACATTAGCAGCAACGCTTTTGACTGGCTTATGGGATGCGTTCTGGTGTATGGGACGCTCTTTGGAATCGGCAAGATCATTTTTGGGGAACTTCCGCTTGGCTTGCTGCTGCTGGTAATTGCCGCGGTAGCCGGTTACCTGATTTTCTGGGACCTCTCACGACGCGGTTGGCAGGCTCTTTCCGGTACAGACCAAACGGCTGTTACACTCAAGATGGATTCGGCGCAGGCGCAAAAGAACCTTTCCTGACGCACGAATCCAATTTTGCGAGGGAGCCAAAGCCGAATGAGCTTTAAGATTGAGTCAGTCCACCTGAATGAAGTGGTTGTCGTGCAGCCGGAGGTGCGTGGGGATTCGCGCGGCTTCTTTATGGAAACCTACCGTGCTGACCAGTTCAAGGAATTAGGGCTGCCCACAAACTTCGTCCAGGACAACCATTCCAAATCCAAGAAGGACGTTTTACGCGGACTTCACTTCCAATGGGAGCCGCCCATGGGCAAGTTGATGCGCGTGACCCGGGGCGCAGCGTTCCTGGTGGCCGTGGATATTCGCAAGGGCTCGCCGACGCTGGGAAAATGGTTTGGGATTGAGGTCTCAGAGGAAAACAAGAAGCAGGTATGGGCGCCTTTTAACTTTGCACGGGGATTCTGCTCACTCACAGACGAGTGCGAGGTCCAGTACAAGACCACGGGCGTTTACAACCAGAACGCTGAAAGCGGAATTCATTTTGCCGACCCGCAGATTGGGATCAAGTGGCCCATTG
>JBAVLE010000160.1:0-4528 GCA_049688735.1 Candidatus Angelobacter sp. | reverse complement strand
CTCCTGGAGATCCCAAAACCATGAACAGCTTACCGTCTTTGAGCACGATCGTCGGGGCCATGGCGCTGAGCGGACGTTTCCCGGGCGCAATCGCATTGGCTTCACCCTGAATCAATCCATAGCCATTCGGAACACCGGGCTTGGAAGTGAAGTCATCCATTTCGTCGTTTAACAAGAAGCCAAGCTTGCCTGCGGTGACTGCCGAGCCAAAGCTATCATTCAGCGTTGTTGTTACTGCAACGGCATTTCCCTGAGCATCCACCACGGAATAGTGCGTCGTATTGTTCGATTCGCGGCCAGTAAAAGGCGCATGCAGCGCGGCTTGGCGGTCAAGCTCGCCAAAGCCGGAAGGCCGGTGCACGTCTTTGCTGTCGGTAGCGCGCATCATGTCCAGCGACTGCCGCCATCCGTCGGCATATTTTTTGTCGATCAATTGGGCCACAGGAATCTGGCTGAAATCGGAATCGCCCAGCAACTCCGCCCGGTCAAAAAATGCCCGGCGAAAAGCTTCCACTGTTACATGGATGGAATCGGCGGAACGGTCGCCCATCTTGCTTAAATTGTAGCCCTCAAGGATGTTCAGCGTTTCCATGAGCGTGATGCCGCCGGAACTTGGTGGTGGCGCACTAATGACTTCATAGCCGCGATAGGTCCCCTGGATCGGCCGCCGTTCTTTTACTTCATATTCAGCAAGATCTTCTGCGGTGATGAGTCCGCCGCCGCGCTTGATTTCCGCAGCCAGTTGGCGCGCCATTGCGCCTTTGTAAAATTCATTGGCTTTGGGATTGGCGGCAATTCGCTCCAGCGTTCGAGCCAATTCAGGCTGGCGGAAGATGTCACCTGGCTCATAAAACTTGCCGTCGCGCTGAAAAATTCTGTGAGAGTCAGCAAATTGCGCCAAAGCATGGTTGTGCATTGACCCTGCTTCTTCATAAGTCAGCCGCACGCCATCGCGAGCCAGTCGAATGGCAGGAGCCATGACTGCCCTGAGTGAAAGCTTGCCCCAGTGCTGCTCTGCGTAAAGTAACCCAGCTACCGATCCAGGAACTCCAGCGGCTTTATAGCCGATCAGGCTGGCATTGGGAATGACATCCCCTTGCGCGTCAAGATACATGTCTCGGCTGGCGGCTTTAGGCGCTTTCTCCCGGAAATCGAGGAAATGCACTTCACCGTTTGCTTTGCGGAGCAGCATGAATCCGCCGCCACCAATATTTCCCGCCGCAGGATGGACGACGGCGAGAGCAAAACCCGTAGCCACGGCTGCATCCACGGCGTTACCGCCCTGGCGTAAAATGTTCGCGCCAACCTGAGAAGCCTGCGGGTGAATGCTGACCACCATGGCCTTGTGAGCATGGACTGGCCTCAACCCCTGCGCGTGACTCAACTCAGCCGCTGCCATGCAGCAGACAACTAGCTTACAAATCAAAAGTTTGCGCAGAACTGTCATCTTGAATTGCGGACTCCGATGAGCTGATGCAATCTGGCCTTGTCTTGCTACCAACTCTTTGCCGCCTAGGGCAGGCCTGTATAAATCACGGTCGAGGTTACAGGCCAGCTAATGAGGCTAGCTTACCCATTGCAGGACAGTCAAATCAGTGGGCGCAAGACGCGCCTCGTTCAAGGATCTGACGGCGCCTGGTCTTTTAATCTTTCGGCACGGTTTCTGATGTTTCTTCTGACTTCCCGCTCTCATTGCCGCGCAAATCGACCGCCGTAACAGAGTAAAAATACTTCATTCCCGGCTGAACTCCCGGATCGGCGAAGCGCGGCGTCTTGACCAGATCTGAATTGATCTTTACCGGCTGTTCATTTCCAGTGTGGCGATAGACGTTGTAGCCGGCCAGGTCTGGTTCAGTGTTCGCTGTCCAGGTGATATCGATGAAAGAATTGGGCCCGCTTGCGCTGTACACGGCCTCAACCCCCGATGGATTTGCCGGCGGGAAGGAATCGTGAGCGAGCACTTCAACAACTCGTGAGTCGTCGCCTTCGATTTCGCCTTTACGGTTTCCCTCCTGCCAGAGCGTGACCGGAACGATCCAATACTGGTAGCTCTTTTCCCATTCAATTCCCGAGTCAACAAAACTTTTTTCTGGATTGGCGGCATTCAGCTGCGTTACCAGCACAGGCTCTTTCGCGCCTTGCAGACGACGCAAGATCTTGTAAGCGTATTGCGTTTGGGTGTTTGCCGTTGTTGGGACAACGCCCGATGGTTCCCACCTGATCATGATGCCTGGGGGCACAGGAGTTGCCGAAATCTTTTGCGGCGGAGGCAGATTGGGCACCAGCGGCACGGAAACACGGTTGGGAAGTCCAAAAGATTTCCCATTGCGCCCTTGTGCCAGGACCATGTATACGGCGAAATCGGCCCTGCCGGAACGTAAAAGACTCGTCAAATTATCTTTTGCGGTCGCTTGCTCCCCGCGATCTTCTTTCAAGGTCGGCGGCAAAGGCAATTCGGCAATCGTCTGGAATTGAAGGTCGGAACCCGGTCCTGTGCGCAACGCGCGTTGCACCAGCATCTTGCCTGTCTTGCGAATCAGCTCGCCATCGCTGGTTTCAGTCGGCGTCGTCCATGTCAGGGTGACAGTGTCGCCTTTGCGGACCGCTTTCAGGTCGCCAACAAAGCTCGGAATGTCTGCGGAAGGAGGCAGCGGAGCGCCCGGAACGCCGCAGCCGAGCAGCGTAGAAAGGCCGAGAATGAAGGTGACGATGTAAGCGCGCATTGTTCTCTGCAATCCCGAGCGAAGCGAGGGAACCCTATTGTCACTAAAACGTGAATGGAAAATCTTACAGCACACGCCTGGAGGCCGCGAAGGAATGCGTGATGCGCAGGAAAGACCAGTCGTGTGCCCCTGTTGACTTTGTACGCGATTGGGTTCCCTCGCTTCGCTTTCGGGATGAACTCAAAGAATGTACCGCGACAAATCCTGGTCCTTCACGATGTCGGCCAGCATTTTCGTCACGTAGTCGGCATCCACGTTGACCGCTTTCTCATCCATGTCCGGCGCATTGAAGCTGATTTCGTCGAGCACGCGCTCCATGATGGTGTGCAGGCGGCGCGCGCCAATGTTCTCCGTGGCTTCATTCACCTGAAAGGCGAAACGGGCGACTTCATCGAGCGCTTCGCGAGTAAACGTCAGCTTGAGGCCTTCTGTTTCAAGCAGAGCGGTGTACTGCTTCACCAATGATGACTTCGGCTCGGTGAGAATGAGAATGAAGTCAGACATGGTGAGCGATTTCAACTCAACGCGGATAGGAAAGCGTCCCTGTAATTCAGGGATGAGGTCACTGGGCTTAGAGACGTGGAAAGCGCCTGCCGCGACGAACAGAATATGATCTGTGCTCACCATGCCATAGCGAGTATTGACGGTGGTGCCTTCAACAATGGGCAGAATGTCACGCTGCACGCCTTCACGCGAAACGTCAGGCCCGTGGCCGCTTTCGCGTCCGGCGATTTTGTCGATCTCATCGAGAAAGATGATGCCGGATTGCTCCACGCGCTCCACGGCTGTGCGAGTTACCTGGTCCATATCAATCAGCCGCGATTCTTCTTCCTGAACCAGGTATTCAAACGCCTCACTGACTTTCATTTTGCGTTTCTTGGTGCGCTGGCCAAAAATGTTGGGCAGCATGTCCTTGATGTTGATGTCCATCTCCTCAACGCCCTGGTTGGAGATGATTTCAAAAGCGGGCGTGGATCGCTCACGCACTTCCAGTTCCACCATGTTTTCGTCGAGCTTGCCTTCACGCAACTGGGTGCGCAGCTTCTCTCGCGTGCGGGAAGTTGAGCTGCCTTCTTCCGTCACCAGCGCGAAACCTGCGGTTGAGCTCGAAGCCGCGGAAGGCGCGGCGGGCAACAACAGGTCAAGCAAACGCTCTTCTGCCTGCGCCTCGGCTTTTTCTGTGACTTCTTCCAGCTTCTCTTCGCGAACCATATCGATAGCGATTTCCACGAGGTCACGGATCATTGATTCAACATCACGGCCTACATAGCCGACTTCAGTGAACTTGGAAGCTTCCACCTTCAGAAATGGAGAGTTCGCCAGCCGCGCCAGGCGCCGCGCTATCTCTGTCTTGCCCACGCCGGTGGGCCCGATCATGATGATATTTTTCGGCATGATCTCTTCCGCAATGTCAGGCGGAAGTTTTTGCCGGCGCATGCGGTTACGCAACGCAATGGCCACGGCGCGCTTGGCGTCATGCTGGCCCACTACGTATTTATCCAGCTCAGAAACTATTTCTTTGGGGGTAAGATCGTCCAGCAAGACGTCGCTTTCGTCAGCCACGCTGGGTAGGTAGATTGCCATCTTGTACTCCTGTCCCTCTTAAAACCTTTCGCAACTAACGTTCTCTAAAATCCCGAGCGGAGCGAAAGATCACTTTCGAAATAGATACATTTCGGGCCTGTGTGCCCTAAGTGCGCTTGTAGCCATAGGTGGCCCCTCGCTTCGCTTCGGGGTTGCAGAAAAAGCTAATTGCTCACTTCCTGTCCTTCACTCGAATCACAAACTTCAATCCTGACCATGTC
>JBAVLE010000159.1:0-5981 GCA_049688735.1 Candidatus Angelobacter sp. | reverse complement strand
GCTTTCTGAATTGCCTTGGTTGCGCCATCAATTTGCTTGCGTTCTTGCTCGCTGAGCCGCGAAAGATGTTTGGCCAGGAATTTCACCCGGCGCTTACGTCCCTGCCATAGGATTGCGGTTCCTTTTTCGGTGGCCTCAAGCACCACTGCGCGGCGATCCTGCGGGTTCACGGTGCGGCGAATCAGTCCTTCAGCTCCCAGGGCGTCAACAATACGGCTCATGGTGGGCGGACGCACCTGTTCGGCTTTGGCCAGGGCATTCAGAGACATTGCGCCGCCAAAGACCAGCACGGAAAGCGCGGACAGCCTGGCTGGAGGAAGGCCCGTGGCAGAATCCTGCACCCGGACCTGGCGCAGCAGGTGGATAGCCGTGCTGTGGAGACGGTCCGCCAGTTCTTCAGTTTTGGTCAGCTTCGGCATTTTATTAGCTTTGCTAACTATTTCCTTGACAGAGAACTTTAGGAGCAGTTTAATTAGCCTTGCTAACTATATCAGATAGGAGCAGGAGGTGTTCATGGCAGAGGCGGCACAAATTTCGCGGATCGCGGCCATTATGCTGGGCGTGCGCGACGTACCGGCAGCAATCGCGTTTTACAAGGACAAACTGGGGCTTAAGGTGATCATGCAGGAGTCACAGTTGGCGCTGCTGCAATGCGGCAACGTAATGCTGGGCCTGAGTCCGAGGCACATGAATGCGGCCCCGCTGGCTGAGGCGGTGGAAGTTTCATTTGGGGTGGACAATCTTCGCGCCACGCATAAAGCGCTGGAAGAAAAAGGCGTGGTGTTTCTGGGCGAGCCGCGCGCGGTCACACCGACGGATTGGGCGGTCCACTTCAGGGACGTGGACGGGCATCTGCTGTCATTATTTGGTGCGGAAGGCAAGGCTTGATTCTTGGACGATGCGTATTTGGGCTTTAGGCAGAATCGGGCTTTTAGCGGTGCAGGAATTTGCGGCGAACGTCTGGCCAGAACTCATGCAGCAGGTTCTCTCCGGCGTCACGCAAGAGAGTGAAGCTGACGCAAGCCGCAACGGGGTTCATGCCCTGGCGTTCGCCGGGGACATAAAGATCGGAAACGGCGCGCGAGGCCGCAATGCTGAGGATGCGCGAGGAATTAAAGGTCTGGCCGCCGCTATCGGTACGGGTGACAAGGACGCGGCTCATGGCATAGAGCGCGCGCTGGAAAAACGGCAGATCCGGATTGCGAAAATATCTGGGGTCCTGCTTGAGCAGAGTGGGAAAAAGAAAGCGCTGAAAGAAAACGTCAGTCTCATTGGTGGCCAAATTGATGCCGTAAGCCTGACCCACGCCGCGGAAACCGGTTTCATATTCACGGTTCAGATGCTTGCCCTTGGCGCGATCGGCGGCTTCGTCAATGGCGGCATTGGCGAAGGTGCGCGGTGAATAAGTGCTGTGAAGAAATACGTCGAACTTTTGCCGCGCAGTGAGCGGCTTCCATTCATCGAGTGACGGGTATGATTTCCCATCAATCGCGCGGTTCACCCGCGCCTTGATCATGTACGTCATCTGCTGAAGGCGGGTGGGTTGAGGCAGCAACGGGGCTTCCGCAATGGCCATAAGATTTGAAGAAGATGCGGCGGCGTTGGGGGGCGGAGTTGGCCCCTCCGCGAAAGCAATTGCGCCGGTAAATACAAGCAACAGAATAGAATGGAGGAAGCGCTTCATTTCCCTACCAGAATCGCTGAAGTTGAATTGAAAGTGGACGTTAACCCCTACGTTAACCCCAGGTAGGATCCCGTCTTACATAGTTAGAACTAAGGCTTGGCAAAGAGGTTGTGAGACCTGCAAAAAATGCAGCTCTGGTGCGACCTTTGAATCAGCCCCGGCAGCAGCTTGCCTCCGGAACTCACAAGCTATACTTCTTTCAGATGAGTGCCTCCCATCAGCCTCTGCCCGATGTTTCCTGGTTTGACGTTTCTGATCCCAACTCTTTGGAGCTGGACAAACTGGCTGAGCGCTTTGGTTTCCACGAGTTGCAGGTGGAAGACTGCCGGCACCGCCCGCAACGGGCCAAAATGGAGGAATATGAGACTTATATCTTCTGCGTCCTCAAGCACCTGCGCAACGACGCTGGCTTCAGTTTTGAAGACTTTGATCTGTTCCTGACAAAAAACGGAATCGTCAGCGTGCACGAACCGGACTCCGATATCCTTGAAAAAGCCCGTGTCCGGGCCGAGCAAAGCAAAGTTACTGACGTTGACAAAATCTTCTACATCCTGCTGGACACGATTGTGGACGAATATTCTCCAGTCCTGGACCGCATTGCCGACGAGACTTCTGAGATTGAATCCATTGTGCTGGAGTGCCCCGAGCCAAAAGTGCTGGCGCGAATCTTCAAGCTGAAGCGCAATCTGATTGAGTTTCGGCGCGCGGCCGGCGGCATGCGTGAAGTGGTGAACTCGCTGGTACGACGCGAAGGCGGGCTGCTTTCTGACAAATTTGATCCTTACCTGCGCGACGTTTACGACCACGTGGTCCGCACCGCGGAATTTATTGAGACCTACCGCGACCTGCTCAGCGGGGCGCTGGATATCTATCTTTCTGCGGTCGCCAACCGCACCAATGAGGTCATGAAAGTGTTGACCATTTGGGGTACCATCGCGCTGCCCATGGTGATTATCACCGGCTTTTTCGGAATGAACCTGCCGCTGCCCTGGCAACACAATTCTCACGGAACTATCTATTCGGTGGGCTTGATGGCGCTGACCACCGTGGCTACGCTGCTGTACTTCAAGAAGAAGAAGTGGTTCTGAAAAAGTGCAACGTCAACAATCCAGCGAAAGCTTCCGAAATTAACGCACCAGAGCTGTGTGCACAATGGCCAGTAAGAAGCTTAGAACCGTTGTGACTATGATCGTTAACTGGGTCCCACCATACACCAGCACTGACTTGGCAGCTGTTTTCCATGGGCCTTCACCATGAAGCTGTCGCAAGATCACCCATAAGTAAGGAAGGGCAATCGCGAAAAAGATGAGCGATAGGGTATATGCAGTGGCGCCCTGAAGAGGCGTACCCAAGGCGATCCAGAACGGCCACTTCACAATATTCAGCAATAAGGTAAACGACAGGAAGTAAAAAGATGTAACAGCATGCTCCCCGAAATACCACTTCCGCTTGCGATAGAAGATTGCGAGCAGGCAGGCCATCACCAGCGCATTCAGGATTTTTGATCCTTCATAATAAAAGTGGAGCCGTTCGTTCAAACGCTCGACAAGGACTTCCTCTGAGATGCCTTTCTTCTTCGCCATTTTCCCCAGTGCGCGATTCATGGCCCCGGCACGGTCAGCATTGCTCAGGGTCTTGAAATCCAAGACGGAACGGTAGCTGGAAGTCAGCAACGTTGACAGCGCAAAGCAAAGCACATAAAAGCGGAATGGATTCGCATACCGGGACCGCTTTCCGGCCAGATATTCAGCGGTTACAAATGCCGGCTTGCTGAACAGGTACCTAACTGTCCGCAGGATCTTTGAGTCCAGTTCCAGTAACTCGTGCGCGGCGTGATGAGCAAAATGCCTGAAGGAAAAGCTATGGCGGTCAAGTTTTTGCTCACCGCAGGCAGGGCAGAACTGCTGCGTGATGGGTTCACCGCAGGTAGGACACGTGGAAGCTTCCTGCTGACATACCGCTGTGGCGCTTCCCTGAACTGTTGCGGCCATGCTGGACCCCTATTTACAGCAAAAGTGGGCAGAGTATAACCCAGGTTAATCTGTAGCACTGGTATTATTTTCGCCGATGTGGCAAGACGCTCGATTGCCCTTCAAGAGTGGAGTAGAGGGAAGGAGGAACAAATCGGATGATCGCGACGTAAAGAATGATCACGTTCTTCATTCACTCTTTAGACACAGCTTGTAATCCAACCCTAACCCTGTTTAGCCAGAGTATTCACCCGTTTGACGTGAGCAGCCGCAGGTGTTACGGTCGGAGATGTTAACTGATAGAGGCGGTTGACTTTGCAATGATAATTTCACATTTCCCCCTGTTTGCATCCATGGCCGGCGGAGTGCTTCCATCCATATTTATGCCGAGCTTTGCATCAGCTTTAGCGCCAGCCTGTGGGCCTGTATTAGCCTCAGCCTTTGCTCCTGTATTCACTCCAGTTTCCGCGCCTGTATTTGCGGTGGTGATTGGTGGAGAAATTTTCAACCTGATACGGCAGACCGGGGCCGTGGCGCAGGTGGTGCTTATAATTCTGCTGATATTCAGCGTCATGTCGTGGTCGGTGATTCTCACCAAATGGTCATCGATCAAGCGGGCGCGGACGCAGAGCGGGCGTTTTTTGCGCGCCTTCCGCAAAGCGCAGCGCTTGCAGGACGTGGCTGCCGTCTCTGAGCAGTTCAAGCCGAGTCCGCTGGTAGCGGTGTTTGACAATGCTTACGACGAATACCGGCGGCAGGGCGAGGGCAACATTAACGCCGTGCAGCGTGCGGCGCAGATTGCTTCTTCAGAAGAGTTGACGCGGCTGGAACGGCGGCTGCCCATGCTGGCGACGACGGGCGCGGTGTCGCCATTCATTGGGTTGTTTGGCACAGTGTGGGGCATTATCGACGCGTTCAACGGCCTGGGCAGCGAAGGCTCCGCTACACTGCGCGCGGTTGCGCCGGGAATTTCTGAGGCGCTGATTACTACTGCCTTTGGATTGTTTGCGGCAATTCCGGCGGTGATCTTCTATAACCAGTTCACGCACAGCCTGCGCGAATTTGGAGCCCGCATGGACGACTTCACTATGGAGATCATGAATTTTATTGAGCGCACCACCGGGGTCACAACGGGAGTGCGGTAATGGCGTTTACCAGTAAAAGCGGGCGCACGGAAACGTCGCTTTCGGAAATCAACGTCACACCCTTTGTGGACGTGGTGCTGGTGCTGCTGATCATCTTTATGGTCACCGCGCCGGTGCTGCAATCCGGCATTGAAGTTTCAGTCCCCAAAACAAAAGTGGTGAAGGAGATTTCCGAAGAGCGCCTGGTAATTACCATCACCAAAGGCCAGGAAGTTTACCTGAACAGCGATCACGTGCGGCTGGACGAAATTGGCGACGCATTGCGCAAGCATTTTCGCGATCCCAGAGGGCAGTCCGTCTATGTTCGTGCCGATGAGAACGTGGCTTTTGGCGCGTTTGCCACGGTGATGAGCGCGGTGAAATCGGCGGGGATCACGAACGTGAGCATTGTGACTGAGCCGATACAGCCGGGGAAGAAGTGATCGCCGTGATCGGAAAGGCAAAACCTTACCGCTGATGAACGCAGATAAACGCGGATCAAGATTGCTGAGTGCTAATTACTAACTGCTAACCATGGCATACGTCCGAGCCAATTTATTTTATGAGCGCGAGGAATGGAAGAAGCCAGTGCTTCTTTCCGTGGGATTCCACGGGCTGCTAGTGCTGGCCATTGCTGCGTGGGGCTATGCGATGCAGTCACACAGCACGGCCAATGACTGGGGCATTAAGCAGGGTGACGCGGTGACAGCGCAGTTGGTGAGCGCGTCGATTCCGATTCCGAAGCCCGAGCAATCAGATAACATCGTGGCCAATGAAAGCAAGGGCGTGACGCAGACTGTTCCACAGCCTAAGCCGGTGGAGAAGCCTCCGGACGACGCGGTTCCGATCCAGGGAAAAGTTAAGCCGCCGAAGCAGATTGAAAAGCCAGTGCAGCAGGCGCATGTGACGCCGCCTCCAAGACCGGTGCCAACGCCAGAGACCGCTGTCCCTTATGGTGAAGGCGGGCCTGTGACCGGGCCGTATGGATCAGTAACGACGGCGAGTTACAAAGGTGGATTCAGTTTTCAGAACGCCGACTTTGGCGGCAAATATGGCTGGTATGTAGATGGCGTGAAGAGGCGCGTGCAGCAGAACTGGCTGACGTATGAAATTGATCCGCGCATCAAAGCGCCGCATCGCGCGTATATCGAATTTGACATCACACGCGATGGCAGTCCGAGCAACGTGCATCTGGCGCAGTCG
>JBAVLE010000158.1:0-2318 GCA_049688735.1 Candidatus Angelobacter sp. | reverse complement strand
GAGCGTTACCTGCCAGATAATATTTATACGGCGATGGAAAACTTCCGCGCGTCCAATTGGACCAGCAAACTGATGGGTGGTGAAGACGTAAAAACGCGCTACGCTGACCTGAAGCAGGCTTCAGCTGATCGTTGCCCGCGCCTGCTGGGAACTTTCGTGAAAGCGCCAGAAGTGCAGTACCACCACGACGTTTACAACCAGTTTTTGTGGAACATGTTCTAGCTTTTGCCTTGTCCCGACCGGAGGGAGGGAACCCTATGGCTATAAGGGTTTCTTCCTCTGTGCTTTCTCGATGTTTGCAGCTTATGATTCGCTTCACCTCGCGACGCGCCATCCCGAAGCGAGCTACGTGCACTACCATGAATGTCGGTCAGTTTCAGCGAAGTTGAGGGATCGTCTCCGGTGCATCATAGGCTCATTACAAACTGCTTGGATGGGAGGGCCTGAAGAGCAGCGGAGCAGACCCTTCGCACTCGCGTCTGGAGCATGCAATGGTGAGGGCATAGTGTGCGCGGCTCAGGGCGGCACGTTCAGGAGGATAGTGACTCGTGCGCGGAATACAGTACACCAGAAAACACATTAAACCGAGCAGCCTCGCCCATAAACAGCATCATCGCTGTGGATGCTTCGCAGAAGTCTCCGCGGGAAGGTCTTTCTTGCTCCATTCAAAAAACGAAGCATCATACATGCTGGGATCGTAGCCAAGATATTTCGCCACAAAGTAATCAAAGGAAGACTGCATCCCGGTGCGGCAATATGTAACCAGTGGTTGATCTGCTTTGGCATTCAACTCGGAGTACATGCGCCGCAATTCCATTTCAGGCTTCAGGACAGGATTCTGGCGGCTGACGAGCATATCCATCCAGTACAGGCCTTTGGCTCCGGGAATGTGACCTGCCTCAGTCACATCTTCTGAGCGCTGTTCCCCAGTAAATTCTTTTGTCGGCCGCGCATCAACCAGAGTCACACTTATCGGCTTCTCTTGTGACAATTCGCGCATGGCCTTTGTATCCACCAGAATTTCCGGACGTGGTGAAACCACCAACGTTGCAGTTTTGGGCAGAGGTATTTCCGTAGAGAGTGGCCGTCGTTCGGCAGTCCACTTCTCCAGGCCGCCATCCAGTAGCGCAACCCGGGCCGCCGCGCCAAGGTAGTCCAGGGTAAAGTAAGCTCGCGCCGCAAACAGATTAAACCGTTCTCCATATAAAACAACTCGGGACGAGTTGCTGACGCCGGCAGCTTGAAAAACGCGCTTCAACGACTCCACCGGTGGCAGCTCGTTGGGAATACCATCGCGCGTTACGGCGATGTCCTCCAGCTTAATCTGTCTTGCGCCGGGAATGTGTCCTTTGGAATAAAACTCAGGCGTGGAATTGATGCAGAGCACGATGACATCCGGCTCGCTCAGGTTTTCCGCCAGCCATCCCGTTGTCACGAGCATTTCCGAACGCAACTTCGGCTCTGCATTGGCTGGAGATGGCGGCAACAAACCAGCCAAAAGCATCAATGCCGCCAGAAAGAGTTTCTTAAACATCGCAGTTGCTCCTAACGCAATGACGTGCCCGCCACCACAGGCAGGTTGTTCATGTGGCTCCATTGATGAATCGATCCGTCAAACATTGCCGCGTCATAACCCAGGTATTTGGCGATGAAGTAATCGTGTGAAGCCTGCAGGCCAATCTCGCAGTACGTAATTAGCTTCTGACCCGGCTTGATCCCTCTGGCGGCAAACAATTCTTTTAGTTTGTCAGGCGGCAGAAAAACCGGATTGTTCTTGGCATCGACCAGCGTTTCCTGCCAGTAAACATGCACTGCCCCAGCAATATGCCCATCGGTGTAGCGCTTGTCGGGACGCGAATCCACCAGAACAGTGGTTTTCGTCGGCTGCTCAGAAAGCTTCTTTACTTCTTCCATCATGGCGGCGACTTCAGGATGGACATGCGGCGTGAAACTACCGCGGGCAATTTTCGGCGCATCGTTGGAGAGCTGACGACTCTCCTTCTTCCACTCATCTATCCCGCCATCCAGCAATGCGGTGTGATCGCCGTGGCCCAAATAATCAAGCGTATAATACGCCCGGCCAGCCATCGGATACCAATCCGTAGTGTAGATTACGACTCGCGAATCGTCGTTCACGCCCAATTTTTCAAAAGCGTCTTTGAGTTTCTCTGTGGCAGGAAGCTCGGCGTCCTCTCCTTCAATAAAATCTTCCAACGCCAGAAAACGTGCGCCGGGTATATGGCCTTTGTCGTAGTCTGAGCGCTTGTCGGCCACATGCAGCACGATCACTTTAGGATCATTGAGGTGCTCGCTCAGCC
>JBAVLE010000157.1:0-8355 GCA_049688735.1 Candidatus Angelobacter sp. | reverse complement strand
CGGCGCGGTCACGTTTCTCTATATTGTCTGCCTGTGCTAGATGATGAGGACGGTTCGAAATAACAGCTGAGAAGTTTTGGATACTACCGAGGTGGGCAAGGGTGATCTCTGTACGAAGGACTCATTTTCTTTTCCACCTGATTCCATCCTTGGTGTCTTCCACAATGATGCCGGCGTCCGAGAGCTGTTTGCGGATGGCATCGGAATGAGCAAAGTCGCGGGCTCTTTTTGCGGCATTGCGCTCTTCAATCAGGCGATTCACGTCGGCATCTGACATCGCATCTGCCGGGACCTCGGAGTCCGTAAGAATGCCGTGAGATCTGGCCCACTCCAGGGCAGCTCTCATCTTTTCCGCGTCGTCATCTTCTAATACCGCAAAGATTTCATCAAACTGCTGTAAGGCTTCCAACACCGGCGCTTTGTCGCCTTCGCGAAGTTCGCCGCGATCAGCCAGAATATTGATCTCGCGCACCATATCGAACATCGCACCAGACGCATAGGCGGTGTTCAAGTCATCTTCCATGCCGGCACGCATTTCGCTCTTGGCTTTGGCTGCAGCTTCCTGGGCAACTGGATTTGTGCCCGCAGGAAGCTGCGCCATTCGAATGCGGGCATCAAAAGTGCGAAGACGTTCCACAGACCTTGCGCCCTGTTCCAGACCGGCGAAGGTAAAGTTAAGCTGCTTGCGATAAGGCACCGAGGTGAGCAGGAAGCGAATTGACGACGGCTTATGGCCTTTGATCAGCAGATCACGCAAAGTATAGAAATTGCCAAGGCTTTTTGACATCTTCTCGCCTTCTACCAGCAGAAAGCGTACGTGCATCCAGTGGCGCGAAAAGATTTTGCCCGTCAGCGATTCCGATTGCGCGATTTCATTTTCATGGTGCGGAAAGGTCAGGTCTTCACCGCCGGCATGCAGATCAAAGCTGTCCCCCAGATACTTCATGGACATCACGGAGCATTCAATATGCCAACCCGGACGTCCCGGGCCAATCGGGCTCTCCCAGAAAGCCTCGCTTTCCTTCGGAGCCTTCCACAAGGCAAAGTCGCGGGCATTATCTTTCTCATATTCGTCCACGTCCACGCGAGAGCCAACTTCAATGCCGGCAAAATCTTTCTTTGAAAGCTTGCCGTATTCAGGGAATTTGGCGATGCGGAAATAATACGAACCATCTTCGGTGCGGTAGGCGATGCCTTTTTTTTCCAGCTTGGCGATAAATTCTGCCATCTCCTGAATATGTTCGGTGGCGCGCACCAATTTTTCCGGACGCTCAATGTTCAGAGAGCCCATGTCCTCAAGAAAAGCTTCTTCGTATTTGCGCGTGTACTCCTGAACAGTTTTTTTATCACGCGCGGCATTGCGAATGATCTTGTCATCCACGTCAGTGATGTTCATGACGTGCTGAAGCTTGAACCCGGTCTGGCGCAGGAAGCGGCGCAGGATATCGACGGCGACAAATGTGCGGAAGTTGCCGATGTGGCCGTAGTCATACACGGTGGGGCCGCATGCGTACATGCGGACTGTATTGTCCACGGCGGGTGTGAACTCTTCCACCTTGCCGGAGAGCGTGTTGTAGAGTCGAAGCGGCAAACGGAAATTGTAGCAAAACTCATCGTCCCGCTATCGTCGCGGGCCTGTCTTCGCCGTGAACCGCGACAGTTGTAAGATAGTATCTGTGCCTGAGCTGAGAAAAGACCCTGTTACTGGACGCTGGGTGATTATTTCCACTGACCGTTCCAGGCGTCCTGGAGATTTTTCCCGTGAGCGCGTCATGCTAAAGGGCGGATTCTGCCCGTTTTGTCCCGGAAATGAAAGCACGACGCCGCCGGAGATTTTGGCTTATCGCCCAGGCGAGAACACCCGCCCAGACACCGCCGGGTGGAACCTGCGCGTGGTACCCAACAAATTCCCGGCATTGGGCATTGAAGGAGACCTGGACCGGCAGGCAGACGGAATGTTTGACAAGATGAACGGCGTAGGCGCGCATGAAGTTGTTATCGAAACGCCTGACCATGGCGAAACGCTGGCCACCATGCCGCTAAAGCGCGTCGAAGACATGCTATGGGCCTTCCGTGACAGAATCCTGGACTTGAAGCAGGACCGCCGGTTCAAGTACATCCTGGTTTTTAAGAACCACGGTGAAGCTGCCGGCGCATCACTGGAGCATCCGCATTCGCAGATCATCGCGCTGCCCATTTTGCCCAAACAGGTGGTGGAAGAACTTGAGGGGGCGAAGCGTTATTTTGCCAATAAAGAACGTTGCATTTTTTGTGACATCATCCGGCAGGAAACAGAGGCGCGGGTGCGTATTGCGGCAGAGAACCAGGACTTTGTGACCCTTTGTCCGTATGCGCCGCGGTTTCCATTTGAAACGTGGATACTGCCCAAAAGACATGAGTCAGCATTTGAAAACTCACCTTCCACGCTGTATGAGAACCTGGCGCGCATGCTGCGCACGGTGCTAAGCAAAGCCGTGCGAGTGCTGGATAATCCTGCCTATAACCTAGTGGTCCATAGTTCCCCAATCCAGGAAAATACCCATGACTACTATCATTGGCACTTGGAAATTATTCCCAAACTCACAAAGACTGCTGGCTTTGAGTGGGGGACCGGCTTCTATATCAATCCGACTCCACCTGAAGAAGCGGCTAAGTTCTTGCGAGATGCAAAAGCGGGGGAGCCGCAGCCGGTAGGAGCTGGGGAAATCGGGTGATCTGAAAGGCTATTTCAGCGCTGATACTTCCCGCAGATTTTTTACCAGCTCAATGATCCGCCCGGCAACGTAATCAATTTCAGCTTCAGTGTTGAAGCGTCCGATGCCAAAGCGGATAGCACTGCCGGCAGCTTCGTCGCTTAGGCCAAGGGCCTTGAGGACATACGAAGCGTGTGTCTTGCCTGAAGAGCAAGCGGACCCGCTGGAAAGCGCGACGTCGTTCAGGCCGGTCAGGAGCGTTTCACCTTCAACTTCAAGAAAACTTATATTCAGATTCCCAGGGAGACGATGCTCCATGGAGCCGTTGATGGTTACCTGATCCAGACTTGCCATTAGGCGATCACGCAAACGGTTGCGCAGGCCCGCCAAACGGCAACTCTCTTCTGGCATTTCCTGCTGTGCAATCTCACAGGTCTTACCAAATCCCACGATTCCGGGGACATTCAGCGTGCCGGAACGCAATCCGTCCTCATGGCCGCCGCCGTCAATCAAGGGAGCCAGCCGCGCAGCAGTGCTCTGGCGTACGTAGAGCGCGCCACAGCCTTTGGGACCGTAAAGCTTGTGGGCCGTGAGAGAAGCCAGATCAAGATTGGCGCGATTGACGTCAAGCGGCACCTTGCCGAGCGCCTGTACGGCATCTGAGTGAAAGAGCACGCCTCGGTCGCGGCAGAGGCGGCCAATTTCTTCAATAGGCTGGAGCACGCCGGTTTCATTGTTGGCCGCCATGATGCAGACCAAAATTGTACGGTCAGTAAAAGACGGTTTTAGCCGGTCAAGATCAATGAGGCCATCACTACCGACGGGAAGGTAGGTCACCCGGCAGCCGATTCTTTCCAGATGCTTGCAACTATCAAGAACTGCCTTGTGTTCCGTCACAGCGGTAATGATGTGATTGCCTTTTTCACGGCAGCCTTCCGCAACGCCTTTGAGCGCAAGATTGTCGCTTTCGGTGGCGCCTGAGGTAAAGATAATTTCCTGGGGCGATGCGCCGATCAAAGCAGCGATCTGGCGGCGAGCTTTTTCCACCGCTGCAGCGGCTTCCCATCCAAAAGAGTGACTGTTGCTGGCGGCATTGCCAAAACGCGAGTTGAAAAAGGGCAGCATGGCTTCCAGCACACGCGGGTCCACCGGCGTTGTGGCGTGGTTATCCAGATAGATAGGAAACTTGATTGCGTCTGAAGGAAGGCCGTTGCTGCTCATCTAGAGATAATTTTACTAAAAGCGGAGAAGGTTGATCGCTGGGGCAAATAAAAAAGGCCCGCCAGCGAACTGGCGGGCCGAAGGGGCAAGAACGGTTAGAACCGGATGGTTCCACCAACCAGGACGCGGCGTGTTGCTGCCGCTCCGAAGCCGGGAGGAACTGAACCCGTTACGCTAGGATCAGCAAAGCCAGTTCCAGGAGAGCGCAATCCTGCATCCTCAATGAACGGATCTACGCTCTGGAAGTTCATGTGATTGAAGACGTTCAGGGCGGTGGCATGAAATTCGAACGAAGCATGCTCACCGAGTTTGAACCTCTTGTAAAGAGACGCATTGGCAATGTTTGTAATTGCGTCCGACTGAAGATTGCGCGGAGTATTGCCGAACGGAGTACCAAATATGGTTTCCGCTTGGCCGCCATTAGCAATGAAGTGCACTTGATTCGGGGCGACGGTAACTGGAGCTATAGGGTTACCGTTCGCGTCATTCAAGCCAGCGCCATTGGCGTTCAGTGAATTCAGACTGACAAGTGTGTTCGGTGCAATCGTGCAAACCGGCTCTGTACCAGTGCTTGCAAACACGTTGCAGGCGTCAATAGCAAAAATACCCACTGAGGTCACTGGTGCACTGACGTTTGAAGTGAACGGCCGGGCTGTCTCTACGCCAATGAAGTTAGTGAAGAAGTTAGTGTCAAAGTAATTGCCATTGGCAGAGAAGCGCGCAATGACCGCTTGAGACGGAGTGTAAGGCTGTCCAGAAGCCAGCACGTAGTTTCCGGAAACACCCCACCCGCCCAGGAGGTGGCCCACAAGGCCATGCTGTTCCTTGAACATCGGAAATTCTTCAGAAAACAGGATGGTGAACTGATGTGGGATGTTGAGTCCGGAGATGCTGTACTCATTGGATTGAGCAAACGGGTTCTGAGCGAAAGCAACCGTCGCTCCACCTGCACCGGTGCTGAAAATTTCACTGACGTTATCCAGGTTCTTGCTGAAGGTATAACCGGCCCGGATGGTGAGCTGTTTGAACAGGTTGTTAGCGCGGAATTCCGCCTGGAACCCATTGTAATTGGAGAAGCCGCCATTGGTACGAAGACGCACAAGGCCTTCTGAGCAGTTTTCCCGGCCCAAGGCGGGGTTCACTGTTTGTCCAGGCCCAAGTACGATCTGGGGCGTGGTGCAAGGCGTGATTCCTGCCGGGACCACATTTGGAAAATCGCGAGCCAAGTCTGCAACGAAGGGATTACCGTTGACGGACTGGAACAGATCAACCGCATGGTTGCCGACATAACGCAATTCCAAGGCTGAGTTCTTCGTAATCTCACGCTCAATACCCAGACTATAGGAATGAACCATGTCCGGGCCAAAATTGGGAGAGAGTGAAGTTTGGGCGAAGGCCCTGGGATCAAACACGCCGGTCAGCAATTGTGGGGCAAGCTCGGCGCGGACGTTGGGGCCGGTCGGGTTAGGCGGCAACGGGATGTTTGCTGCCGCGGGAGTGGTTAATTTGCTGAAGGTATTATTAAACACTTCGGGCGCGGCTGTCGCCATGTTGGAGTAGATGTTGTAGAACGGAGGATCATACAGCAAGCGGTATCCACCACGGATAACGGTCTTGCCACTTCCAGTCAGGAAGCCACCCCACTGCGGGGAATAAGCAAAGCCGATGCTCGGACCAAATGCGTTGGTCTTTGTGGGGAACTTCGGGAAAGTACGAACGGAAAGCGGCAAAGCCGGGTTGAACAATGCTGTTGCCGGATTGCTTTCACGGGCTGTGGTTACCTGGTTGAACAGGTTGGCTGGCTGGCCATAATAAGACCAAGTCAAACCAAGATTTAACGTAAGGTGCTGGCTGACTTTCCAGTCATCGCCAGCATAGAGGAACGTATCATGCTCCTTAAGATCAAATGCCGATGCGCCATCAGCAATAGTTACGCTGCTTGGTTTGTTGGCAATAAACCCCGCCCAGTTTGCAAATGTGTACGAACCGTTAACAGCCGGCAGGAAGCCGTTGGGTGAAATTTGATAGGTATAGTTTACGCCAGCTTTCAACTGATGCTTGCCCAGCACATAATTGAAGTTATCCTGCAACTGGTAGGTGTTCACGATTCTGAACTGAGGCAGGTTGGTTGCCGGGCCGATAGAGAGGAACCCGGGATTGAAGTTGATACGAGTAAGCGCTTGGTCAACTTGCGTCGGCATGGTACCGATGGTGTTGCCGCCGAACAGCACGTTAAGACGGCCGAAGGAGCCACGCAGCTCATTCACCATCTTGGAGTTGAAATTATGCGTCCAGCCTGCGAGGAGGTCCTGGCTCAATGCCGGAACGCTGGTCGGGAAGCCGGCAGCGCCACAATCCGTGCATTCATCCAGGTTGAAGAAGTTGCCGCGATTGAAGAGATAGCGGGCGGTAACTGTGTCGCTGCCCAGTTGCAAGTCTTCTCTATTGACAAAGTTGAATTGATGAACGGGAGCAGCGAGTGAGCGCGTTACGTTGCCAAATTCAACGCCTGAGCAAGTACCGACATTCACGTTAGTCTGACTTCCTGGAGCTACAGTCGGATTGCCCGCGGAAATTGCGAATGGACCCACTGCCGCGAAGGTTGTCAGGTTTTGGTTCCCTGGAAAACAGCCTGCCAATGTTGCTAATCCAGCGGGGGTTGGTGTAAGGCCACCCGAGGTGAACGTTGAGTGCTGGGTAATGATTTCGTCGTCAAAGCCGCCAAACATGAACAGCTTGTTTTTTACCATTGGTCCGCCAATGGTGAAACCGGTGAACTCATCCTGCAAGCGGGGCGGATGTTTCAGGTCATCAAACTGTTTCTGGGTGTTGGTCATCGAGTTGAGGATGGAGTTGCTTTCCGTCCCGTAGATGCTGCCGTGCCAGGCGTTGGTGCCCGACTTGGTGATGATGTTGACGACTGAACCGGCATTGCGGCCATATTCCGGGCCGAACTGGTCAGTGATGATCACGTACTGTTGAACGAACTCCGTATCCGACAGGAACAGTCCAGGGCCGGCGACGCTGTTGTCGTTATTGTTCTGACCGTCAATCTGCTGATCGTTGTTGCGACCGCGCAGGCCGTTGACAGCAAATCCACCGCCGCCGTTGGTGTTGGAGAAGCCGTTATCACGAGCTGAAACCACGCCGGGGACGAACAGAGCGAGGGTGTCTAGCCCTTCATTTTCCTGGACGCCAGCAAAGGTTGTGAGCTGCGTGCCGGCGAAAGTGTTGGTGACCTGAGATTGGGTCGTCTCGATAAGCGGCGCATCAGCAGTTACTTCAACCGTTGTGCTGGCTTCGCCTACCGACAGCTTCATTGCACCCAAGCCGCTGTCACGTCCGGCAGATACCAGAATGTTGTTGGAGACTGCGGTCTTGAAACCCTGGGCTGAGACTTCAACTTTGTAAGTGCCGGCTGGAATTAGATTGAACCGAAATGATCCAGAGTTATCGCTGGTAGTTGTTAAGACGGTAGCTGTTTCTATTTGCGTTGCCTTTACTTGAGCGCCGGATACAACCGCGCCTTGTGGATCAGTTACTGTGCCGGAAATAGAACCCTTCAGCACCTGACCAAAAGACGGGATGCACAACGCCAAGCATGTGGCGACGAGTATTAATCTGTCGCGCAGTTTACGATTCATCCTTTGCATCTCCATAGTTTTTCAGTTTTGAGAGCACACAACACATGCCCGTCACGCACGGGAACAAATGTTACCTACAGGGGTGTATGCAACTGGCGTTCCTCATCGATCTTCATTTGTTATCAACAAGTTAGCGCGCAAACGCCTAGACTAAATCCGGAATTGTGGATTTCAGGCACGCGGATATTCAAAATTTGGAAGATACCGCGGTTTAGCGAGAATCCGGGGAAAGGCTGGATAAATCCACCGGCCTGTCGGACATACGGAAGCGTGTCCGGAAGTGCTCTGAAATCAGTGACACAGCGTCTTTGTTCCGCTGGGGATCCTGTTGGATTAAGTACTTCAAGGCTTCCACCAGAAGCCGTTGCCCTTCCACGTAGCGTGGATCCGGTTTCCGCAGCTTCGCCTTGCGACGCGCTGGATCCGGCATTTCCGGCTTCACAGGAAGAGTAAGAACTTTGGCCACAGATACACCTCAATCCAGCTTATTCAGATGCTGCCACCGGCACATATGTGCCTGCAAAAATGTTGGAGGCAAAATGTGTACGGCAACGCACATCGCAAAAAATCAGCTTGACGATGGGAAAAATCCCCCAACCACTCGGCCACGACCTCAAATTCCGGGCCATCACCCTCGCCTTAACTATTTTACCTCTGCAGGCAAGCCCGCGCTATGAAGTTTTTTCCTATTGCGGCTTAACGGTTTTCGTACTTCCATTCGTTTTTAGATGGAAAACGTCATTCGAAATTTTTCCATTGAGCTTTATATTGGTGTAGTGGGCCAGCCGATAGTCGCC
>JBAVLE010000156.1:0-8587 GCA_049688735.1 Candidatus Angelobacter sp. | reverse complement strand
GGCAGGTATTACGCAAAGCCCAGTCATGTTGAAAAACCTTTGCAACACAGAGGAATATAGTAAACGGAGGTTCAGTTTTCAATTTGGCGATCTTGCGCTTCCGGCATTCAGGCAATCTTCTGCATTGACTTCCAATCTAAGTTCCTCTGCTTATTCCTTTCCTCTGCGTTTCAAAGGTTTTGCACTTCCGGCGATCTTTGGTACTTTTGGCATTTCTGGCAATGGCGTTATCCGCGTTCATCCGCGCAGATCCGCGGTAAAAGGTTTTTCGATGACGGCAATTCGCTCACTCCGTCCTTAGCGCTTGCGTCGGCTCGATTCTGCACGCGCGCAACGCCGGAATCGCGCTGGCGATAGCGGCCGTCAAGAGAAGACTGCCTACCATTCCCGCGAACACGATTGGATCGAGAGGGCGCGTGCCGTACAGAATAGATTTTATGAGCATTCCTGCAGCCGCGCCTCCCAGCAATCCTAACGCCAGGCCGAACAACACCGGACGCATGCCGTCGAACAGAACTAGCCGCAGTATCTCGCTGCGTTGCGCTCCCAGCGCCATGCGAAATCCAATTTCAGAAACCCTCTGCGTCACCAGGTATGCGAGCACACCATAAAGACCTACGGCAGCCAGCATTAGAGAGAGCACTGCAAACGCCAGGACCAGTGAGGCACTGAAGCTCTGGCTCGCGGTTGCCCTGCCGATGATCTGCTGCATCGTCTGGACCTTGTAAGTCGGCATTTCAGGATCAAGGGCTGAAATCTGCTTTTGGATTGGCGTGGCCAAACTTAGAGGTTCCACCGCCGTCCGCACCACAATCGTGGCCACACTGTCCTGCAGGGGATCGCCTGTCAGGATCGAGCGATAAATCGTCGCTCTGGTAGGTTTGCCAATATCGTAGATGGTATCCCCGACAACTCCGATAATCTCGTAGACCTCCTCCTTCGGCCCGAAGAATGCTATTCGTACGTGTTTCCCGATAGGATCTTCGCCAGGGAAGAACTGCTGCGCGAACTGTTTGCTGATAATCACATGATGTGTTCGCCCCAGCTTGTCCTGCTCATTAAAAACACGGCCGCTCAGCACAGGAATTCCCAGCGCGCTGAAATATCCGGGATCGGCGGTGCGCCGGAGCGCATCCAGTTGCAGGCTCGGCCCTTGCGCCGGATGCTCAGGAATGGTGAACACATTGTCGCCTTCTTGTCCCGCCGCTGGGGCCCTCGAGATAAGCCCGGCAGCCTGCACTCCCGGCAAGCTGCGCACTCGCGCCAGCAGCGCTTCATGAAACGCCAGGACCTTTTCCGGCGTGTCGTATTTTTTAACCGGCAGTCCGTATCGCATCGTCAGCACGTTGTCAGTCACGCAGCCAAGATCGGTTGTTCGGAGATGAATAAAACTTCTGAAAAGCAATCCCGCAGAGATAAGCAGGACCACGGTAAGCGCAATCTCGGCCGTGAGCAGCACCTTTCGCAACGCGGCGCGGGAGACGCTGCCCCCGATGGAGCGCGCAGAGTCCTGCAAAGCTCCCAGCAGGCTCTTGCCGGTAGAGGAAATTGCCGGCGCGAGCCCGGCAAACAAAGCAGTGAGAAGCACAATAGCAATGGCGAAGGCAGAAACCGATCCATCCACCCGGACAGCGTCCGCGCGCGGCAAGTCGCTCCAGTGAGTTGCCAGCCACTTCGTAGCCAGAACTGAAAGCCCCCAGCCTATTGCGCCGCCGGCGATCGAGATGAGCAGGCTCTCCGTCATCTGCTCCTGGATCAACTTCCAGCGGCTCCCGCCCAGCGCGCCCCGGATGGCAACTTCTTTCCGCCGCGCCGCGCCGCGCGCTACCAGCAGATTGGAAACGTTGAGACAGGCGATTAACAGCATGCATCCCACAGAACACATGAGTACGATCAGAGGGGTCTTGGCGTCCTCGACGACATCGTCAATCATCGGCCGCATGACCACGTCTTCGGCCACGGGCTTGCCCAAGTTCTGCAGGTGAATCTGATATTGCAGTGCGCTGACCTCCCTGAGCGCCGCAGTCGCGCTCTGCTTGTCTTTGAGCCGCGCAATAACATAGCTCCAGTGATTGTCGGGCCGGAATTCTTCCGGCGTGAAGACCGGCGTGTGCGGGATCCAGACCTTTACCTCGGGATCGGGATACGTAAACCATGCCGGCAGAACGCCCACCACGGTGTATGGCTTGGAATCGATTCGTACTTGCTTCCCGACAATGCTCTTGTCCCCGTTGAACCGGCTCTGGAACAGGCTCCATGTGAGCATCACCACGTCGTCGGCGCCGAACCGGTCTTCATCCGGAGTGAAGGTCCTGCCAAATACGGGCTTGACACCAAGCACCGAAAATAGATTCCAGGAACCGCCTGCTCCAGTCACCACTTCAGGCATTTCACCTTGCATTGTGCTTATGTGACCTGCCCACCACCGCCACGCGCCCATGTCCTCGAAGCCTTGGGTCTTCTCACGCCAGTCACGAAAATCGGCGGGGGATACTTGATTATAAGGAAACTGCGATTGTCGGAAATGCTCGTAAAGCATCACCAGTTTGTCCGGGTCGCGAAACGGAAGAGGCCGCAGCAGCACCGAGCTCACAATCGTGAACAGTGAGGTGGTCGCGCCGATCCCGAAGGCCATCACCAAAATGGCGGTGAACGAGAATCCCGGCGTTCGCAACAACGTACGAACGCCATAACGCAGGTCGCGCCACAGGCCCTCCAGCCAGTTCCAACTCCAGGACGTTCGGGCTTCCTCACGCAGCAGCGTTGGGTTCCCAAAAAGCCGCAACGCCGCTAGACGTGCTTCCTCCGGATCCATGCCGCTTGCTGTGTTTTCCGCGATCTGCTGTTCAAGGTGGAACTCCAGTTCCCGATTCAGCCGCTCCGACTCAGCTTTGCGGCGAAACAACATCAACACGGCCATGCGAAATCGTTCCACCCAACGCATACTTCCTCCCTAACTACAGGCTGTCGATCACCACGTCAATCGCCGTGGAAAGCCGTTTCCAGCTTTTCTTTTCTTTTTCTAATTGGGCACGGCCCGCCGCTGTGAGCGAATAGAACTTGGCCTGCCTGCCCGTTTCGCTTTCATTCCATTTAGCGCGAATCCAGCCCTGCTGCTCCAAACGGTGCAGCGCGGGATAAAGAGATCCTTGTTGGACCTGCAAAACTTCATTTGAAATCTGCTGGATGCGCTTGGCGATGGCCCAGCCATGCTTTGGCTCCAGCGAGAGCGTTTTTAGTATTAAAAGATCCAGCGTTCCCTGGACCAGATCACTTGGTTTTCCCATACTATGATTATCGACAGCTTGATTGTAGATCGTCAAGGTATCACGCCTTGATAGACGGTTAAAAGCTGGAGTGGTTAGCCTGCAAATTGACAACAAAAAAATTAGCTGCGGATCCACAAGAAGCACAGGGGCCATGTTCAGATTCGTGTGCATTCGCGAAATTCGCGGCTAAAGAACATTACAAATCATCGCCTAAACGAATAAACCATGGACCAAACAATCGCCGTTGCCCTGAACCAGGAAAACTGCGGACAATCGCCAGTTAGGTTTGATTGAACCTGCCTCTGTTCTCTTACCACGCGTATGATGTCCTCGGAATGATCAAAGCCATCCAAACTGGTTGCTGCATTGCCGGAGGTGGACCGGCCGGCATGATGCTGGGCTTTCTTCTGGCCAGAGCCGGCGTGGATGTATGTGTGCTTGAGAAGCATGTGGATTTTCTTCGTGATTTCCGCGGAGACACCATTCATCCTTCTACGCTTGAGCTCATGTATGAGCTGGGCATTCTGGAAGATTTCCTGAAGCGGCCCCATCAGGAAATCTTCGAGCTTGCCGGACAGGTAGGCAAGGAGATGGTGACGATTGCCGATTTCCGCCACCTGCCCACACATTGCAAATTCCTGGCGCTCATGCCCCAGTGGGATTTTCTGAATTTCATTGTCGAGCAGGCGCGTCGCTATCCCCGTTTTAAGCTCATGATGCAGGCTGAGGTGGTTGATCTTATAGAAGAGAATAGCGCCATCGCGGGGGTCATCGCGAAGACGCCTTCAGGTGTGGTTGAGATACGCGCGAATCTTACGGTGGGCGCTGACGGACGCCATTCCGTAGTGCGTGAGCGCGCCAAATTGCAGGTCATTGATCTAGGCGCGCCCATGGATGTCTTTTGGATGCGTCTGAGCCGTCGCTCCACCGATCCTGCGCAGACCTTTGGCCACGTGGAGCCCGGCAAGATCTTTGTCATGCTTGATCGTGAAGACTACTGGCAATGCGCTTACGTGATTCCCAAGGGCCGCGGTGAAGAGATCAAGAGCAAAGGGCTGGCGGCCTTCCGCGAAGAGATTGCTGCGCTGTCACCGTTTCTCCGCGATCGCGTGGAGGAATTATCTGACTGGAAAGATGTAAGTCTGCTCACGGTAAAGGTGGACCGGCTGGCGCGCTGGTGCCGACAGGGATTGCTGTGCATTGGCGATGCAGCGCATGCCATGTCGCCGATTGGAGGCGTCGGGATCAACCTGGCTATTCAGGATGCCGTAGCTGCCGCGAATATCCTGAGCAGTAAACTGCGGCAAGGAACTCTCTCTGTGGCGGATCTTCAGGCCGTCCAGCGCCGCCGAACATTTCCTACCCATGCCACTCAGCGCATGCAACTAATAGTGCAAAATAACGTGATCAGGCGCGTTCTGGGCGCGACAAAGCCTATATCTCTTCCCTGGTTTCTGAAGCTTTTCCGCCGATTCCCCTACCTGCGCCGCTTCCCTGCACGTGTGGTTGGCATCGGGTTTCGTCCTGAGCATATAAGGACAGCGGAGCAGAAACAAGCAGGTTGATTCCATGCTCGATAGGAAATACGTGGATCATAACCTTAACCGAGGGTCATGCTGGAGTGCAATTCAGGCAGGCGGAGCGGGCGATTCAGAAATTCGGCCCCTTCGTGTTCCTTCGTGTCCTTTGTGGTTAAGACTTGTCCGTCGTTAACACCACTTTGCCTGTCGATTTGCGCTGCCGCAGCAACTCCATCGCCTGAGCCACGTCCTTGAGGTCAAAATGTTGCGAGACATGCGGCTTGAGTTTGCCTTCTTCAAACCAGTGCAGCAATTTGGCGTAGGAGTCGCGTAGGAGCTTGGGCTTGCGCGCCTGATAAGAGCCCCAATAAAAGCCGATCACGTCAATGTTTTTGACCAGCAAGATATTAGCTGGAGCTTGGGGAATACGTCCGGACGCGAAGCCAATAATGATGATGCGACCGCCCCACGCGATGCACCGCAGGCCGGCGTCAAAAGCGTCGCCGCCGACGGGATCATAAATAATGTCAGCGTTGTGGCCGCCGGTGATAGCCTTCACCCGCTCACGAATGTCCTCGCGCGAATAGTCAATCAAATGGTCCGCGCCGTGCTCTTTAGCGATCGCCAGTTTTTCCGGGCCGTTAGCGCACGCAATCACATGCGCCCCCATGGCTTTGCCAATCTCCACGGCCGTAAGCCCAACTCCGCCGGCAGCGCCAAAGACCAGCAGCCATTCTCCTGGTTGCAGGTGCGCGCGCCAATCAAACGCGCCGTGCGACGTGCCATACGTCACCGGAAAGCCCGCAGCGGAAATGAAGTCCATCTTGTCAGGAATTGTGTAAACGCGGTTGGCATCGATTACCACTTCTTCGGCATACGCGCCTGTGCCGGTTAGTGCCATTACGCGATCGCCAACTCTTAAGCTGCTCACGCCCGCGCCAATTTCCGTCACCGTGCCGGAACATTCCATTCCCGGCGTGAATGGAAACGCGGGCTTCTCCTGATACTGGCCGGAGATCAGCAGCAAGTCGGCAAAGTTAATACCCGCTGCCTCCACGGCAATCCGCACTGCGCCATCTTTGATGGCGGGTGAAGGAACATCTTCGACTACCAGCTTTTCCGGTCCACCCCACTCTTTGCACAGCACAGCGCGCATAAGGACTCCTCTTTCGGAAGCGATATTGTAATGGACGCTAGACCGGAAATCAGTAGGCGTGCTTATGAGTCGCTCAATTCTGCGGCAGACCGCCATTCCTCAACTGTACTGAAATTTTTATCGTCGCCAGCGTCTTCCCGTCTGCGCTTGCCGTGCATTCAATTTCCTGCCTTCCTTTGTTTTCTGCTTTCGGGGCATCCACCAGCACCTGCCAGTAGTAATCGCTTTGTGGATCAAGAGTAAGGTTGCCCGCGCCGCTCTGCGTTGTCCAGCCATCCGGCAGCTTCAGTGCGATCGTGATGTTCTTTGCCCCATCATTGCGATTGTGCAGTTCCAGCGGGATAGTCAGCGTCGCTCCGCGCTTAATTGCGATTTCCGGCCCGCTTGCTTTCGGCAACTTGGTAATCCCGTGTGCGCGGAAAAACTTCTCGTAAAATCCCCACGGCCCGCCCAACTCGACGGAAAGCGCTCCAGCCTGCGTATAGGCTTCTCTCGCCGCTGGAACAAATACAATCGGCTTGGGCGTAATTCCCTCAAACACATCTCCGGTCACGCTGCCGCCCACAAGCGATTTGCCAAAAACAAAACTGCCTTCACCGCCCCAATTTTTCTCCTGTTCGGCCACCTGCTTCTCGTCCATGCTCTTCATGCGTTCAATAAAGGCCCGATACTGCGTCAGGTGATACTTGAACGTCTCAAACCCTGCACGCCAATAAGGAATCTTCAGCGCCTTGGACATACCGTTTGTCTGGTAGGTTGGGCCAGTGCCTTTAAATATGTCGTCGGCTGAATCCGGAAAGTAGTAAAGCTTTTTCGTCTGCCACGGCTGCAATCCGTCGAGCAACGTTTCATTTACTTTTACTGGCCCTGCCAACTGCGCCGGAAAGACAGAAGGATCCCCCGCACTGTCAAATGCCTCGGTCGCCAGCACGCCTGCTGCTTGATGATCGCCGTGATTTTCTCCAACAAAGAATCCTGGCATCCACGTAATGATCACCTCAGGTCGCGTCAGCCGCACCATCCTGACCAACTCTTCCTCCACCTGGCCCTGATGCCAATTTGCCAGCGACTCTAAGACGTTCTGGCTCGGCGTATCGCGTCCGCTCAGAAACCACACGTTATCGATTCCCACACTCGCCAGCGCATGGCGCAACTCCATCTCGCGCACCGCTCCCAATGACTGTGCCCGTTCCGGGCCCATGTTGTTATGCCCGGCTTCGCCATGTGTGGTGTAGACCACGGCCACATGTTTTTTCTGATCGATGAGCTGCACCAAATAGGGGACCACGCCAGTCTCATCATCGGGATGCGCCACGATCAGGAGCACATCCACTTTCAATCGTTCATCCGGCTTGAGCAGCGGCGGAGTTGGGCTGGGCGTTTGTGCCAAAAAAGTTGTGGCAATCGATACGACCACGGCCATCAGTCGAAGAATTCTCATCAAGCGTCCTTCCGGGAAGCGGGAGTGATCTATCGCAGAGTAAAGGGCGTGCTGTTAAGATTCAATTTTTGTGAAAGATTTCGGATTTGGATTGGCCGTATCAGTCGTGCCGCAGAGCGATGATCGGATCAATTCGGGTGGCGCGTCGCGCAGGCAAGTAGCTGGCAGCTAGTGCCGCAAGACACAGCAGTCCGGCTGCCAATGTGAATGTAATGGCATCTGTCGGCTTTACGTTGAACAATAAATTGGCAACAACTCGATTCAGGGCCAGCGCAAGCGCCAGTCCCGTCACTACTCCAAGGGCTACAATTTTGAAGCTGTTGCCCAGGAACATTTTTAAGACATGATTGCGATGCGCGCCCAGAGCCATTCGCACGCCAATCTCCTGCGTCCTTTGTGATACGGCGTATGACATTACGCCATAGACTCCCACCATGGCCAGCAGCAAGGCCAAGGCCGCAAACAGTCCCACTAGTAGCGTGTAAAGCCGCGGTTCGGCCACTGCATTCCCGATCTGCTGTGCTAATGTTCTGTGGCCGACCGGCTGTTCCGGATCAATTTCCGCCACCACGCGCCGTATCGTGGGAATCAAAGCTGTTGGATCGCCCTTCGTCCGCACCAGTACATACATGTAACTCATGGTGCTCTGCTGATAGTTGGTGAAAATTTCGGGGTTTGGCTCGGACGTGATGTCGAATTGCCGGCTACTGCCCAACACTCCCACAACTCTGTACGGCTCGTCCCCCTGGGCACGAATAAAAACTTGCTGGCCTATGGGGTCGCTTCCGGAAAAAAACTTTGTTGCCGCCACGTCATTGATTACGGCCACCCGCGCCGACTGTTCACTATCGTTATCGGAAAACCAGCGCCCGCCACGCAACGGGATTCCCATGGTATTGAAATATCCAGGGCTCACCACGTTAATCACTGCAGCCATCAGCTTGCCATCAGGTCCGGTCGGGCGACCCTGAATGCGAAACGGCGAAAAGATACTGTTGCCTTGTAATGGGAGGGACGTAATTCCGCCGGAAGCCTCAACGCCGGGCAGGCCCCTAAGGCGTTCCAGCAGGGTGCGGAAGAATGTTACTCGCTGATAGTTCTCCGGATATTTGTACGTCGGCAGCACCAGAAGCGAATTCACCAGGACTCTCTCGCTACGAAATCCAGGATCCACTTTCAGCATGCTGATGAAACTCCGCAT
>JBAVLE010000155.1:0-4934 GCA_049688735.1 Candidatus Angelobacter sp. | reverse complement strand
CCACCTGTCATGGTCGAAATAAGCTTCCACGATCTCCTGCACAAGCTGCTCGGCAAGGCATCCGCGCTCTGACGCAACGCGTTTGAGTTCAGCTTCGCATTGAGGATTAAAGTGAAGTTCCATGTGGTAGTTTAGTTACTCATCGACGAAATGTCCTTGAGCTGGCCCTGCCATCATTCGCAATTTCGATAAATTACACCTCGCTTGAATGCCTCCAAAGGAAGCGCTGGAATTTTGTCGGAATAGATAGTCATAGCGTCGAGCGCAGCCTCAAATTCCTCTAGGCTTAGTTTGTGTTCGCTCGCCTGCAGACCGACTTGCCGTGCAAGAATTTCCTGGATGAACGCCTCCACGGCGACCCCTTGCCGTCCCGCCTGCTCTGTCAACATCTGTTCCATTTCAGGATCGAATTGAAGTGTTAATGCCATACCTAACCAATAATCTTGCATACAATGCAACAAATATCCTCCGCTCCCTCCGTTCCTCCGTGTTTCGAGGGTTTCTGCTTCACGTCGCTACATCAGGGCTGAATGCTGATTGCTGATTGCTAAATTCGCTTAAACGCCTTCTGTATCTCCTTTACAGAATACCGCAGCACCACCGGCCTTCCATGCGGACACGTCATCGGGCACTCAGTCTTCGCCAGCTCCTTCAACAGCCATTCCATTTTGTTCTGCTCCAGCGGCATGTTGATTTTTATGGCTGCATGGCATGCAATGCTGGCCGCAATCTTCCCCCGAATTTTGTCCAGGTTCAATAGCTGCTCTTCCTGTTGGAATTGGTCCAGGAGTTCCACCAGCAGCTTCTCCACATCCGCGGGCCGTACCCCGCCCGGCGCGGTCTTTACCGCCACCGTCCGCGTGCCGAACAGCTCAACTTCAAATCCGTTACGCCGCAGCTCTTCTGAAATCTCGGCAAATACGGCCTGCTGTCCAGGCGTCAATTCCACCAGCAGGGGCATCAGCAGCCTCTGTCCGTCCTGGGATGCGTCGTTCTGTCCGCGCTCCCGCAGTATCTTTTCAAACAGCACTCGCTCATGCGCCACATGCTGGTCAATGATCCATAGCCCGTCTGCATTCACTGCCAGGATGAATGAGTCCCTCACTTGCCCGACCGGCCTTAAACTGGCCAGCGCCAGTTGATCGACCACAGCTTGCGGCTCATCTTCCAGCACATTTCCGCAGGCATCGGCATGGCCATTCACGCTGTGCGCCATGGCCGGAGCGCCCACTGGCCCGAACCCGCTCACGGCCATATTGGCTTCGACCGTTATCGCCTCACCGCCAAATTGCAGCCGTTCATTCATCGGCGGCAAGGTCTCCGGCCACAACGCAAAATCCCGCCCGCCATGCTGTTGCGCACCCGGACTCAGTCCGGGTGCGGCTGTGGGCTGCGCCGTGATTTCACGCGTAAACTCCGGCACCGGACGCGCCTTCATCAGCGCTGCTCGCACCGACTCGCGAACAAAGTCGTGTACTAGCGCGTGCTGTCGAAAACGGACCTCGGTTTTCGATGGATGCACATTCGCGTCCACTTCTTCATTCGGCAGTTCGATAAACAGCAGCACCACGGGAAAAACCGTTGGCGGCAGAATATTTCTGTAGCCCTCAATAATCGCGTGCTGCACCATCCTGTCGCGAATCAGACGCCCATTCACAAATACGTAGATCGAGTTGCGGTTCAGCTTCTGCAATTCTGGTTTGGAAATAAATCCATGCAGGCGGATATCGCCCGGAACCGGCGCTTGATAATCTTCGCCGCGCCGCCACGGCGGAGGCTCCGGTATGCCGACGCGTTCCAGCTTCATTGTTGCCGCCAGCGGAACCAGTTGGTCCAGGGTCTCGCGGCCAAATATCTGGTAAATACGGTCGGAATGCGACTTTACCGGCGCGGCCACAAGCATCGCTTCCGTAGCCGAATGCAGCTCAAAATGTTTTTCCGGATGCGCCAGCGCGTAATGCGTCACCAGCGATGCCAGATGTGAAAGCTCTGTTGACTCTGCTTTCAGGAACTTCTTGCGCGCCGGCGTGTTGAAGAACAGGTCGCGTACTGCCAGCGATACTCCCTGCGGCAACCCGGCTTCTTCAACTCGCAGGATTTTGCCGCCCGCAATCTCCAATACTGTACCGCTGTCTTCTTCCGTCGCCCGCGTTTCCAGCAGCACCCGCGCCACGGACGCGATTGAAGGCAGTGCCTCTCCACGAAAGCCCAGGGTATGAATATTTAAGAGGTCTTCGGCATCCTTGATCTTCGACGTCGCGTGACGCTCAAAGGCCAGCAGCGCGTCGTCGCGCACCATGCCGCAGCCATTGTCCGTTACTTGGATCAGCTTCTTGCCGCCTGCTTCCACCTGCACGCGAACTCGCGTAGCGCCCGCATCCAACGCATTCTCCAGCAACTCCTTCAGCACCGATGCCGGACGTTCCACTACCTCGCCAGCGGCGATCTTGTTGGCAACATGCTCGGAAAGTACGTGGATACGGGCCATGAGAGGAAACTCAATTTAACCACAAAGGACACGAAGGAGCACAAAGGTGTAAAAATCCTTTGTGTTTCTTCGTGTCCTTTGTGGTCAAGTTCCTACCGGGAGGCGGTCGCCGTACTCAATGCCGGCGCCGGGTACGTGGGCAACTTTTCCCGCGTCCTGTTCGCCCGCTGGATATCCAACTCGCCAAACAAAATCGAAGGTGCAACAATCGCGCTGGGCAATGGCTCCGCGCGGTTGTAAACATAATTATCAGTGCCGGTCGCGACGATATCACTCCGAAGCGCCCGCGTATCGAGCTGCTTAAACACCGCTCCGCGCACAAGCTCCTGGTGTCCGTCGTTTACGTAGATTCTCCACAGCAGCCGCGGTGAAAGCTGCGGCCCGGTGGTCTCAACAAAATATCCGTAAGGACGGCCCTGGTCTTTGCACATCTGGATCAGCTTCTTCTTCAGCTCGTCAAAAGGAACGCTGTGATCGGCCTTAAAGATCAGGTTGGATATCTGGGGACGCGGCGCTCCTGCCAACGCTGTGCGACCATGCCCGTTCGAGTGCGGGAAATCGCGGATCGGCTCACGCCCGAGCAGGTAATTCGTCAGCATACCCTTCTCGATCACCGTAACTTTTTGTGCTTCCACGCCTTCATCATCAACGTCGTAATAGCCGGCTAGTGACTGGTGCTCGAACTCTTTTGCCTTCGGGTCGTCAACCACGGTGAACGTCTCCGGCAGCACGCGGCCTTTATAGTAGGACGCAAATTCCCCGTTTGTCCGCGCTGGATTTCCCAGGTCCGGACGAATCCCCAGGATGTTTGGGACAATCAGCCTCTCAAATATTGATGTTGCCGCATCCGCCGAGAAAAGCACCGGCCCACGATAATCGTCTTCCACCAGAGGCGCTTTCTTGAGCGCCGCAAAGCTGCCAATTAGTTTCTTGGCTTCGTCCGCTATTTCTTCCTTCTTGGGCAGTTCATCTCCCTTGGTCACCACCCAGCCATGGCTTCGTTCCAGGTGCATGCCATCATCGGCTTGATCAGATCCGGAGAACAGGAGCGAGTAAATACTCTTGCCATTGCGCGTCACCGTGCCTTCAGTGTTTACGAAGTAACGGTTCAGCACGCGGAAGTTCAGCATGGCGCTGCTCATCTCCAGGCTGGGATCGCTGCGGAACAAATCAGAAGTCGCGCGGACTTCCTGCTTCCATTTGTCCAGGTCTACATCCAGCTTAGCCAGGTCGCGAACCGATTGCGCTGGCTTTTCCTCTGAAAAATCCGCCATGTCATTTTCAGTTTCCACGCTCTTGAGCGCCGCCTGCTTTTCCGTAAATCCGCTCAATGCGGATTTATACGCCTTGTCTGTGGCCAGCCAGAGCTGGCGACGAAGCGCAAGCTCGTCATTGTCTGTGGGCAATACTTCCACCGCGCCCGTTCCTTCGCCGAAATAGCTGTCCTGTTTGTAGTCGCCAATGCGGACGACCACGCGCACCAGCCGGCCGCTGTTCACCTGATCTGTGCGCAGCGCGCCCAGCGTCGCATCGGCGATGTTGTCCTGAATTTCCGTTACCTGGTAATCAATGTAATAGGGCCTCTGCAACTGCCCCAATTGCAGCTTTTCCTGCGAACGCTTCAACTCCGCAAGCATCGCTTTCAATACTGCGTCACCACGATCATTTGAAGAAACCGAAGCGGCCGCAGGTGCGCCCGTGTTGTCACCTGCAAGCGCAGCCGCCGAAAGAATAATCAGGATGAGAAGAGTTGGGATAAACCGTCGCATTAGTGCACCTCCGCTTTTGGCGCGGATTGCTGAGACGCAACCTCGGCCTTTTCTACACCTGGCGGCGGCAGCAGTGGCGGTCGCTCATGCCCTTGTGAAACCTTCTGTACTTCGATCTCGGAAAACAACATGGCCGGCGCAGCCGCGGCCACCGGGACAGAACCCGATTCCGCTCCGCACTCGCCATTGAATACATCCATCTTCTGCCCTGTAAGCACAATCCGGTTCAGCGCGTTCAGCGGCGTTCCAATAATGTCCACGCCGCGCACCAGTTCGTCGGGGCGTCCATCCGGATAAACCTTCCATACCATTAGCGGCATCACCTGGAACGCTTGCGGCATGTTGCGCATGGTCAGCGTAAATCCGCCGGCGATGTCTTCAAAATAGAGGCCAAACGGCTTCTTCTGCTTCCTGATTTCATTGATCAGTTCTTGCCGCAGCTGTGAATCCGCCACGGTTTTATTGGAGCGGACAATCAAATTTCCCTGCCGGCCAACTGGCATCATGCCGGCCTGCCCGCGCCCATGCCCGTTCGATTGCAAAAAGCCCTTCACCGGCATGCGCGACATCAGAAACTGCTTCAATATCCCATTCGAAATCAGTTCAACCTTTTTGCTCTTCTCGCCTTCTTCGTCATAACTGTAATTGCCGCTCAGTTCCACGCCGTCCAGCTTCGC
>JBAVLE010000154.1:0-11363 GCA_049688735.1 Candidatus Angelobacter sp. | reverse complement strand
GGCCCACTGCGATCGGCTGGGCTTGCGAGTCGGCTTCCGCCGGCTTGGCTTTGCTCGCCTTTTCAGAAAAGCTGAAGCGGAAGTAGGCAAAGGTAAAAATCGCGGCTGCAACCGCCGCCCACAGCAGACGGTTCCAAAGCATCAAGCCGCTGAGAGCCACGGGAATGCTGTTCTTGTCAGCCACCGTCCAGTATTTTGCTGTCAGAGCAAATGTGCGGATGCCAAACGGGTCTGCGAACACGACATAGTCTTCATGTCGCAAATCCTGGAGCAGCACGCCTGCCGCAATGTATCCGATTAGCAGGACCAGGGCTCCAATAAATGGGACAACCTCATTGCGCGCCATTACCGCAATCGCAAAGAGTATTGCCGCAATGATCAATGCATTGGGCAACGCAAAAACATAAATGGCATGGAGATGTGCCGCCCAATTCACGCGTCCCCACTGGTCCGGATCAGCCCATGGCATGTACTTGGCGGCAAGGATGCCCGCCGAAACTCCAAGCATCGGAATGGTTGATACCAACGTAGCGCCGATGAAGCGCCCGAATAGGTAATCTCTGCGGCGCATTGGCGTGGAAAAGACGATCTGGTTGGTATTGAATCTGAAATCGCGCAAGGCCGCGGAATTCACAAAGGCCGCTGCCATCAGCAGCATCACGAGGCTGATAAAGCCGTAATATCCGCTGATCACAAAGGGAGCATTGTGGTAGGTATTCGTCAGGACGATGAACAACTGGACGTTGGGCGTGCTGACAGCCGCAAACACCATTAATGCGATGACGCCAAAGAACACCCACAGCATTTTGGATCGCAGCCAGTAGGAAATTTCAAACCAAGTAATTTGCCAGAACATAAGCGCTCCTAGTCCCAGTTCCGGATTTTGGTAAAGAACACATCTTCCAGATCGGCCTGACTGGGAAGGAACCCGTCTCCCGGCAACTGCTCACCATAGACGTGCAGGAATGGTCGTCCGCCAACCAGTTTGTTCGACACGACGCGAAAGGTCTGCTCGTAATGGGCCAGTTCCGCCTTCTCAATGGACCGCTGCCAGATCCGGCCGTTCAGCCCGGAAATCGCGGCCTGCGGCTCGCCTTGATATAGCACTTTGCCTTCATGGATGATCGCCATATTGGTGCAAAGGTCCATCACGTCTTCCACAATGTGCGTTGAGAGGATGACGATGACCTGCTCTCCGACTTCGGCGAGCAGATTGTAGAAGCGATTGCGCTCGCCTGGATCAAGCCCCGCTGTAGGTTCATCCACGATGAGCAATTGCGGATTGCCGAGCAGCGCCTGGGCAATGCCAAAACGCTGCCGCATGCCTCCGGAAAATCCGGTCAGGGCTTTCTTGCGAACATCGTAGAGATTGCAGCGCTGAAGCATGGCGGAAACAACTTCTTTACGCTCGCGTGAGTTCGTGATTCCTTTTAACAACGCCAGATGGCTGAGCATGTCCTGCGCTGAAATTCGGGGATACACGCCAAACTCCTGGGGCAGGTATCCAAGACGACGGCGAACCTCGTCCTTCTGCCTGAGAACATCGATATCACCCAGCGTAGCGCTGCCGCTATCCGGTTCCTGCAGGGTAGCCAGCGTCCGCATCAGAGTCGATTTGCCCGCGCCATTCGGTCCCAGCAGGCCATACATGCCTCGCGGGATCGTTAGCGACACGTTGTCAAGCGCTTTAACACCATTCTTGTAGGTCTTGGAAAGGTTCTTGATGGTCAGTTCCATGCTCATGCCTCATTTATATACGCAGACATGCTGGGAAAGTTTCAAGATATGGGAATTCGGCATTCGTGGTATGTGGATGATTATCCTTTAAAAGACGCGCCAAGACACGTTTGGTCACCCCTTAGAGCATAGAAAGTGTTGCCAATGCGGGCGAACCTGCGGACCGCTAATCTCCGAATCGAAAAATATGAGGTTGCCAGGTCGATCTTGCTTAGCACGCAACCGGCTGGAACCCCGCACGACTAAGAACTTAGAAGGCCGCGATGTCGATGATGACCAATAGGGTCTTTGCACTTTTAAGAGCATGCGCCATGAATAAAGCGGCTCACAGATTCGCGTCCGAACGGAAACGCATGAAAGACTTTCGTAGAACTTGGGCTAAGCTATTTGCTTGGTGCCGAGAGGGGGACTCGAACCCCCACGGGCCGTTTAAGCCCTGCGGATTTTAAGTCCGCTGCGTCTGCCAGTTCCGCCATCCCGGCTTGGGAATATTCATTTTATAGGTAATTCGAGTTTTGGGTGTCCTCACCCTTACAATCGACAGGCGCCAGAAGATGCAGATTTTGTGCAACCAGCGAAGCCGGCGTGAGTCCAATGATTCTATGCAGATGGTGGAGAGCCCAATCGTGGAAACCGAGTGTCTGCCGCTTTCAAGCATTCCCCACACTACCCGCCTGTTTGACGATTATCTCCATCACTTTGAACGCGTAAAGCGGTTTTATGCCCGTCCGCCCCTGAACCAGGATTGGTGGGCAGATGAGATCAAGAAAATTAATTATCCGGCCGAGCGGCGGCAGGCAGTAGCCGCCATTCTGGAGCGGCAGAACCGCGAATTTGGTGCGGGCGAAAAGACCCTGGCAAATATTGATCGGCTGCGACACGGCACCGCAGCGGTTGTGACGGGGCAACAGGTTGGTCTCTTTGGTGGGCCGACGTTTTGCATTTTGAAAGCGATGACGGCAGTCCTGATGGCGGAAAAGGCCGGCGCGGTGCCGATATTCTGGCTGGCGACAGAAGATCACGATCTGGAAGAGATCGATTCGGTAAATTTTGCGTCCGGCGATCATCTGCAAAAGTTCGCAGTGAACGTGCCGCACGTGGAAGGCGCACCCGTCGGGACGATTGCATTCACGGATGAGATCACCGCAGCCACACAGCAGGTGGAAGCGCTATTTGGAAAATCAGAGATCAGCGAACTGTTAGCTGCAAGCTATCGCAAGGGCCAAACGTTTGGGACGGCGTTTGCCAGGTTCTACACCAAAATATTTTCTGAAATGGGCGTGATTTTTCTAAATCCGCTCGACCCAGAGCTGCACCGCATTGCGCAGCCGGTATTTCGCGCAGCGCTCGAAAAATCCGAGGAAATCAACCAAGAGCTGGTTGCGCGCAATCAGGAACTGGACGCGGGTGGATATCATGCGCAGGTGAAGGTTACGCCCTCTCACACGCTGTGTTTTTACTTTGGAGACGGAGCCAGAACTCCGGTACGCCAGCAGGATGGACACTTTTTTGTTGGTGAGCGCAAGCTGTCCGCCGCGGAGTTGCTGAATGAAACGGAACGATGTCCGGAAAAGTTCAGCGCAAACGTGCTGCTCCGTCCGCTGATGCAGGATTATTTGTTGCCGACTTTGTGTTATATCGGCGGCCCTGCCGAGACCGCATACTTTGCTCAGATTGAAGTCGTCTACCGCAAGCTGGCAGGCAGAGTTACACCGGTTGTTCCGCGAATCTTTGCCACCCTGATTGAGCCCCGAATTGCCAAGCTGATGGATCGTTACCAACTTTCTCTTGCCGACCTTTTCAATACGCCAGAAAAAACGCGCGAACTGGTGGGCAGTCGCGCGCTTCCGGATAGCATCCTCAAGAGTTTTGATCTTGCCGCCGAGCATGTGGAAAAGGCGCTGGCTGTAATCCAGGGTCCGCTTGAGAAGCTGGACAAAACGCTGATTGATGCCGCGGAAAATGCGGGATCGAAGATGCGCTACCAATTGCAAGGCATTCGCGACAAAGCTGCTCGCGCCGAGGCGCGCAAAAATACTGAGGTCCTCCGCCATGCCGATGAGCTGATCACCGCGCTCTATCCCAACAAAGAATTGCAGGAGCGTGAGATTGGCGGGGCATATTTCCTTTTGAAGTACGGAAAGAGCGTTTTGGACCAGATCAAGGCCGCAGTCCGCACCGGATGTGGCGAGCATCAGGTGATCAGGATACAGGCAGGCTGAGAGGTTTCTGCCGCAAATTGCCCAAATGAGCGCAGGTCGGGGAAGCCTTTGCTCAGGCATTCAACGCAGTATTATCCGTCAATACCACTTAATAATTCGACTATCAACTTTTGTTTTTTGGGGCTTTCGGAGGGTGTTATGCGTTCGGCACAAAGAATCGAATAGCCCAGAACGTGAGCGCGGCTACTACGGCAGATGCCGGAATCGTCAACACCCACGCCCAGACAATCTGCTTTGCGACGCCCCAGCGCACAGCGGAGAGGCGTGAAGTCGATCCCACGCCAACGATCGCGCCGGTAATAGTGTGCGTGGTACTTACAGGAATGCCGTGATAGGCCAGCATGAAGAGTGTGACAGCGCCTGCGCCTTCAGCACAGAATCCTCCAACGGGGCGAAGCTTAGTGATTTTTGATCCCATGGTGTGAACGATGCGCCATCCGCCCATATACGTCCCCAATGCGATGGCGATATTGGCGCCAAGGATGATGTACCACTTGTAATTTCCCCATCCGGAAGCGAATTGTGCCGGTGTGAGATAGCCGCCAGCGAGCAGCGCGCCGGCAATGATGCCCATGGTTTTTTGCGCGTCATTACCGCCATGACCCAGGCTATAAGCAGCGGCGGAGAGAAGCTGCAATTTTCGAAAAAGCTTGTCGACGGTCCGAGGTGCAGCGCTTTTGAAGATCCAGGAAACGGCGACCATGAGTCCGAGACCAATGATCAAGCCAATGAGCGGCGCCAGCACGATGAAGATGAGCGTCGCCATCCACTTTTCACCCAATCCGGGAATGGTGCCGATGATTGGCCAATGGAGTTTGGGCTCACGAACGAGAACATGCCAGCCTGCGCGGGCAATGGCTGCGCCAGCCAAGCCGCCGATCAGAGCGTGTGAAGATGACGTCGGCAAGCCCCACCACCACGTGAGGAGGTCCCAGATAATGGCTCCGGCTAGGGCAGAGAGAATTACATATTGCGTTGCCTGGCGTGGATCAACGAGACCGCCGGCAATTGTTTTTGCGACGGCTGTCCCGAAGATAAACGCGGCAAGAAAATTGAAAAACGCTGCCCAGATGACGGCAAGCCGTGGCGAAAGTACCCGCGTGGAAACGACGGTGGCGATGCTATTTGCGGCGTCATGAAAGCCGTTAATGAAGTCGAAGGACAGAGCGATCAGAATGGTGACTGCAACCAACAATCCGCTCAGGTGCACTTAGCTCGTCCTCGTTTCATTATGTCCCTCACGCCATCAGTGTGCAGCCATTAAGGATCGCTCTACTTATGCGCTCTTTAGAACCACGCCTTCCAGTACATTTGCCGCGTCTTCAGCCTTGTCGGTGGCGGTCTCAAGGACTTCATAGAGCTCTTTGAGCTTGATCAGGGAAATAGGATCTTTTTCTTTTTCGAATAACACAGCAATAGCCCCACGCGCGATACCATCAGCCTCATTTTCCAACCGATTGATTTCTACACAATTCTCCAGCACGTTGTCATGCTTCTTGCCCAGGCGCGCAAGAGCGTCAGTAAGCTGGTCAGCCTGTTTGACGACGATGCCTGCCAAAAGCGAAGCAGCTGGCGGAGCGCTGGTGATCTTATACATAATCAGTCGAACACCGGCGGCATAGATGAAATCAAGAACATCATCGAGGGAGGAAGCCAGTCTATAAATGTCTTCGCGATCAAAAGGCGTGATGAAAGTTTGATTCAGCTTGGTAAGAATATTGTGGGTCATGTCGTCGCCGCGGTGCTCAATGTCCTTGAGCTGCTGCACGCGAGTGTCGAGATCTTTGAAGTCTTCCAGCGTTTGTTTTAGCAGACGGGCGCCATCGCCCAGGTTGCTGGCCATTTCAGCGAACATATCGAAGAACTTTGTGTCTCTAGGAACAAGGCGGACCATGTAAGCGGGAGTTCTCCTGGACGATTGTTAAGGGACTGTCAAAGTCAACCGAGAAATATCGCATGGTGCTGGTGATCAGGTCAAACGGCTGACGTCGGCTGTAAAACTGTCCGCGCCTGCCGGAAGATGCGGCGCAACGCGCGGACCAGATAACGGATAGCCAGAATTGCCATCACGAGGCAGATCGCTACGATTCCACTGGCGATTATCGGATGGCGGGTAGCAAACCAAGTAAGAGAAATGGCTGCTACGTCCTCTCCGAAACTTAACGCTATGTTGGAAAAAGGCTCCGGCGATGGAGTGACGGCTGTGCGCACCGCCAGCTTGCTTCCGTGCGAAGCCAGAGCAATGGCGCCACCTAACGCAGCGACCGCAACTTGCAGTCCAGGCGAAAGATGTTGCGCGGCGCCATACGAAAGAAGCGTTGCTACAGGCACTTTCACAAAGGTGTTCAGGGCATTCCAGATGAGATCGAAGACGGGGATTTTGTCGGCAAAAACCTCAAGTCCGAAAAGAATGGCGCAGACAATGATCACCGGCCACGATCCCAGGATGTGCAGCGCAGTCGGCAATTGAAACGCATGAACGTGAGAAAGCACGCCCAAGGTAGCCACAGTGGCATAAACGTTTAACCCTGCCGCGAAGCTGGCGGCAATAGCTACAGCCAAAATTTCATTGGTGGTAAATGAAAGCATTTCCTACCTGGGACAAAAAGAAAAGGCTGCCGAAGCAGCCTTCTTGTAACTAGTTGATAATAAACAGCTTAAAGAGTACTCTCAATCTCAAAGCCCCAAGCTTCCAGTAAGGGTTCTGGTATGTACTTGCTGTTTTTATTTCTACGCGCCCACTCGCGCAAACGAGTAGACCGGATGTATTGATCAGGTGTCAGCTTGAATTCCTTGACTGCCTGCTCAAAGGAGGTGACAACGGGGATGACTGGCCCGATGGGCTCAGGCTTACCCCAGTTAGGATTACCGCGTCGCCTTGCCATAATAGGTTTCGCCCTGCCTTTTAGATAGAAAGAGTGCTTACAATTTATGAACTTTACTTTGGATTCCCAGAATCGGCCTTTGGTTTCAATACTTAACGAAAAAAAACGGCGGGATGTATCCCACCTTGAGACCAAAGCTCATTGCAAGACCAGATATTATAGGCGACTCTTCTGGTATTTGCAACGGGTTTGTCTCTTTGATATCGCTATTTCTTCGTGTAATTTCCTCTATTTTGTAGCTTCTCGATGGCCTTCCTCAAAATTTATCGACTTCCGATGCCCTCATCCCCTTGACTGCATTGTTTTTAACTCCTGGCCACCCCTGCCGCTCGTCAGCCAGCTTTCTAGTATGATGTTGCCGTGAGTTAACCCTAATTTTTACAGGAGGCAAGAATGAAGGTCCTGGCGCGTGTTGTTGCCACAGTAATCCTGGGGTCCCTTCTTTTCATACAGGCTTTTGCGGAAGATTCTGCCAACTCTTCCAATTCGACCTCTGCCGAGGCCACTGCCCCAAACGCTACTGGCAGCTCCACCGCCTATTTGGCGCCATTCATCCCCACACAAGCCACAACGCCAGCTGCGACCAAGACGAAAACCGCCAGCAATGGTGACACCTATCCTGCGGTTGACCTCTTTGTCGGCTATTCCTACATACGCTTCAGGACTGACGCGGGCACAAAAGAAGCTTTCAACACACATGGAGTCACAGGCGCTCTGGCTGGAAACGTAAATCGCTGGTTCAGCCTGGTGGGCGACTTTGGCGTTTATCGCATTAAGGACCTTCCGCCTGCCGTGACCGGCAGTGCGTATACATATCTCTTTGGTCCACAATTCTCGCGCCGTGGTGAGCGCTGGACGCCCTTCATCCACGCACTCTTCGGAGCCGCGCGCCTGGCTGATATCCAGGCTTCCACCATTCCCACAGGCTCGGCTTTTTTCAATCGATCGTTTTCTCAGAACTCATTTGCCACCGCGCTTGGCGGCGGCCTTGACGCAAATATCAACAAGCATGTGGGCATTCGCATTTTTCAGTTTGAGTATTTGCTGACCAAGTTCACTGACGGTGGAGACAACAAGCAGAATAATCTTCGCGCCTCCGCCGGATTGGTATTGCACTTCGGCGGCAACCCGCCGCCTCCTCCGCCAAACCATCCGCCGACGGTCACTCTCAACGCCAACCCGACCAAAGTGTTTGCCGGCTCCAATGACCCAATCACTCTGAACGCTCAAGCTACCGATCCTGACAATGACACGCTGACTTATAAATGGACAGCCACGGGCGGCACTGTTGAAGGCACAGGTGCTGAGGCTCGCTGGAACTCCACTGGTGTTCAGCCCGGCAAATACACCATCACCAGCACGGTTGACGATGGCAAAGGTGGGACAGCTACTTCTTCCACGGATGTAACAGTTGAACAAAAGCCCAACACGCCGCCGGCGGTCTCCTCTTGCGCTGCGGATCCTTCAACCATCACCGTAGGCCAGCACTCCACCATCACCACTACGGCCACTGACGCGGATAACGATCAGCTCACATACAGCTACACCACGAGTGGCGGACACGTTACAGGCTCGGGTGCCACCGTTCAATTCGATTCCATTGGAGCCGCTCCCGGCACTTACACCATCACTTGCACGGCCAATGACGGCCGCGGCGGTGAGGGCCACGCCACAACGCAAGTAACTGTAAAGCCGGCTGTTGAACAGCAGCAGCTTGAACAGCGACTCTCGCTGCACAGCATCTACTTCCCCACCGCCCAGCCTACTGAGAATAGCCCGATCACCAGCGGCTTGCTAGCCAGCCAGAAGACGACACTGCTGGCTCTTGCCAGTGACTTCAAGAAATATCTGGCCTTCAAACCGGATGCTCACTTGATCCTGCAAGGCCATGCCGATCCACGCGGTGGCCCGGAATACAACAAGAAACTTTCTGAACGTCGCGTGGAGCGCACCAAGGCTTATCTTGTGGCCAATGGCGTTTCAGCCGACGCCATTGAAACTCAGGGCCTGGGTGAAGAACAGCCCATGAGTCCTGATCAGGTTAAGCAAGCCATTGACCAGGATCAGAACATCACCGCAGCGCAAAAAGCGCAGCTCAGCAAAAATGCCAAAGTGCTGGCTCTCGCTCAAGACCGTCGCGTTGATGTCACCCTCAGCACCACGGGACAGACCTCAGTACGCCAATTCCCGTTCAATGCTGAAGATGCTTTGAACCTCATCAACCCGCGCGGCGCTCCCGGAACAAAGAAGGCCCCGGCCAAGAAGGCTCCAAAAACGGGCGCGCCCAAAGCCGGAACAGCTAAAAAGAAAGGCGCGGCCAAGAAATAGTAGGGTCAATCGCAGCAGAGAGACGTAGCACCCTGCTTCTCTTCTTCGAAACAAAATTGCGGCAGGTCAAAAAAAGGCTTGCCGCATTTTTCCTTCTGGTTGGCACAGGCACTCCTGTGTAAGTAGATTTTTGTGGACCGCAGCCGCCTCCCCCGGCTGCGCACATTGAAGTCGTACTCCCTCGACCACCTTTCATCCGGTGCTGGAAGCCGCTGTGTCACACACAATTCATCATCCCAACGGACGTAAAGCGAGCGCGCCCTCATCAGCGCGCGAGTAGGCCGGAGGGATCCTTTGTTTTTGTTGATGGTGGACAACTTTTGCAAAGGCCATAGCTCTTGCATGAGTCTCAGCTTGGACTCGATGTCCCGAGCAAATCTGCGGCACAAGATTTTTCCTCCGCTTCCTCGGTTCCTCCGTGTTTCAAAGGTGTTGTTTTGATTTTTGGCAATTCCGGCGGTTCTGATCCGTGCCCATCCGTGTTTATTCCGTGGTAAGGCTTCGCTCTTCTCCTGTCTCCGTGGTGGGTTCTTTCATTTCCACAACCTCCGCACTTCCCGGCTCAACTCCACCACTTCAATCCATTCCGGGCACTCCGGCCAGTTATGTACCCAGCAGATGAGCATGTCGCACTCATTGGGATCGTGCTTATGGATCAGAAAATTACGGCTTTCCTGTTCAAACTCCGCATTGAGTCTCTGCCATCGTCCGCCTTCCACCTCGCGCATGCTTCGCAATCGGGAAATTCCGGCTGCAATCTCGTCACCACCAGTCCCAACGGGGCGGACATCATCCCAAAAAGATAGACCACGCCCAACTCGTTCGTCGGTGCGTGCACTAGCCCCAGCGGCGTTAGCGGCGCTCCATACAGCGGACGCTCCTTTTTGCATCTCGTGATCGCCGTACTCGAACTCTTGTCCGCACACCGTTTTCTATCCTCGTGCGCCTCCAGCATTTTGAGTACATCTCCCCATTCGCTTTCGAGTCCCTTTCCTTTGCAAATTGCAACAAGCCACGCGGGACCTCCGTCCATCCTCCAAAACGTGTCAGCAAGGGACCTACGCTGTAACGGCTTTCCCTGCTGTACTCCTTCAGGCCCGGCAACTTCCCTACCAGCCGCGCCACCCCTGCCCAGTCCTGGAACAGCGTATCCAGATCTAGCTTGTAACCCTGGCCATGCGGATCAAAGCCGGCTTCGCGTAGCGCATCTGCGTATCGGCCAAAGAACCGCCGGATCGTGCGCAGGGTGATCCGGCGCATCTCTTTCAACTCCGGCACCGTTGGAACGCGGCCCAGTTCATCCGCGCAGTTTCGAATCGCTGCAATGATCTCTTCCTTCGTCACATTACCTCCAAATAAAAAAACCACCCGGTCTGGGTGGCTGGATTTTGAAAAACTTGTGAATTGAAAAATTTGTTGGCGGAAATGAATCCCTAAAGATCTACGAAAGTTGTGGACCGCAGGCGCCCTCGCCTGCTCAGTTCGACGTTACTTTTGCTCGATACCAAGCCCGCCTGAGCAAATGCTGCCCTCACAACCACCTGCCATCCCGAATCCCGCAGCCGACGCTTGGCGGAGGCCTGGGCTGATGGAACGGCTCCACTGCCGCTCAGTGTGAGCCAAGAACGGTAAGCAGAGAACGCATTGCTGCGTTCTCAACAAAACTGTTCAGGATGCTGTATCGATGTAAGAAAGTTAAAACACAAGCCAATTGCTGGCTGGTTTTTCGCACACTGTGGCCAACTACTAAAGGATTCTTTTCCGACGCGCGCAGCATTACGGCTTCGCATTTTGGATCCCTTCAGGGCCGCAGTAGCTGGGAGCGACACAAAGGCCCACAGACCGCAGAGGTGCAGGCCTTTTCGGGTAAACCCGGATTGCCAATGGCAACGTTCCGCCGGCGCCGCTCCCTGCAGAACTGCCCTCACTATAAGCGAATACCGAGCGAATTGCAACAACAAAATCTTGCCTTCATTAATTTTTCCCAAAGGGTTTTCTAATCCGCCCGCTGCCAGATTTTTTCCAAAGTGCATGATACGAATCCGCTGCCCACTGCACTATGTCGATAGGGAACTAAAAGAAGTCCTCAGAGTCTCCTAAGCCTCTGTGATCTTCTGTTTTTCTTTCCTTGGTGGTCTTCGCGGCTGAACGTTAGTCGCGAAGACTTTTTTATGTCGGCATCGCCAGTGGC
>JBAVLE010000153.1:0-3172 GCA_049688735.1 Candidatus Angelobacter sp. | reverse complement strand
CGAGCGCGAACATCAAACCGTTCTCAGTTTTTCTGTGCTCAACAACTCAAACCGTGTAATCGAACTGCTGCCTCCGCAGATCGAGTTCAGCGGTAGAGCAGGGCACAACAAGGGAGGAAGGCAGCTCAAGGCTGAGCCGATCGCCATCTCCGAATACAGAATGACCACACGACGCCTTGCTCCGGGCAAGCGCGCAGATGGAGTCGTTGTTTTCGAGCGGCCGGCATTCAAGGAATCAAGTGAAGGACTGCATTTGCAACTTGCGGAGGCCGAGCAGATCGATCGGCCGATTCTGCTATCCGTCCCGTTCACGTCAAGCTATAGCGGAGGTGGACTATGAATGGAGCTGAAGGGAACGGATATAAGGCAACTCCGGTCATCGAACCCGTAATCAACGAGGATCTGACCAAGACCAATCAGCCCGACGGGAAGGCACAAAACGGAAGCGCAAAACAGCCATATGTGCCAGGAAAGGGCAAACAGAGGGCATCACTGAGAGATAATGCCCGGGTGCTGGCGATAGGTGGTGGAATTGCAATTGTTCTGCTCTGGCTCGCCGTTGCCGGCATTCCAGGAAAGCCACTGCCGACAAATAAAAAAGCCACCACACGCAGGCAGCAGCAGGCGCCGAAACCTCCCGAGAATAACGTAACTGCAGTGGGCAGCATCGTACCGCTGATAGACAGCGGACGCCGTCCGAGCGAGGATTCCGATCCAGGCATGGTGCACCCGGATGAAATCGCTCGCACTGCAAATAAAAAGCCGAAACCATCTCCGGGCACAAATCTTGGCAGCATTCGGCCGTTCGAGAATACTCCACTGTGGCAGCCCGAACCTTATCAACCTGGAGCACCGACTCCGCCTTCGATGAGCCAAGGCCAGAGAGCAGCTGGCGATGCTGCCGACACCCTGCGGTCTTCCGTCGTCGCAGGGTATAAATTTTTCGAGTATCTGGTCAAAATCCCGAACACCCTGCCAGTTACTTGTTGTTTGGCCTGAAGGAACAGAAAGATAAGTCGGCCATGTATAGCGCTAATGCATTCGGCCATAAAAAGAGTGAGTTAGTTTGTTGCAGGAACCGCTCCCGAGACTGTCACAAGGAAAAGGGTACAGAGGTTCGAATCCCGGTCCCTCCGCCAGACAGTCAGCCCACCAGAGAATTGTTCTCTAATTCCGCGAAATTCCGGTTCTAAATACGGCGTGAGTATATCGCGGAGAGATGTGGAACGGCAACGATTTTTGGCTTGGTCCAAATAAGAATAAGACCGGAACCGGATCTCTCTCCGGGTTCACACGATTTTCGAAGATTTCGAATTTCGGAAGTGGTAGTGTCTCAGTTTGAAAGTTGTGCCCCTTGGTCGCAATCAAAAATGAGCGATAACGTTAACGGGACGTGCTACGGTGGCACCCGCAACACGCCCCTAACCACAAATCACCTTCACGAGAAAAGGCGAATCATGGCTATCTCTAGTACTAAAACTACACCCAATCGGCGTGTCTACAAGTTTTTAGAGGCAAAGGGAAAACTCATTCCCGAAGTGGAACTGTCAACCTCACCGGATTTCAACGTCATTAAAATTGTCTTTCAGTAGAAAACTTCTTTCAGGCTAATCTTGAGCCGTGCTTTCAGGTTGCGCCTGAACTCGTCAGTTGGAAGTCCGGCAATACAAACACATTCGCTGGTGGCGAAGACCTAAATATCGGCAACCTGCCGATGGATTTATTCTTGTGACCGCCATGCGGCGATGCCAGCCAACCGCTGCTACTTTTATTCTGACCGGATATCCAGACTTCCAGACCGACTTGAAAGCGATTCGGAAGCAGGTTGACGACTACCTGATAAAACCGGCTGATATTCCGAGCTGGTTCCACCCTTAAGGCAAAGGATCTTCAGCCGCGTAGCCTCAATGAATCTTCGAGTAAGCGGACATCAGGTCGATGAAACCGCTTTGAATTGAACGTCCGGCGTCCAACATTCCACGGTCTTTTGAGGTCCGCACTTCATCATCCTACAACTGGGTACCGAGCATATGTTGCGTGAAAGTCGTGCCGCGCTTGCGGCTGGAGTAAGTTGGAATTAATCCAAGAATCCAGATGACGTCCGAAGGCTCAAGCAAACTTTTCATGAAATGAATCTCTTCAGTTCTTTAAACAGCAATGCGGAATCGATCGGTTTTTCAATATAACTGTTGAACCCGGCCCCGAGCACTCGCTCGCAATCTCCCTTCATGGCATAAGCGGTAACCGCAAGAACTGGCAGCCGATGGAAAGTGGGATGCTCTCTTATGCGTCGGATTACGGCAAACCCGTCCAGAACAGGCATATTGATGTCGAGCAAGATCAAATCGGGCTTAACCTCGTCTATTTTGGTGAGTGCTTCTTTCCCGTCACCGGCCTCGGCGACTTGGTAGTTCCTGGCTTCTAGCATTTCCCGCAGAAGCTCACGATTCACAAGGTTATCCTCAGCAATCAGAATTGTGCTCATTATCTCCTCGCAAGATTCTGTGGGTTGCCCTCGCCTATGACTTTTTCAAGGGTGGCAATCAACCCTTCTTCCCACGCACCATTCTTTTGTAGGAGGGCCTGCGACTGACGCCTCAGAAGCTCAATATCTTCTTGCGTCAAGCTTTTTGCCGTTAGGATGATGACGGGTACGTCTTTTAGCGCAGCAGAGTGCTTCATATGCTTAAGCACGTCAAAGCCATCCATCTCTGGCATCACCAAATCCAGCAATATGCCGCTAACGGGCGTATTGGCCAAAATGGCGAGTGCTGCATTGCCGTTGAGAGCAGTCTGAGTTTTATATCCGGCAGAATGCAATGTTGTTTCCAGCAGATCGAGTGTGAGAGGGTCATCATCCACAACTAGAATGAGGCTCTCCCCAATCGGGAGCGGCTGCGTATACTTCCGAATCGTGTACAAGAGCAGCCCCTTGTCAACCGGCTTGACAAGGTAGTCCGCGGCACCCAGAGCAAATCCCATTTTCTGTTGATCAAGTATTGACACGACAATGATTGGAATATTTGCTGTATCAGGTGCACTCTTGAGGCTCAATAGGGCCTCGAAGCCGTTTGAATTAGGCATCAGAATGTCTAACGTGATCGCGTCGGGTTGCAACTCGCGTGCCTTGGAAACAGCTTCCGCCGCCGAACAGGCAATTTCGACCCTGAAG
>JBAVLE010000152.1:0-11027 GCA_049688735.1 Candidatus Angelobacter sp. | reverse complement strand
GCTCCGGGCTAATGACCCGCACTTTTATTGCGCTCACAAAAGTGCAACCCGGCTTCAGCACGCCGGAAGAAATCCAGACTTTCTGGATTACTCTTCCCAAGACCGAGGTGGCAAACGACCAGGACGTGCCGCGCAAGTTTGAAGAGATTCTGCGCAAGCTGGAGGCCGTGCCAGGCATCTCGTCGGTGGCGCTATCAAGCAGCATTCCCTTGGACGGAAATGGGAGCTTCGATCCGGTTTTTGCTGAAGACCATACTTACCGGCCGGGAGAGCTGGCGTCGATGCGCAGATTCAAGTGGATTTCACCCGGCTTTCTTAAGACCATGGGCACGCCACTGGTAGCCGGACGCGATCTGACCTGGTCCGAGTTGTACAACATGACTCCCGTCGCGTTGGTTTCAGAAAATGCGGCCCGCGAATTGTGGCATGACCCGGCTTCAGCGTTAGGTAAGCGTATCCGCGTAGGCACGACCGATGACTGGCGTGAGGTAATCGGGGTGGTAGCCAATGTTTACGATGATGGCGTGAACCAGGAACCATCCAGCGTGGTCTATTGGCCCCTGCTGATGCACAACTTTGAAGGCCAGGAAATCACCGCCCGCCGCGAGCTTTCCTTTGTGCTGCGCACGCAACGCGCCGGAACGGAAAGCCTGATGAAAGAAGTGCGCCAAGGCGTGTGGTCGGTTGATCCAAACTTGCCACTGGCTCAGGTGCATACCGTGGACTATTACTATCGCACCTCAATGGCGCGGACCTCATTCACGCTGCTCATGCTGGGCGTGGCCGGAGCGATGGCGCTGCTGCTGGGGACCGTGGGCATTTACGGCGTAATTGCGTATTCGGTTTCGCAGCGTACGCGTGAAATCGGCATTCGCATGGCGCTGGGGGCGCAGCGGCAAGAGCTCACCGGGATGTTCGTCCGCCATGGGCTGGTGCTAAGCGGGATTGGCGTAGCTTTTGGACTGGTGGCCTCGGTGCTCTGCATGCGCTTCCTTTCTACTTTGCTCTTCGGCGTGAAGCCTATCGATCTGCTGACCTATAGCGCTGTTTCCATTGGACTGGTGGTCACGGCCCTGATGGCAAGCTATTTGCCTTCACGGCGCGCCAGCACGGTAGATCCCGTGGAAGCTTTGCGCGGAGAGTAGAACGCGGCAATTAGCAGCTAGCAATTAGCAATTGGCAGCTAGCCGAAAAACCAGCGGCCTGCATCCACCATTTCGCCACATCGCCAATCCTGCGTGGAAACATAGTTCCTTAGCAGCTTCCCCATCAATGAAACAAGCATGAGTGTTTCCCAGCTTGCGCTATGATGGGCGAGAACGCTGATCCTTTCTTGACTTTTATATTCGGCGTTGATGCAGGTTGAGTTAACCTCGGCCTGCAATGGAGAAAGTAATCATGAAAAGTTTTTTGAGCATCCTTCGCGCCGCAATTTTTCTCGGCTTCATCTTCCTGATCACCGGATGTTCCGGCGGCAACCTCGTCGCGGGCGGCCCTACGCCGACTCCATCTCCCGGCAACGCTTTTGTCTATACGGCAAACGCAGCTGGAAACAATATTTCCGCCTTCGCCAATGATGGCACCGGAGCACTTACGGCGGTTCCCGGATCGCCTTTCTCCGTTCCCGGCCAGCCTTCCGGGATCGCGGCCAGTCCCGACAATAAGTTTCTTTACGTTACGCAATTCCAGAATGACCAGATCAGCAGTTTTCTTATCAGTCCCGCCAGCGGAGTGCTTACCGCGCTGGCTTGCCCTACAGTACCCACTACTGACGTTCAGCCATCGAAAATCGCTATCAATCCTGCAGGCACGCTTCTTTACACGGCCAACCAGGTAGGGAGCGTCAGCGGTTTCACCATTAGTGCAACCACCGGATGCCTGACCCTTATCTCCACCACGCCCACGGATACCGTGGCCCGCGGAATCACCATCGATCAAAGCGGCCAGTTCCTTTATGTGGTAACAGGCGGCGGAGGCATTGATGCGTTCCAGATTGGAGCCACCGGTACGCTCACGCGGCTGGCGATTGCCGGGTTCGACTCCGGAACCAGCACCATGCTGGCGGTCAAGGCCGTCCCGACATTTGAACTATTGATGGCTACCGATGGCGGCGGCACCAACAATTTGCGCACTTTCAATATCAACACCGGCAGCGGTGTGCTGACTCCTATTGTTACGACACCAGGAGGATCGTCTCCGGCCAATCCCAGCGCGATTGCATTTAACACACCGCTGAATGCCACCACGCCGCTGTTTTACATAGCTAACACTGCTTCTAACAACCTCACGGTAAACACCGTGGACGCGACCGGCGCCATCGGAGCCACCAGCCTTACTGTGCCCGATCCCACTGGCCCCATTGACCTGGCCGTGGATCCCATAGGCAAATTTCTTTACGTGGCAAATAGTGGATCCAATACCGTGTCTGTCTTTAATGCGAATATTACCGCAGCCAATACCACTACGGCCTTGATTTCTACCTCGCCAACAGGCGGCGGACCGGAATCGATTGTGGTGGTGGGGCACCCGTGAGGTTATCTGCACCGCGGAGACGCGGAGACGCGGAGGCGCGGAGAAGAGCGAAGATCAGGTGATCTGGTGATCGCGCGGATCGGATGATCGAGAAAGAGCTCTACCGCGGATCATCGCGGATAATCGCGGATCAGAAAAGAGCTAAATCTTCACCGCGGAACGCGAAAAAAATCTGACCACTGATTCACTGATGACACTGGTCGGTAAAGATCTGGTGATCGGATGATTCCAAACTAGCGCCCCCTGCCGTCTTACGCCAATGATTAATTTCAATTTCACAAGCCTGCATCTTTGGCTGAAAGTTTTGAAATCGCTGACCAGTCTAGCTCTCCCATACCTTGACCAAGCGCGGCAAGAAAGCGGTCGCGGACCAAGCTGGCCATCGGCATGGGAACAGCATTTTCTTCAGCGGCGGCCAGCAGCAGCCGATTGTCTTTGAGGCCGAGCGGCAACTTGAATCCGGCAGGCTCAAATTTCTGCGAGTTGATCAGCGCGCCATAGGTCTTGTAGATAGGCGCGTTGAAAAGCGAGTTGGTCAGAATCTCATGAAACAAGTTGGCGTCGAGCCCGGCTTTGCGCACCAGAGCAAAGCTTTCCGCCAGGCCTTCAATTACGGCGGTGATCAGGAAATTTCCAGCAAGCTTCATCAGGTTCGCTCCGGACGCGTCGTCGCCGGCAACAAAAGTTTTCTGGCCCATGACGTCAAAGAGCGGACGGCAACGCTCGATCTGCGCCGCTGGGCCGGCCGCCACGATGAACAATTTTGCTGCGGCTGCAGCTTCGGGGCGTCCAAATACCGGAGCAGAGACGTATTGCTGCTTGCGCTCAGCGTGCTCAGAGGCCAGTCGTCGCGAGAGAGCAACGCTGATGGTGCTCATGGAAACGTTGATCGCGTTGGGCGGAAGCGAGTCGAGAAGATTGCCCTTACCGAATACCAGGGATTCAAGAGCGTGATCGTCAGCGAGCATGGTAATGGCGACTTCAGCCCCCGCAACGGCTTCTCCCGGAGTATTGGCAACGCTTGCGTTTTGCAATTTTTCAGCGCGGCTGCGGGTGCGGTTGTATACGGTGAGTTTGTGTCCGGCCTTGATCAGGTTGGCCGCCATAGGCGAGCCCATGTTGCCCAGGCCAATAAATGCGATCTTCATGGATTTATTGATGCGAAAGTGCAAATGGAGGACACAGGAATTGGGAGCTGGCCTGCATCAAAGACCTCTCGCCAGATTTATGCACCTTCAAGATCCTGATTTCATCTAAACTATTAAATCTGCGTATGAAACTAACTGTCTATACCGCTCCGTGGTGCCGCGATTGCCATATCGCAAAGCGCTGGCTTACCCAGAACAACATTTCCTACCACGAGATCAACATTGAAGAGACCCCCGGCGCGGCTGAAGAAGTAATCCAGCGCACGGGCAAGCGGGCCATTCCGCAATTCGTGATTGATGGCGACTGGGTGCAACCCTACATCCCCGGAGAAGGATTTAAATACCGGGAGATGGCAGAGTTGTTTGGAGTTACTGAATAGTTCGGCGTCGACGTCCTTCCCACTCGGGTGAATGAAACGTGAGCAGCATTCTATTCTTCTGTGCCAGCTCCATCTCTACGGCGCGTCCACGGCACGCGCCAGCGCAAAGAAGGCGGCACCCGAAGCCTCAGGACGCGTTCACGGAACTGCTCATCCGCCACTGAAAGCTCCCTGGCTTTGAGCAGGTCCTGCAATGCAACCAGTCCCAAAAGTTCCGGTACGCTCCCCGGTTTCACCACCGGAAAACGCGTAAGGCCGGTGGCCGCCATACGGTTTACCACCATACGCAATGGCTCTCCCGGATAGGCCACTACAGGCGCTCTGGCTATTACGGCTGCTAGTTGAACATTGTGGCCGCCATTGCGCTGGGCTTCAAGAGCATTCAGCAGATCACTGCGAGTCATCACGCCCAGCAGGTGCTGGTTGCCGTCAATCACCGGATAGACCCGCTGGCCGCGCGGATTGTCATTGTGGGCCAGAGCCGTCTCCAGTTCAGCGATGGTGCTCTCCGACGGCAATGCCGTGATGTTCGTCCGCATCACATCTTCAACGGCAAGGGCTTCAAGAGGATCAACTACATATTCGCGTGAAAGATGATGGCCGCGACGGCTGATTTTTTCCGTAAGGATGGACCGCGCCATGGTCAACACAGTGAAGGTATGCGCGGTAACGCAGGCAATCAGCAGAGGCAAGATGGAGTGGTAGTCGCCGGTAAGCTCAAAAGCAAAAATTACCCCGGTTAGTGGCGAGCGCATAGTGCCGGCAAGCATGGCGCCCATGCTGATTAGCGGCCAGAAGCCCGCGCCCTGATGCGGGAGAAAGAGCGCATCCACAGCGCCCAGAGCGCCGCCCATCATGAGCAATGGAGCAAGCACGCCGCCGGATGTTCCTGATCCCAGCGAAAAACTCCAGATCAAAATCTTGACCACTAGAACGCCCAAAATCAGTTTGATCGTGGCATTGCCTTGCAACTCCTGTTGGATCACGTCATAACCTACGCCGAGTGCGCGAGGATAAAAATAACCGCCAATGCCGATACCCAGGCCACCGATGGCCGGCCACCACATCCAGTGAAGTCGTTTGATGTGAAGAAATGCATCTTCAAAGGCATACACCAACTGCGTGAGCAGCGCGGAGAGGCCACCGCTCAGTAACCCAGCGAGCAAACAACCAAAGAGAACGGCGGGCGCCCAGACAACGTCGTGGGCAGGCACCGGAAAGATTGGGCCTCCACCCATCAAGTGCACGCGCGCCGCGGCGGCCGTGATGCTGGCCAGCGCAACCGGAATAAAGCTACGTGGCTTCCATTCGAACAATAGCAACTCAACCGCCAGCATGATGGAGGCGAAGGGCGCGGCAAACGTGGCAGACATGCCTGCTGCAGCGCCAGCCACAAGAAGCGTCTTTCGCTCAGCCGATGTAAGGTGGAAAAACTGGGCGATCAGGGAACCGAAAGCGCCGCCCGTCATGATGATGGGACCTTCCGCGCCGAACGGACCTCCAGACCCGATGGAAATTGCCGTGGAAACTGGCTTGAGCACCGCCAAGCGCGGTTCTACCTTGGCCCCGCGCAGAAGAATGGCTTCAATCGCCTCTGGGATGCCATGGCCGCGAATTTTGTCCGAGCCAAACCGCGCCATCAGCCCAACAATCAGCCCGCCAACCACAGGTACAAGGATTACCCATGCGCCCAGGTGGGTGTCTCCCGGAGAGGCGGGCGCGGTGGTGAAGCGCAAAAAGAAAAAGACGTTGGTGAAGAAGCTGATCAGCTTGAGCAGGACGACGGCAACATACGCCGACAGCACACCAATGATCAGGGCAAGCCCTGAGATCGGCAATACCCGCCAGGTTGTGGTGAAATCTCCAAGCGTTCCTGCTGGTGAATGCGAATTTTCCGCGCTTAATGACGTACCCGGGGCAGTTTCTTTCATAATTCCGATTTCCTGGCTCCTGTTCGTGGCCGTGTCTCTGTCTTTCCATCCCTGGCTCGGCCGTCCCCTGACAACCGGAAGATCGCTTCCACCAGAATCGGCCCTGCATCGCGCAGTTCCTGACGGGCTGCAACACCAAGCCTGCGCAATAGCGCTTCGCCTTCAGGCGTAATGGAAAGAGAGACTTGTCGGCGGTCAGCGGCGGAACGAGTGCGGCGAAGCAGTTTGTGCTCCTCACAGCGATCAGCCAGCTCCACCATGCTGTTATGGTTGAGCTGCATTCTTTCGGCCAACTGGGTGATCGTCGGCTCTATCTCCTTCGGCAAACCCTTGATGGCCAAAATCAACTGATATTGTTGCGGATTGGCGCCCAGTGACCGCGTCGCCTCCTCCATGTTCCGGAGGAACCGGCGCAACTGGTACCTAAACTCTCCCAAGGCCAGGTATTCCGGCTCAGAAAGAGGACGCACGTTTTTTCCCTTTGACATTTTATATCGCTCCGCGACATAATACCAACATTCTGCTAGATTCGAGCCTGGGCCTTTTCATCGGACACCAAACCGGCGAAAAGGCCCTTTTGATTTCCTACTTTCTTTTCTTTCTCGATTGTAAACAAACGTGAACCGCTGTAAAGATGTCTGAAGCATTAGTACTTGCTGATTGCGGCATATCTCATCCTCTTGATTCGGAAAATCTAATCCGAAGGCCCGTTAGCCACAAAGGGCGACAGCATTTATCATCGAGAGTTCTGCATTGCCTGCGCTTTCGAGGGGAAAAACCTTTGATTCCACGCTATACACGCCCTGAGATGGGCCGAATCTGGAGTGATGAAAATAAATTTCGCTGCTGGCTCAAGGTTGAAGCTGCCGCCAGCCTAACCCTGGCCGATGCGGGAATCGTCCCAGAAAATGCGGCGCGGGCCATTGCCGAGCGCGGCGACTTTGATTTGAAACGCATCAATGAAATTGAAGCCGAGGTAAGGCATGACGTGATTGCCTTTACTACGGCAGTGGCGGAAAAAGTTGGTCCGGAAGCGCGCTGGCTGCATTACGGCCTCACGTCGAATGACGTGGTGGATACGGCACAGGCGCTGCAGATCAAAGAGGCATCACGGATCATCGCGGAAGACCTGGAGCAGTTGAAGCAAGTGCTGGCGCGCCGCGCCCATGAGTTTGAGCACACACCAACGATCGGTCGGACGCATGGCATCCACGCCGAGCCCACCACGTTTGGGCTGAAGCTGGCGAACTGGTACGCCGAGACAGTGCGCAACATTAAGCGTTTCCAGCGCAGCGCGGAAGAGATGCGTGTGGGAAAGCTTTCCGGCGCGGTGGGGACATTTGCGCATCTGGAGCCGGAGTTCGAAGAAAGAATTTGCCAGAGGCTTGGACTGGAGGCCGCGCCGATATCGACGCAGGTAATCCAGCGCGACCGCCATGCTTATTACGTCGCTACGCTGGCGACAATCGCCTCAACGCTGGACAAGATTGCCACGGAGATACGCCATCTGCAACGGACAGAGGTCCGCGAAGCTGAAGAATATTTCAGCGAAAAACAAAAAGGGTCCTCCGCCATGCCGCACAAACGTAATCCAATTACCTGCGAACAGATCAGCGGGTTGGCGCGCGTGGTGCGCGCGAATGCGCAGGCGGCGTTTGAAAACGTGGCACTATGGCATGAACGTGACATCTCGCATTCATCGGTTGAGCGTGTGATTTTGCCGGATTCCACGATCCTCGTGGACTACCTGCTGACCAAGACCATCCACTTGATTGATACTCTGATGGTCTATCCCAATCGCATGCTCAAGAACCTGGAATCAACCGGCGGATTGGTCTTTAGCGGGCAGTTGCTGCTGGATCTTTCTGAGCACGGCATGGCCCGAGAAGACGCATATCGACTGGTGCAGAAGCACGCCATGCGCGCGTGGAAAGAAGACTTAAATTTTCGCGAACTGGTGATTAACGATGCGGAGATTACGTCGCGGGTGCCGGCAAAGCAGATTGAGCAGGCATTTTCCATCGAACGGCAGTTGAGAAACGTGGACAAGATATTTGAGAGGGTGTTTGGGAAAGCCAGTTAGCCCCAGATTTCGCTGATCAGCGCAGATGAGGATTGATAACCGTGCGCAATGTAGCTAGCAGGAACATGGTGCCAAAATGCATCCGTTGGCATCTAATCCATGTCATGGCGTCGGAGTGTTCATGCCTGTAGTTAAAACCTGCAAACAATGCGGCCAAAAGAACCGTGTGCCCGCGGAGCACCTTGCGGATATGGGACGCTGCGGAGCCTGTAAATCATCCTTGCCGCCCGCTGCCGAACCTCTTGAGGCAAATCCTGAATTGTTCAACGAGATTATTGCTAAGTCCCGCGTTCCGGTGCTGGTTGATTTTTGGGCAAGCTGGTGCGGTCCATGTCGCATGGCTGCGCCCGAAGTTGCTCGTACATCGGCAGAAATGGCAGGACGTGCCATTGTGTTAAAGGTGGATACCGAACGCCATCCTGAGTTGGCTGCTCGTTACAACGTGCGCGGAATCCCAAACTTCGCCGTTTTTCACCAAGGCCGGCTAGTGATGCAGCAGGCGGGAGTAGTGGACCATTCGGTCATGAAGACTTGGCTGGAATCGGCTGCGAAAGCTGCTTAGGCGCTTGGGATAGCTTTTGGCTCACTATGCTCACAATAAACGCACAGGTACTCTGGCGTCTTGCGGCGCGGTGGGCCACGCGTGAATCTCGAAATTTAGAGAAAAGCTAGACCGAGATCGTGAACGACGTTTCCGTCCTCGTCACCGGACGATACATGGTATCGCGTTCGACCGGTTCGCGGCCGGCTTCACGGATCAAGCGCTCAAGTTCTTTGCGGACCATTCCTTGCGGCGTCGTGGCGCCGGCGTCGTGATAAATTTTTTCTTCAATCACTGTGCCATCTATATCATTTGCGCCAAAGCGCAATGAGATTTGCGCGATCTTGGGCGAGAGCATCTGCCAATAAGCTTTGATGTGCGGGAAATTATCGAGCACCAGGCGGCCTATGGCAATCTGCTTGAGGTCCAGCATGCCAGTGGTTGTGAACAGATGCTGCAACGGCGTATTTGCGGGATGAAACGCCAGCGGAATAAATGTCTGGAATCCGTGAGTTTCGTCCTGCAAGGTGCGCAGGCGGATGAGATGGTCGGCGCGGTCTTCTTCGTTCTCGATATGGCCGTAGAGCATGGTGGCATTAGATTTGAGGCCGATCTTGTGCGCTGTGCGGGCAGTGTCAAGCCACTGGTCGCCGTCAATCTTGTGGTCGCAAATCACACGGCGGACGCGCTCATTGAAGATCTCAGCGCCGCCGCCCGGCAGCGAGTCCAGTCCGGCATTCTTGAGTTGCCGCAAAGTTTCTTCGATGGAAAGCTTGGCCCGCTTGGCCAGAAAAGCGATCTCAACCATCGTCAGGGCCTTCAGGTGCACTTGAGGAAAGCGCTCTTTCAAGCCGAAAATCAGGTCCAGATAATACTGAAACGGCAGGTCGGGATGGAGCCCGCCAACAATGTGGAACTCCGTGATTGCCTCAGAATAACCTGTAGCCGCGGTCTGGAAAGCCTCTTCCAGTGCCATGGTGTAAGCGCCCGGAGCGTCCTTCTTGCGTCCAAAAGCGCAAAGACGGCAAGCCGCAACGCAAACATTGGTCGGATTGATGTGCCGATTTACGTTGAAATAAGCCACATTGCCATGCAGGCGTTCGCGAACATGGTTGGCCAGCCAGCCAATGGCAAGGATATCCGGGGAGCGGTACAGGGCAACAGCATCGTCAAACGTGAGGCGCTCACGGGCAAAGACTTTGGCGGCAATGGGTTGAAGGCGTGGGTCGTCTGTCTGGAACCCGTGCCGGGCTGAGGTGGAAGCGCTTGTCGCCATAACGAAATAATACCTTGTTGTGGAGAGCGCTTCAATTGCACCTGATTCTTGGAGGTATTCTAAGTCCGCGCAATTGGCAGTGAAACAGAGCCGCAGCGCGCTGCTCTCGCTGAGAACCGAACAGTCGGGTAACAACAACGAAGCTTAGTCAATACGAATCAGGGATGGCAAATCATATTTCGCATACAAAAAATTGTATGCTTTGGGCTTCAATCTCAGCAGTCATGACGTGGGCGGAAACACCACCCCTGCGGAACCCCTGTAAAAGTCCTTTGTCCCCGTTTGACACGGTTTTTAACAATTGTTATTTTTTCTGGGGCATATCTGAATATAGTTAAATTTTTTTTCCTGAAAATGGCATACCGTAAGGCTGGCTGCCCAGGGTTGTTGCCAGTTCAACATTTCGATCTTCGGCAGTGTCAGTCAGCAGGAGCTTTGGTCATGGTCGTGCTTATTTGTAAAGTACAGAAAAGTTAAGCAAAGAAATATCTTTGAGAACGCATTCCGAAAGTGTCGGAGTGGTATCCCCAATTCCAAGGAGAGTTATGAATAGCAAACGATGGTTAAGTCTTGCCGTCATGAGCTGCTTAGTCCTGCTCAGTGCAGTGAGCATGTTTGGCCAAGTAACCGCCAATGCCGGCCTTCAAGGCACGATCACCGATAAATCGCAGGCCGTAATCAGCAAGGCCGAAGTAACGATCACCAACAAAGAAACCGGCGCCACAAAAACGGTCACGACGAATGATACGGGCGGATATCGCTTTGACTCATTGTCGGCCGGCACGTATTCCATCAAGGCAACTGCTACGGGATTTTCAACTGCAGAAGCCAAGGATGTGGAGTTGCTGGTGGGAAGAACTTCCACGCAGAACTTCAGCCTTGCGCCCGGAGGAGTGAGCGAGACGGTTGAAGTTACCGGCACTGCTCCCCTGGTTGACCAGACCAAGATGGACGTAAGCACCAACATTACTCAGCAGCAGATCACGGACCTGCCGTTGATCGGCCGCGACATTGCCGACCTGGCATACCTAGCTCCCGGCGTTAAGGCCGCGGACTCCTACGATCCGACCAAGAACCGTTACGCAATTCTGTCAGTGAACGGTGAAGGCGGCCGCAACGTCAACGTGACCGTAAAC
>JBAVLE010000151.1:0-13861 GCA_049688735.1 Candidatus Angelobacter sp. | reverse complement strand
AGTGCGCGACCACGCAGCCATCAGGCTCTATCAGCGACAAATATTTAACTGGTATCTTCCTGCCGGAGCGATGCCGAAGGGTGATTCTGCCTTGCTGTTTCCCGTCGGCCACAAACTGCTGAAAGAGCGGAGCCGTCACATGGGTTGAACCATCCACAATGTCATCAATGCGAAGCTCCATCAGCATGGCGCGGTCATAGCCGAGCAATTCGCACACAGGGTCAGTGGCAAAGGTGTAGTAGCGATTGAGGTCCGCCACTACAACATACTTTCCATCCGCATTGGGGCCATGGTGAGTGCGGGCATGGCGCATGGCTTCAATGCGCTTCAAGGTGTCCAGCACAGGCTTTACACCGGCACGAGAATCCACTGCCAGGTCAACATATGGATTACCCAACGAGCCGCTATGGTGCAGGACGAGAACACCATTGCTGGGATTCCTTTGCTTGGCTTTTTTGGCCAGCGTCTTGCGATCGGCAAAAGACAAGGTGTGATTCAGGATGATCACGTCAAAATCAGTATTTTCAATGTGCTGGTAAATCTCATCTTTTGAAGCCGTGGCAATTATCTGATAACCGGAATCGCGAAAAACTGCGTGCTGCATGGCAAGCAAGGAATCGCTATCGCGTGAGCACAAGAGGAGCCGGGTGTCTGATCGTTGAGTGACGTTCATGGGGGTGAATACGGCTTAATTATTCCATGTTGTTAATCAGTTCGACAACACATCGGAATGCGATGAAAAGCCAGCCAGGAGCATTAGCTAGGGCGAAAGGCGAGCCATGTTTAGAATGCTAGTTTGCTTTGAGGTACTGCTTTGGATCCTGTCACTCACATGCTGACTGGCGCCTGCGTGAGCCGCGCCGGACTGAATCGAAAGACTGCGTTGGCAACGCTCACGCTGACGCTGGCATTTGAAGCCCCGGACATTGATTCGGTTTCCTATTTCTGGGGTTCGATTGCAGGACTGCAACACCATCGCGGTATCACCCATAGCCTGATTGGCGCGCCGTTTATGGCTGCGGCCGTGGTCGGGCTTGTCTACGGCATCCATCGCTGGAGAAGCTCACGCCAGAAAGTAAGGGCGGAAGCTGTTGGGGAGGCCAAGTTTCCCAAGCTGGCGCCGAACTGGAAGTTGCTGTATCTATATGCGCTATTGGGCGCACTGGTGCATCTGTTCCAGGACTTCACCAACAATTACGGCGTGCGCCCGTTCGCGCCGTTCAATGAAAAGTGGTACTCGTGGGACATCGTTTTTATTGTCGATCCCATTATGCTGCTGGCGTTGTTTCTGGCACTGGTGCTGCCCGGACTAATGGCTTTGGTCACTGAGGAGATTGGCTCGCGCAAGCCGCAATTTCGCGGACGCGGCGCGGCAATCTTGGCTTTAATTTGTGTGGCTGTGGTGATCCTGGTGCGAGGCATTGAGCATCGGCGGGCCGTAAATGCCTTGAATGCCAGAACGTATCGCGATCAGGACCCGATCCGCGCTTCCGCTTTTCCCCAGCCCATCAATCCGTTCTCATGGAATGGCGTGGTGGAGACCAAGGATTTTTTTGAGCTGGCGCCGGTAGACTCAGGCTCGGGTGAAATTGATCCGTTAAACATGGCGGTAGTCCGTTTTAAACCGGAAGAGACGCCGGTGACGTTGGCGGCCAAGAGATCGCGTCTAGGGCAAGTCTACCTAGACTGGGCGGCGTATCCGTTGGTAACCACGGAGAAGCTGGAGGGCGGACGATATCAGGTGCAGTTTGAAGATTTGCGGTTTGACAGCGCAGAAGCTGTGGCCCAGCATCGCCGGCCCACGCTGGCGGCTTATGTGGTGCTGGACCAGCATTTGCACGTAGAAAAGATGTTTACCGGGCGTCCGCCGCCGGACTAGAGTTAAAGATGGGTTGAAGTCTTGACGTTTATGGTTTCAAACCGTCACAATACTTACTCTGAGGTGCGTATGCTCGCTTATCTATTTGTGGTTCTTGCAGTGTCGTTGCGCCTGGTGGCCGGCACCGGCACGTTCGCCACCCTGGGTTTCAGCCTTGTCGGGGCTTCACTGCTGTTCTTTGGATCACGCATGCCGCGCAGCCACTTCTGGATTCCCGCCGCGCTGTTCATCGGCTCCGATATCTATTTGAACCTCCGCGTTTATCAGATTCCGTTTGCGCTCGACCAGATCGTGATGTGGAGTTGGTATCTTGTTCCCTGCTTCATCGGATTGCTGCTGCGCGATCGCGTCAAGCCTCTGAACGTTTTTGGCGCGGGACTGGGAACGGGCGTTGGCTTCTTCCTCACCAGCAACTTTGCTGTCTGGGCGTTCGGCAACATCGCTTACGCCAAGAATCTCTCTGGCCTGATTGAGTGCTACACCAAGGCTCTGCCATTCTTCCGTAACGGCATGATTTCAGACGTGCTGTTCTCACTGGTGTTCTTTGGCATCGGCGCGCTGCTAGCGCAGTCGCAGCGTGAGAGTGCTGTGAGCAAGAGCGCCGCAGCGTAAAAGGCTTACCGCGGATTTGCGCGATGCACGCGGATTGAAAATCTCACCACGGATAAACACGAATTCAAAGGAATTGATTCAATCCGTGTTATCTGTATTCATTCGTGGTAGGTGTTTTTTGATCACGAGCTATTCGGCCTCTGTCTTTTTCTCCTGCTGCATCTCTTCCGCAATCTCTTTTGCCGGCTGGCGCAGTAGCCGGAACACGAAATAAATCACGACAAAAATCCCAAATACGAGCAAAACCATAACAGTGGGGTGCGTTTTGACCATGTTTTTTGTCTGTTCGACAATCTCTTTGCCGAACACGACGGTGAGAACGGAAAGCACGCCAAAGCGCACCAATCGTCCGCTGATGATGGCCAGCAGAAAAGCCACTGGCTTCATTTCAAACACTCCGGCGGAAAAGACCAGTAGCTTAAAGGGTGTGGGCGGCGGGAGCATGGCCGGAACCATCAGGGCAAGAAATTCCTGGCGTTCAAAGCGGTCGCGGATGCGTTTGAGGCGCGCTTCATTCATGCGCTTGAGCAAAAACAACTCGCCGCCAGCACGGCCCAATCCGTAGGGGACGAGGCTTCCCAAGGCCGAGCCTATCGATCCTGCAAGGCAATAAATCCAGGCTTTATGCGGATTGGCATAGACGTACCCTGCGACCAGCGGATCCATAGGGACGCCAAAGGCCGAGGAATCCAGAATGGAGATGATAAAGACGCCCCACGCCCCGAGAGTCTTTAGGGCGGCGAGCCACGCAGTATATTTCAGGAAGAATTTGGGAGCGGACAAGAATTTATTGTAAAGCTCTGCGGGCTGCACTAAAAGCTGTTCATCACCGGCGAAATGGTTCGGGTTGGTCGCCTCGCGGCAACGGATACAGCAATTGATAACGGGCTAGTACTAGGGCGCGTTTTTCTCAAACGGTCCGCAAGCGGAATATAAAATAGATATATAAATCCATAATTTTAAAGGAGATGCATGTCAGCCCAACATCAACCCTCTATTCCTCCCAGTCCGATGCAGATATTCAATACCGTCATGTCAGTGCAGCGCGCTTACGCCCTCAAGGCCGCGGTAGACCTTGAGTTATTCACGACTATTGCCCGCGGCAGCGGTACGGCGGGCGAAATCGCCAAATCCTGCCATGCGGCTGAACGCGGCGTTCGCATCCTGTGCGATGCCATGACGGTGCTGGGGTTCCTGGCGAAGTCCGGCAGCCGGTATTCGCTGACTCAGGATTCAGCAGTCTTTCTCGACAAGAACTCACCGGCATACATGGGCAATGCTTTCAGTTTTTTCCTGCATCCATTACAAATCGGCAATTGCCAGGGGTTGACTGAGTCCGCGCGACGCGGCGGCGCGTTGCCGGAAGACAGCGCCCTGGCGCCCGAAGATACGTTATGGCTGGAGTTTGCCCGCGGTATGTCACCAATGATGGTCCCGGCCGCGGAAGCAATTGCCGGCCTTCTGCAAACCGAGTTGGCCTCTCGTCCGGCGGTAAAGGTCCTCGACATCGCGGCCAGCCACGGCATCTTTGGACTGACGGTGGCCAAGCGGCTGCCCCAGGCGCACATCTACGCGCTGGATTGGGCCAACGTTCTTGAGATCGCGAAGGAAAACGCACAGGCCCAGGGGGTGGCGGAGCGCTATCATCTGCTGCCGGGCAGCGCTTTTGATGTGGACTACGGAACCGGGTTCGACGCTGTGCTGATTACCAATCTGCTGCATCATTTTGAGCCGGCAGAGAACGAAAAACTGCTGAAAAAGGCCCACGCCGCGCTCAAGCCCGGCGGGCAGGTGATACTCTTAGAGTTTGTCCCGAACGAAGACCGTATATCGCCTCCAGTGGCCGCGCTCTTCAGCCTGACCATGCTGAGCAGCACTCCCCGGGGCGATGCGTACACTCTGGCGCAGTATACGACAATGTGCCGCAACGCCGGATTTGAAGAGCCAAAGCTGGTTCCGCTGGATCCGACGCCGGAGGCGTTGGTAGTGGCCAGAAAGGCCTTCTGAAGGGCGAACGTCTGCAGTTCGTCTGCTTACGTGAGAACCAAAGTCGCGGGTTGGTGGCGATTCGCAAGCAAAGTAAATGCCAATATCGGGCGGTGGGCCGGTAAAAACTGGCCTACTGCCCTTTACACAACATTTTTGGAGCAATTACACTAGCCGGTTTGGGATATACGCAGGGAGCGCAATGGCAGCAATCGAGGACAAGGTAAAACAGATTATCGTGGACCAGTTGGGCGTCGATGCATCGGATGTCACCGCGACCTCATCGTTTGTCGACGATCTTGGCGCTGATTCGCTTGACCGCGTGGAATTGATCATGGCGTTGGAAGAAACCTTTGGGATTGAAATTCCGGACGAAGATGCGGAAAAAATTGTGACTGTCCAGAATGCGGTTGATTACATCCAGAGAAACGCAAAATCAGTAAAACAGTAAATTGCAAAGAGACCCGGGAATTTTCAGGTACACAATAAGAAGGAGACACTAAGCCTATGGCAGCAGCCGTTGAAGATAAAGTGAAACAAATTATTGTTGAACAGCTGGGAGTGGATGAAGGCGAAGTTACGCCCAATGCCTCCTTCGTGGACGATCTGGGCGCAGATTCACTGGACACAGTGGAACTGGTGATGGCGTTTGAAGAAGCCTTTGACATTGAGATTCCGGACGAGGATGCGGAAAAAATCCGCACCGTAAAAGACGCAGTTGATTACATTGAAAAGCACGCGAAAGGCGGCAAGTGATTGGCCAGGCGCGTTGTTGTAACGGGCATGGGGCTGATCTGCGCATTGGGGCAGACCAGCACTGAGGTCTGGCGGAACATTGTTGCCGGTAAAAGTGGCGTCAGTAAAATTACCAGGTTTGATACCACGCAGTTCGCCTGCCAGATTGCGGCGGAAGTTAAAGACTTTGATCCTCTAAAATTCATCGAAAAAAAAGAAGTCAAGAAGATGGGACGCTTCATCCACTTTGCCATGGCGGCCGCGGATGAAGCGATGAAGATGTCAGAGCTCAAGGTCACGCCGGAAAACGCCACGCGAGTGGGCGTGCACATTGGGTCTGGCGTAGGCGGTTTTGACGTAATTGAGCGCGAGCATGCCGAACTGATGAAGGGCGGCCCGCGCAAAATATCTCCTTTCTTTATTCCCGCGGCAATTGTGAACCTGGCGGCGGGGCACGTGAGCATCCGCTACGGAGCCAAGGGACCGAACGAGGCCACAGCCACAGCCTGCACCACCAGCGCACACGCTATTGGGGACGCTTACAAGATCATTCAACGCTGTGACGCAGACGTGATGATTGCCGGCGGCTCAGAAGCGGCCATCACACCGATGGGCGTTGGCGGATTTGCCGCCATGCGCGCGCTCTCCACCCGCAATGATGATCCTGAAACGGCCAGCCGGCCCTGGGACCGTGATCGCGATGGGTTTGTGATTGGCGAAGGCGCAGGCATTCTGGTGCTGGAAGATCTGGAATTCGCCAGGAACCGTGGCGCAAAGATACTGGCGGAAATTATTGGCTATGGCATGAGCGCCGATGCCTATCACATTACCCAGCCCGCGGAAGAAGGCGAAGGCGGCTGGCGGGTGATGACCACGGCGATCCACGACGCGAAGCTCAGTCCTTCAGACATCGATTACGTGAATGCCCATGGAACATCCACTCCGATCGGCGATGTACTGGAAACCATGGCCATTAAGAGGACCTTTGGCGCAGATACAAAAGTCCCCGTGAGTTCGACCAAGTCCATGACAGGGCATTTGCTGGGTGGCGCCGGAGGATTGGAAGCCGGCATTACGATACTGGCGCTGCGTGATCAGGTTCTTCCGCCGACGATCAATCTCACCAACCCCGATCCTGCATGCGATCTGGATTACGTGCCGAACGTAGCCCGCAAAGCGCCGCTGGAGATTGCGCTTTCCAATTCATTTGGATTTGGCGGGACAAATGGTTCGCTGATCTTCAAGAGGTGGGCGGAGTAAGATTCTTACCACTGATTTACACTGATGACACTGATAATGCCAATCTGAAGACAGATCGGCTTTGCAGTTGGTGATCTGTGATTGACCACATATTATTTCTTCGCCGCTATCTCCTTCTTCTAGTCTTTTCGCTTTCAATAAATTTTTCTGCCAGCGCCACTCCGGCGATGAAATGGCCGGCGCGGTGGGAGCCCGCGAAGCTCGTGAATGGTTCTCCGGTGCTTTTTCGTGTTTCGGCTCCGCTTCAGTTAAGTGAATTGCAGGGGAATTTCCTGGGACAGGAATTCTCGTTCCGTTCCAGCAAGGCATGTCATTGCTGGTATGCACTTGCAGGCGTGAGCCTGACGACCAAGCCGGGCACATACACCTTGCGAGTCGCGGGCACAGGGACCGGCGGGACGGAGACTGCGATGAGTTACCTGGTGCGGGTGAGCGCAGCGCATTATCCTTTCAGCACCATCAAAGTTGCGCCTGCCTTTGTTGAGCCGCCCAAAGAAGTGCAGCCTGTGGTTGTTGCAGCTGACGTGGCCAAAAAGCAGGCATTCGCAGCCACGGATCCGAATCCCCTGTGGGCAGGCCCGTTTCAGCGGCCGACAGAAACAGAGACTTCTGGAATCTTTGGCACGTCTCGCATCTATAACGGCGTGAAAAAAAGCCAGCACCTGGGCTTGGATTTCCGCGCGAGTACCGGCACTCCGGTCCATGCCACGAACGCAGGAACAGTGATCCTGGCGAGACCGCTGTATTTTGAAGGAAACTGCATAATGCTGGACCATGGCCAGGGACTGATGACGGTTTACATGCATCTCTCTGAATTTAAGGTCAAAGAAGGCGATAAGGTGGCGGCAGGGCAGCTTATCGCCTTGAGTGGCGGAACTGGCCGTTCCACCGGCCCGCACCTGCATTTTGCCGTACGCTGGCACGGTGAATATTTAGATCCAAGGACGCTGCTGGAGCTGAAGCCGCCGGAAATTGATACAGAGTGAATCTGGTTATGGTTCAGCGGATTGCTCTTGACGGAAAAAAGAGCGTGACCAAAATGGCCACGCTCGAGGCTGAGGAGAGCATGAAAGAACGTCGTTTTAGATAGGATCGGAAGCGAATTTCAAATCCTGCAAAGCTTTTTGCGCTTCCTGTAAAGCTTTCTGAATCTCTGGTGATTCCAGCAGTTTTCTTCCCTGTCCTGCCATATCCATAAGAGCGAGGTTGCCCTTGAGAGAAGCCATGCCTTCCGCGAGCGACATGAACTGATCGGTATCCAGGTCTTGCACCATGTCTTCCACGTTGGCGAGAGAAGCTTGCAATTCATCGGAATCAAGGTTCAGGAAAGACGAGTCGCGCGAGCCGCGGTCTGGCAGCGTCACCGTAAGCGTTTGCTCATGCTTTTCCCGCATGACAACCAGAGTCATTTTGCCGCCGGTGCGATGGCTGCGAAGAATGTGGCTCAGGTCGCTGCGGTCGGTGAGCTTTTCATTGTCGGCTTTTACGATCACGTCACCGGCTTTTAGACCGGCTTTTTCCGCGGCGCTGTTTTTCTCTACTGAGCGCACCAGCACGCCTTCGCCATCCCTCACCCCAAAATAGTCACCAAGTTGGCGCGTCAGGCTCTCCGTTTGGACGCCGAGCACGGAAGAGTAAGTCTGAATCTGAAACGGCAGGTCCATGCTGTTGCGGGGGAAGTTGCCCGGACGCGGGGGGACAATAATGCGCGGAAGGGCTTGCGCTACCACCGCGCCATGGTCAGCCAGTTGGACGTTGATCTTCATGGGAACACCGTCACGGCTAAGGCCGAGTGTGACAGTACGTCCGGGCGGGACTTCACGAATCAGGCGACGAAGTTGTTCCTCACTCTCAACCGCTGTGCCGTTGAAGTCGAGAATTACATCGTGCTCGCGCAGGCCTGCTTTGCCGGCAGGGGCATCAGCATCGACCATCGTAATTTCTACTCCGCGCTCTTCTTTCAGCTTCAATGCAGCCATGCGGTCTGTGGTCACGTCGCGAATATCAACCCCCAGATATGACCGGCTTGCAGCGGCAGCGTAAAAATAGCCAGGAAGCTGGTGCGAGAGTGCATCTGGCTGCGGCGTAGGCGAAGGCTGGGCTGCAATCAGCGGCAGCGCCAGGCCGGCAATCAACAGCGCGATTATCTTTTTCTGAATCATAGGGGGAACGCTCCAAAATTTTTGTTAAGGTCTTGTTTCCTTCTTGATCTGAATATCCCCTGCTGTTGTGTGAACATGAAGCAGCGGACCACCGCCGTTCAGGCTTCCTTCGGCGTAAAACTCACGCGGCCCCATGGTGCCCGACGACTGAGTAATCTTCACCTCGTCAAAGTCACTGTGGATGCCATAACTCCGTGCCGATTCCACCGTCGCCCGCACGTTTACTCCAAGCTTTTCCGGCACAAACACGATTATGTCGCCCATCCGGGTTTCCAGCTTTGAGTCAGTAAACGCCGCGCCGCCCGATGCCAGCTTGGCCATAATCGCGCCTGCACCTGTTTCCGCGCGCACCCCACCGTGGGCAGGCCCAATGTGGATACTCCCGCCCGCCGTCTCAATTTCCGCCGCTCCGGCAATATCATTCAGCTCAATGTTGCCGCCGCCAGTTTCCGCTTCGATCTTGCCATCGCACTTCGTCACCTGGATCGACCCGCCGGCCGTTTGCAGCGTCATCACTTTGGCCCACCCGATATTCAAATTCCCGCCGCCCGACTTCGCTGTGACATGCCCAGCCGCAGAAACCAGCCGAATGCTTCCGCCGCCGGTCGACGCATCAACGTCATTCCCTACTTTGCCGATATCAATATTCCCGCCGCCGCTAGAGACCGCGATGATTCCAGTAATGCTGTCCAATTGAATTCCGCCACCGCCCGTTTTCGCCTCAACGCGCCCAGACAGGTTCTTCGCCGCCACTGCGCCGCCTTCAGTCTGCAAGCGGACAAGCTGCGTCTGCGCCGGCACCTTAATATCAAAATCAATCGAACCCTGGTTTGATCCTTCACAGTCTGCCTGCAGCACCACGGTTTCGCCGGAGCTAAATGTGGTGAACTTCATGTGGCTCAGCTCGCGGCGCGCGCGTTCTTCATTCCCGGCGTGGACATGCTCACGAATCGTGTATGTGACGTTGCTCTGTGGCGCACCCTGAATATGAATCGATCCGCTGCTCGACTTCACTTTTACCGTCTTGCCCGCCGAAAATGTTCCGGAAACTTCCTGTATCCATTCATTGCCCTGCGCGCGATACAGGCGCGGACCCTGCGCGATGGCGGCAACGGCGGCTACCAGGATCATCGTCGCGAGTTGTAAATGCTTCTTCATCGATATCTGCTTCTCTTCAGCTTTTAGCAATTCTCATTAGCGAAAACTTCGCTGCGTCTCTCGGCGTTCACAACGTCCAAGCCCATTGCAAGCCGTTTTGCGTCTCCCGATAAAAAGCCAAATACTAATTACCACTCTCCTAATCCAAATGCGGCATGCTTGCCAAATATCTCTTTGACTCTTCACGGATAAACTTGTTCGGGTCGCGGTCAGCCAGCACCGTCAAAGCAGAGCGCACGCTGGTATCGGCTTTCACCGCGTCCAGCAGGCTAATGGCTTCCTGGCGAACACCGGCATTGTTGTCGTGCAGTAACGCCTCTACCACCGCATCGCGCACATGCACATCGTCGCGTACATAGCCTTTCAACGCGTCCAGCGATTTCAAACGCACGCCGGGATTCTTGTCATACCGCAGAGCCTCAACCAGCACTTCACGCACAGCGTTGTCTTCAGACCCATGCGTCAGAACATCAATGGAATCAAGTGCAATCGCAGGGTTGCGTGTGTTCCGTGCTGCCAGTACCAGCAACTGCCGTATGCGCGGATCATCGCTCGATCCGTTCAATACCTGCGGCTGCAGCGTGTTGTATTTGATCTGGACCTGGTTGGAATCTGCCGCGGGAGTAATGGATTCAATTCCGGCGATATTTGCTTCGACGGGCTGTTGAGTTTCAGTCTGGTTGGTTGGCGTAGTGGTCTTGTTGTCTTCCATCATCTTGTAGGTGGTTCCAACGCCGCCCACAAAGCCAAGAATCAGCAGCGCGGCCGTCATCGCCGGAGCGAGTTTGATCTGGTGAAACCATCCTGTGGCGTCAAAGATGAACGAGCTAAAGAAGTTGCGCGACTGCTCCGCGTGCTCCAGCGCCTCCTGCAATTGCATTCGATTGGCCGCCAAAAAATTCGGTGAAACGTCCTTTACGGGCACCGCGGCCATGCTGTCTTTGAATTCAAGTGCCTGTTCCAGTTCGCGCCTGCACCCGAGGCAATGCCTCACATGCTGTTCAAACTCGAATTTCGCGTCATCGGCCAGTTCGCCGTAGATGTATAAAACAACGTTTTCTTTGGTCCAATCGCAGTTCATAGGAACTTCCAGTACTTAGTATTTGGTATTTAGTACTTAGCCAAACCTTGTTCTCGCTTACTCATTCCAAGCCGCCGCGCTCCAAGCCGCTCTTTGCATCTTCCAGAAAAAGCTAAATACTAATTACCAATTACTAACTACCGCATGCTCCCCAATGCTCCGCGTAACTTCTGCGTCGCCCTAAAGAGCGTATTCTTGGCTGTCTCTTCCGTCGTGTTCAGCATCTCGCCAATTGTCCGTAGCCTGAGCCCTTGATAGTGTTTCAACTCAAACACCATGCGCTCGCGCGGAGTCAGCTTCGTAAGCGCCTGATTGATCTTTGCTCCCAACTCACGCCGCATCAGGTCGCGCTCCGGGTTCGCGCCGGCGCGGTCATCGGACACGCGCTCCAGAACGTCCACCGGTTGCCCGCTTGAATCCATCACCATCTGCGGATCTTCTTTGCGCGTCTGCCGTTTGCGTAGATGGTCAAGGCAGAGATTGGTCACAATACGATAGATCCAGGTGTAAAACGAGCACTCAAAGCGAAAATTTCCAATATGCCGATAAGCCTTGAGAAAGGCTTCCTGATAGATGTCATGCGCGTCGGCGTCCGATCCCGTCAGGTGCATGGCCAGGCGCAGGACGGCCTGATCGTACTGGCGCACCAGTGTCTCGAAAGCTGCACGGTCTCCGCGCTGAGCGGCGCGTATCAGCTCACTGTCGTTAATTCGACTTAGGGCTTGACTCACCATTTCTCCGGAAGAATGGGAGCTTCTTGTTTCACCGCTCGCGCCAACCGTAACTCCTATAAATGCTGAGTCGGCCGGCATCTTCTGTCCTTCAGTAATCCTCTCTGCTAGCAATTACTTGGACGCAGCCAACCGCGATACGTAAGCTGAGAGTATCCCATTTTCGAACACTTGGGAAATCCTGGGACGACCCGTAACCTCCACGGGATCAGCAGCTTCCCCTCTTCAAAATCTGCCCACTCCAGGGTGCAGGTCTGGTTCCGATCTGGTTCCGATTTGGAACTGCTTGTCGCAATGTGCACAGCCGCCGTCCTTTCCCCGGAGCAGTGCCTGAAGCGACCAACTCATTGAGCACGGCCGCTCTTGCTTGGGAGCTCGTGTTATTTTAGGTGCCTGCGGGGGGGTGCTGATGAAACGCATTGGCGAATGGCTATCTCACGACAAACACACTTTGCGTGCCGCTGTGTTTTGTTTGCTGCTCGCCCTGCTCAACGTTTATGAAGCCGTTTACGTCGATCAGCCTGGTGGTTTCATGAGGGCCGTCAGCTGGGTCTGCATCGGCATTGGTCTTATCGGCTTCGTAATGTTCCTCCTGGAAGCCGTCTCCGATCGGGCTTCCAGGATAGATCATTGACACCCAATCTCCCGATTCCATCAACAGGTCACGGCGATCCGTCATTTTCTCCTTTGTGTTTCAGGGTTTTGGGTTTCCCTGATCAGCGCACATCAGCGGAAATCTGCGGCGAATAGCTTTGCAATAGCCCCTTCAGCGCAATCACCTCTACCGGACAATCCCGCCAATTGTGTTCCCAGCACAGAATCAAATCACATTCTTTTGGATCGCGAAAGTGCTGTAGAAAATTGCGGCTCCTGAATTCAACTTCTACCCTCACTCTCTGCCACCGTCCTGGAGCCACCTCGCGGAAAGCCTCTGCCAAGCGATCCCTGACCTGAGTCGGTGTCAGCGGCAATATCAGCCCGGCTGCCGAAAAAACCGCCGATTGAGGTCGCCAGCCGAACGCCCTTCTCGGTCGTCATGAGTTCATGCACGGCCTTCCGGTCGGGCGAGAGGCGCGTCGGGACAATGGACCGATAGAAGTCGCTTGACAGCACAGAACGGCAGTCACCTGCGTGCTTGTTGGCCAGATCCTGACCGTAGCTGGCGCAGATGATTTGAGCACTGGGATTGTGCCCCATAAGCCATGCCGGGAAGGCGACCGACGCAGCCTGTGATTTAAGGGAGCGGGGAGGAACATTAATAATCAGCCGCTTGGTTTCTCCCCGCCAGCAGGCCTCCAATTCAGCGGCAATGACTTCGATGTGCCAATTTGGGCTGAACTCGGTGTCGCGGTTGTTCATAGAACGTACGCGCAATGAAGGCATAGAGGTTCCGGCGCCGTGCTTGAATACGAAACCAGTTCGTGCTGGCTGCGGTAGAGCGATCCATGCCAGCGTTGTCTTTGGTCCAGACGCATACGTTTTTGAGATCTCTGTAAGCCTGTTTGCCCGCAGCGATCAGTTCGCCCAGATGACGCCAATCCATGCAAACGAAGTGGATTGATCCATCAACGCTATGCGACGCCAGCAATGAACTGACGCGACTGAGAAAATCGGTAAACTCCGCCGAACTCATCTCGCCCGAGGCCATTTTGAAGTCTTTGTGTCGATCTGGCGGACCTGCTTGTCACTTGCAGGCGCGGGTTTTTGGGGTCGACAGAAACTGAAGAGGGTAGCGATCCCCTCACTACATTCGGGATTTCAGATCAAGCCACCACGCCTGCAGACTCATTCTTGAGCTTCTCCGCCTGATAGTGCGTTGACAGTGCGTCGAGCACAGGTTGAAGCTTGCCGTCCATGACTTCCGATAGTTGGTGCAGGGTGAGCCCAATACGGTGGTCGGTCATGCGATTCTGCGGGAAGTTGTAAGTGCGGATCTTTTCGCTGCGGTCGCCGCTACCGACTTGCGCCTTGCGTTCTTTGGCCAAGGCCTGCTGCTGGCGTTCCATTTCCTGCTCATAGAGGCGGGCACGCAGCACGCGCATACCTTTTTCACGGTTCTTGATCTGCGATTTTTCGTCCTGGCAGCTGACGACGGTGTTGGTGGGCAGGTGCGTAATGCGAACGGCGGAATAAGTTGTATTGACGGACTGCCCGCCCGGACCCGAGGAACAGAACGTATCGATGCGCAGATCCTTGGCTTCAATCTTTATGTCCACGTCCTCTGCTTCCGGCAGCACGGCGACCGTATCGGCAGAGG
>JBAVLE010000150.1:0-3951 GCA_049688735.1 Candidatus Angelobacter sp. | reverse complement strand
GCTGGCGCGCCAAGACCAAGCTCGCCATACACCTTATTGGTCGACGTAAACAGGATAAAAGGCCGATTGCCGGACCGGCGAGCAGCATCCAGAATATTGAACGTGCCGGCAAGATTCACTTCAAAGTCATGCCGGGGATCGGCTACAGATGTGGTGACGGCGACCTGCGCAGCACAATGATAAATCTCATTCGCATGGGCCACGGCTTTCTCCACTTGCCGGGCATCCCGAACGTCGCCGACCGTGACCTGAAGCCGGCCGGAATTTGCCGCCGTCTTTCTCAGCCATTCCACATTGTGGTGCACACCGGCGCGGGAGAGATTATCAAAGATGTGCACCTTCGCATCGGTGCGGGAGAGCAGAGAGTGGGCCAGGTTCGACCCAATAAAGCCTGCTCCTCCAAAAATCAACACCGACCGCCTATCCTGCGTACGCATTGTTTCCCCCCTGTATCAAACTCATTGCGACTAGGCGGTCAACCCGAATTCACTGAGCTGCGCCACCATCTCTGCGGCACGGTCCTGCGAGTGCTGCGAGCACAGCCATTCCACCAGATCCTTCAATCCATCGGTAAAGCGCACCTGAGGCGCATAGTCAAGAAACTTGCGTGCTGCAGAAATATCAGCAAAGCAGTGGCGGACGTCACCTGCTCGATATTTCTGCGTAAGCTCGGCCTCGATCTCGGAGTCCATGGCGCGCGCCAGCTCGGCTGCGACTTCACGAATCGAAATTGGCTCTCCCGATCCAATGTTGAGGGCCATGCCGTCTGCCTGTGAAGATTCCATGGCGAGCAGGTTGGCGCGAACCACATCCTCTACGCTCACGAAGTCGCGTAACTGCGCTCCATCCTCGAAGATCAAAGGCGGATTGCTATTCATGAATCGCGAGGCAAAAATTGCAGCCACGCCGGTATAAGGGTTCGATAGCGCCTGTCGCGTGCCGTAGATGTTGAAGTAACGCAATGCGACTACCGGAAGATCGTATGTGCGCCCGAACAGCAGGCACATTTCTTCCTGGTCTTTTTTTGAGAGCGCGTAAATAGAGCTGCACTGGAGCGGCTTAGATTCATCGGTAGGAATGGGCGTGAGCGCTTCACCACACGCCGGACAGTTTGGCTCCCATTGCTTTAGTCTGAGTTGGTCAGCGGTGCGAAGCTGTGGCGCGACACTGCCGCATTGGGCACAGAGATATTTTCCTTCACCGTAGATCGACATGGACGAAGCCAGCACCAGCTTTTCCACGCGGCTCTTGCTGTCGAGCAATTGTTGCAGCAGCACCGCAGTGCCCTGGGTGTTAGTGCCCATGTAATGCTCAATTTCATACATCGACTGGCCTACACCCACAGCAGCTGCCATGTGAAAGACGACTTCGATGCCGGAGAGTGCGCGGCATACAGCAGCTGAATCCCGAACATCGCCTTGGATGAACTCAGCATCTTCCGCCAGGTATTCAGGGATTCCGTGGAGATGGACCTGGCCTGTGAGATTGTCATAAATGCGAACATGGTGGCCAGCTGCCAGCAGGGCGTCAGCCAGGTGCGATCCCACAAACCCTGCTCCGCCGGTAATGAGTATGTTCTTTGCCATCCTTACCTGGCTCCTATCAGAACTTGATTGTCATTTTTCGCCATGGCGTATTTACGCACAGCCCATACCGCGAATTCGGCAAAGTCGTCAGCACGTTTCGGCGGGCTTGTGTAATGAGGAGCAACGCCCATATGCTCTGGAGTAAAACAGAGCGTCAGGGTGGTGTTAAACGGTTCCAGCGCTTGCATCTGGCGATCGAACCACGCTTCCGCGTTTTCACGATACCAATCTGCCCAACTCACGCCGGTGCGCAGGTACTTTACACCCAGCCGCTTCAGCCAATCGACGGCCAGTTCTAGACGCGGGTCTTCATAGTGAAACCATTGGCAGATGCCCAGACCCCTGGGAAAGGATTCTGCAGCCAGCTTGGGTGTACCGTCTTCACGCAGAAGCCCCATGTAGTAATGGCGATAATACGCGCTGCCTTCCGCCTCTTTGTGGCGAGTTGTGGCGGACCATGATGCCGGCAGGTCAAGCAAGCTGTACCAATGCACGCGGTCCACTATCGGCAACAGCAGCTCAGCTGTGCGCTGCATGCCAAATACCTGGACTTCTTCCGCGCCAAAAGAAGAGACGCCGGCTTCTGAAACCCAGACGGGCTTGCTGGTAACGGAGCGAATTTCATCGATCTTTTTAGGCCAATCCTGAAGCTGCCAATGATTCCAGTCCAGCGGAAACCCATGCACGGAAACTACATCCACCGCATCCAGGACACCATAAGAACCCAGCAGGTCAATAAAATGAGGATCGATTGGCGAGATACCGCCAAGCACTATGGGCAACTCCGGGTTCTCACGGCGAATGGCCTCGCTGGCGGCAAGGACCATTTTGGCAAACATCTTCCAATCAGGATCCAGCTTGAAATCCCAATGAGAAAGATTGTTTGGCTCATTCCACAACATGACTGCTTCAACCATGCATGCACCTTTGTACAGAACTGGGCCAGGTTACAGGGTGCCCGCTAGTTCGTGGTCTAAAAGATATTTCCCGTCGTCCTTGGTGACGTGAGATGGAGCGCAAATCCAGGTTTCCTGTTCAGGATGAGAGACGATCTCAAGACCTGAACTGCGCAGCATTCCTTCCATTGCGCCATGATTGGGAATCCACCAGTTGGTGGGATCGCCCGCATAATTCTTTTCAATAAAGTACATGCAGGGGAAATCAGGGTTCTTGAATATCTCCATGTTCCAGAAATGATAATCCTCCCGCAGCTCAGGACTGGTGAGAGAGCCGCGGACCATGGTCTGGAATATCAGGCTTCGTCCGACTTTCTTGATGACTTTATCGAGGGCGAACAAAGGATAGCGCAAATGATAAAAGACCCCCATAAACAGCACAAAATCAAACTTGCCGGGGATGGAATCCACGTCATAAACGGAGCATTTAGCAAATTCAATGTCCAGCCCTAACGTCTTGGAGGCAAAGCGCGCTTGCTCAAGATAACGGTCATCGACATCAACGCCTAGAACGCGACTGGCGCCCCTTTTTTTTAGCTCTATGGAATAGAAGCCACCATTACACCCAATATCAAGCACACTGGCCCCGGACAAATCCGCGGGCATCTCAGGAGCAATGTGCTTCCACTTTACGTTAGGAAAGTCGCCCAGAAAGTGATGAGGCGCGGTCCAAATTCCATTGAGGTTGATGTTGTGGAACCAATCACCTTTTTCAGCAATCCGGCGTGTGAGTTCCTGGGTTCGGTCACCATTGGGAGCCGCATCGACTCCAACCGCGCTCGCGCGTGTCGTAAGCATCTGTTTAACTACCAATCTCCGCTGCCTTTGGCGGCTATAAATGGGATTAGACTCGGTGCAAGGAACTTAGGATGTCCTTTAAACGCGGATACATGGCGCAAAGAAGCGCCTCTTCTTTTAATCCGAGATGAATGGGCCGGAGTTGTTTTGAACGCAAAGGCGTAAGGCGTAAAAAGGAGGGAGCAGAACTGTTCTCTCTGGTTCCAGCCCACCCCCTGTTTTTCTCACAACCTTTGGGTCAATCCAGACGCGAGCTGTGAATGCTAAACAGCCCTGCGGCCCGTAACCAGGTTGATGACGGCGACAACCAGGGCGATCACCAGCAAGATGTGAATCAGGGAGCCGGCCACGTGGAATCCCCAGCCCAGAAGCCAAAGGATAATGAGGATTGCAAAAATCGTCCAAAGCATAAATACACCTTCAAAGAAGAGGAGTTAGACAGCCACCAAAGGTGAGAAGCGGTGTGGGCAGGCGGAGTTGTCTCTGGAAATATGTTTTCTGGAAGAGAGAATTGCGATCACCGGCAGGGCGGAGCTTTCCGTCATGTGGGTTGGATGCGCAGCTTCCACCACGCGAACCCCACCGGGAACGACTTTTGCGCCCTTAGGCTC
>JBAVLE010000149.1:0-46040 GCA_049688735.1 Candidatus Angelobacter sp. | reverse complement strand
TTCAGAGAACGAACAGAAGATCACGCCCGCCTCAGCCAGCTTGGCTTTGAAGGTGGTAGCTACGGAAACGCTGTCAAATACTGCGTCCACGGCCACTCCGGCCAGTAGCTTTTGCTCATGCAAGGGGATTCCCAACTTAGAGTAGGTGTCCAAAATTTCCGGATCCACCTCCTCCAGGCTTTTGAGCTCTTTCTTCTGCTTGGGCGCGGAATAATAAGAGAGCCCCTGATAATCGATAGGCGGATACTTTACGTTGGCCCATGTAGGCTCAGCGTGCTTCTGCTCCAATTGCGCCCAGTAGCGATACGCTTTGAGCCGCCACTCCATCATGAACTCCGGCTCACCCTTTTTCAGGGAGATGGCGCGGACGATCTCTTCATTTAACCCCGGAGGCAGACGGTCTTCATCAATGGAGGTGATAAATCCCCATTTGTATTCCTGCTGTGTGAGGTCATTAATCTGGTTGACTGTGCTGCTCATCTCACTCCTTCCGCAACGCTGCCCGCGGGCTTAATGGACCCAACTAATTCGTGGTCGTGCTTGCGCTCATGGTGCGCCATTTCATGGTTCAGATCAGATAAAGTCACGTGCTCCAGGGCGTCGCGCAGGGCGTCGCCAATAATCTGCGAATTGCTCATAATTGCGCAGGACCGCTCCATATTGCAGAGTCCCTTGACCACGCTGCATTCGGTAAAACCAATTGGCCCTTCCAGCGACAGAATGATCTCAGCGACTGAAATTGACCTAGCTTCGCGGGCCAGGTTATATCCGCCGTTCACGCCACGATGAGAACTCAAAAGTCCATGTTCAGATAGCTGCCGCAAAATTTTGCCAACGGTCGGCAACGGCAAGCGGGTCTCTTTTGCCAGGCTACGGGCTGTGTGCGGCGTTTCTTCTGGGCTGCGAGCTACATGCGCCATCAGCACAATGCCGTAATCCGTCAATTTATTGAGTCTGAACATTACTTCTTGTTCGCCACCCAGCCACACGGGCCGGCAGCTGAATACAATACCAATCTAGTATTATTTTATCGCGGGAGCTGGAGGAATACAAGACCAGACAGGTCTGGATTTAATCCGGTTTACCGCTAAGGACGCAACGGGCGCAAAGGAAACCGAAGACGCAAGTCTTCTATTCCTTTGCGTTCTTTGCGTCCTTGGCGGTGAGCGGGTTGGCAGCCGCTGTCTACGTATATAAGATTGTGGTCTTCCAAGGAGGCACATGGCTGGCCGCTTCTCAAACAAAGTCGCCCTCATCGCCGGTGGTACCGGCGGGCTGGGACGCGCCGTAACGTTGGCGCTGCTGCATCAAGGTGCGTCGGTGATCGCCACGTATATCAAAAAGGACGAAGCAGACGCGCTGCATGATGCGGTGGGACCAAATGCCCATCTTGAGCTTCTGCCGCTGGATGCCACGGATGAATCCGCTTGCCGCGCCCTGGTGGATGGAATCACCGCCCGCCATGGCCATCTGGATATTCTGGTCAATGCAATTGGCGGCTTTGCCGGCGGAAAGCCTCTGTGGGAAACCGATCCGAAAACCTACCAGCTCATGCTGACATTGAACCTGCATGCCGGTTTTAACCTCGCGCGAACTGTGGTTCCGGCCATGCTTAGACAGAAGAGCGGATCAATTGTGAACATCGCTTCAAAAGCCGCATTGGACCATGCCGCGGGTGCGGGAGCGTATGCCGCTTCCAAAGCCGCTGCACTGGCGCTGTTCGATTGTCTCGCTCAGGACGTGAAAGGCAGCGGTGTTCGGGTCAACTCCGTGCTGCCCAGCATCATTGAAACCGAGCCCAATCGCAAAGCCATGCCTACGGCCGATTTTTCCAAGTGGCCCAAACCGGAGGAAATTGCGCAGGTAATCCTGTTTTTGTGCAGTCCGGAAGCAAAGCTGATCCACGGCGCGGCGATTCCGGTGTATGGCGAGAACTGAAATTGCGCCTTCGCATTACTCGCTATGTATGTGAGTAAAGAACTGTTAACAGAAACTTCGCGAAACTTCAGCAGCCGTTTTTCGTGTTGATAATATAATCAATCTTTGAATCTTCCCGATCGTTTTTGACGTCAACATAAATATGTTTCCCCGCGTGTTGTTGGCTCAACTAAACGCGGAGCTTCCCCAAAGGACCGGCAGATGTGGATTGTTCGCCTCGCGTTACAGAGGCCTTATACCTTCGTAGTGATGGCGCTTTTGATCCTAATCTTAAGTCCCATCGTCATCATCCGCACGCCGGTCGATATCTTTCCTGAAATCAAGATTCCTGTCATCAGCATCATCTGGCAGTTCACGGGCATGTCCGCGCAGGACATGGCAGACCGCATCGTCAGCAGCACAGAACGCGGCCTGACCACTACGGTCAACGATATTGAACACGTTGAAACGCAGGCCATGGATGGCCGCGCCATCACCAAGGTCTTTTTTCATCCCGGGGCTGATCTCGATATTGCTCTGTCTCAGGTTACGGCCATTTCGCAAACGGCTACCCGCAATCTGCCTCAGGGAACACAGCCGCCACTGATCATTGTTTACTCGGCTTCCAGCGTTCCCATTGTGCAAATCGGCATCAGCAGCACATCTCTTCCTGAACAGGCGTTGAATGATCTATCTGTAAACTTCATCCGTCCGCAGATGACTACTGTGCCGGGAGCAGCGATTCCCTATCCGTACGGCGGCAAACAGCGTGTGGTAGCCGTGGATCTGGATACAGCCGCACTGCAGGCCAAAGGTTTGACGCCGGTTGATGTTGTCAATGCCATTAATGAACAGAACCTGATCTTACCTTCGGGTTCAGCAAAAATCGGCAACCTGCAATATCAGGTCTCCTTGAATGGCAGTCCGGAAACGATTACCGAAATTAACGGCCTTCCCATCAAGACCCAGAACGGCGCCACAACTTATATCCGCGACGTGGCCCATGTCCGCGATGGGTTCTCTCCGCAAACCAACGTGGTCCGCAAAGATGGCCTCCGCGGCACACTCATTACCGTCATGAGAAATGGCGGAGCTTCAACGCTGGATATCGTCAACAACATGAAGGAAGTCCTGAAGCGAGTGCAAGCCACGCTCCCACAGGGTGTCGATATTAAGCTTCTATTCGATCAGTCATTATTCGTGCGCGCCTCCATCAATGGCGTGGTGCGAGAGGCGCTCATCGCAGCCTGCCTCACTGCAGGCATGATTTTGCTTTTTTTGGGGAACTGGCGCAGTACGCTGATCATTGCCATTTCCATTCCTCTCTCCATTCTTTGCTCAGTCATCAGTCTTGCTGCTCTCGGCGAGACCTTCAACATCATGACGCTGGGAGGGCTGGCGCTGGCTGTTGGCATCCTTGTGGACGACGCAACGGTAGAAATTGAAAACATCGATCGCAACCTGGCCCAGGGCAAAGAGCTGAAACAGGCCATACTGGACGGCGCTTCTCAGATCGCGGTGCCCGCGTTCGTCTCTACGTTGTGCATCTGCATTGTGTTTGTGCCCATGTTCTTCCTAACCGGCGTGGCAAAATTCCTATTCGTCCCGCTGGCAGAAGCTGTGGTCTTCGCCATGATGGCGTCTTACCTGCTCTCGCGCACACTGGTCCCGACATTGGTGATGTACTTCCTGAAGAACCATGAGCATGAAGACAAATTCAGAGTAGGCACTGGATTCTTTGCTCCATTCAAACGCTTCCAAATCGGTTTTGAGCGCCGCTTTGAGCAGCTTCGTGATGCTTATCACCGCACTCTGCGCTCCGCCATGGACCATCGCGCGCTCTTTGTTACATCGTTCCTGCTGTTCTGCATCCTTTCCATGGGACTTGTCTTCTTCCTGGGAGAGGATTTCTTTCCAACAGTCGATGCCGGCATCTTCCGCATGCATGTGCGCGGCCGCGCTGGACTGCGAATCGAAGAAACTGCGCGCCTTTGCGATGAAGTTGAAAATTATGTTCGGACAAAGATTCCGAAAGGCGAACTGGTCACGGTATTGGATAACATTGGGCTGCCCTATAGCTCGATCAACAATTCCTACAGCACAGCTGGCAGCATCGGCACATCCGACGCTGAGATTCTGTTTTCACTAAATCAGGAGCACCACCATCCCACTGCCGAGTACGTAAAACAATTGCGCGAGGAACTGCCGAAGCACTTTCCGGGCGTTGAATTCTTCTTCCAGCCGGCAGACATCGTTACGCAAATTCTGAACTTCGGCCTTCCCTCGCCCATCGATATTCAGATCGTCGGAAAGAATCAAGCCCAGAATTACCTGCTGGCACAGGACATGGCCAACCAGTTGCGGCACGTTCCCGGGGCTGCAGACGTTCATGTGCAGCAAATGGTTAACTCTCCTGCAATCAAACTTGACGTTGACCGCACACGCGCGCAGCAGGTCGGTTTGCAGCAACGTGACGTAGCGCAAAACCTTCTTGTCTCGCTGAGCGGCAGCTTCCAGACAGCTCCAACTTTCTGGCTGAACCGTGAAAACGGCGTCACCTACAACGTTGCGGTACAAACGCCGGAATACCGCGTGGATTCACTTCAGGCCCTGATGAACACGCCAATCACCGCCGTGGGAGCACCGGCTCCGCAGGTGCTTGGGAATTTGGCCACGGTAACTCCGGGAGTGACTCCGGCCGTGATTTCCCATTACAACATCCAACCCGTTATGGACGTTTATGCCAGCGTTCAGGGACGCGATCTTGGCGGGGTCGCGCGGGATACGCGAAAGATCGTGGCCAGCTTTGAAAAAAAGTTGCCAAAGGGATCGCGCATCGAAGTACGGGGGCAGGTCGCAACCATGACCAGTTCCTTCGCAGGTCTGGGTATTGGCCTGGTAATGTCAATCGTGCTGATCTACCTGCTGATTGTGGTTAACTTTCAATCATGGCTTGATCCTTTCATTATCATCACGGCGCTTCCCGGAGCTTTGGCAGGAATTGTGTGGATGCTGTTGTTGACGCACACTACGCTCAACGTGCCTTCCCTCACCGGCGCGGTAATGTGCATGGGAGTGGCAACAGCCAATAGCATTCTGGTGATCTCCTTTGCGCGCGAGCGCATGGCGGAAGGTCTTACTGCGTGGGACGCGGCGATGGAGGCCGGGTACACGCGCATGCGACCCGTGGTCATGACCGCTCTCGCTATGATTATTGGCATGGTGCCCATGGCGCTGAGTATTGGTGAAGGTGCCGAACAGAATGCTCCTCTGGGACGCGCCGTAATCGGCGGATTGATTTTTGCGACGGTGGCAACCCTGCTCTTTGTGCCGGTCATTTTCAGCATGATCCACGGAAGACGTGAAGCAAAGGCGGCAGCCAGGGCTGAAACACGGCAGGAAGTCTATTCCGGTACTTAAACATATATGACACAGCTTATGGAAGAACAACGGACTCCAGAACAAACAGAGAGCAGCCCAGCGAATAGGGTCCATCCCGCTCCGCCGGCAAAAAAGAGCGGCCTGCTCGCCATAATTGTTCTGACGATATTAATAATCGCGGGCGCATTTGCGCTGGTGCGGCGGTTTACAGAGCGCGGCGCTCTGGCCAAAGAGACCGAAAGGCTCGCCGTGCCGACAGTCAGCGTCTCCAAGCCCAGCGCCGAACCCGCTGCTGACCAATTGGTGCTGCCGGCGCAGCTTCAGCCGTATGTTGAATCGGCGATTTACGCCCGCACCAATGGTTATCTGCTCCGCTGGTACAAAGATATTGGCAGCCAGGTAAAAAAAGGTGAACTGCTGGCGCAAATCGATACTCCGGAAGTTGACCAGGAACTCTCACAGGCCAAAGCCGCACAGCAACAGACAGTTGCGCAATTGCAGTTGGCCAAATCCACCGCAGAACGCTGGGCCAACCTGCGCAAAACCGATTCGGTATCGCAACAGGAAGCCGATCAGCAATCCAGCGCTTACACGCAGGCGGTAGCAAATAACGCTGCGGCAGAGGCGAACGTGCGCCGCCTGCAGCAGCTTGAGTCGTTCAAACACGTTTATGCGCCTATTTCCGGCGTAATTACCCGCCGCAACACCGATGTAGGCGCTCTGATCACCGCGGGCAGCGCCACCACTGGCAAGGAACTCTTCGATGTGGCCCAGGTTGACCCTTTGCGCGTCTTCGTCAGCGTTCCGCAAACGAATGCCGGCTCCATCCGCGCCGGATTGCCGGCGTATATTGAGTTGAGCGAGCATCCAGGCCAGAAATTTAACGGCAAGGTGGTTCGGACCTCGGACGCGATTGATCCCGCTACACGCACTCTGCTTACGGAAATCGATGTTCCCAATCCCCAGGGCCATTTACTGCCCGGATCTTATGCTGAAGTTCATTTTGCCGTGCCGGTCCAGATCACGCGTCTATCGGTTCCTGTAAATGCGTTGCTTTTCCGTCCGGAAGGTCCTCGCGTTGCGGTTGTGGGCTCGGACCACAAGATCCATCTCAAGGCCATCAACATTGGCCGCGACTATGGAACCAAGGTGGAAATTCTCGGCGGGCTGGAGCCTAACGACCAGATTGTGGTGAATCCAGCGGATTCCCTGGAAGACGGGCAGGAAGTGAACGTGAAGGTCGGCTCCGCAGGCGGATCGAAATCGTGAGGCTTGGGTTGGTTCACTCCTCTATTAAAAAAAGTCGTTCCTTTCTCATGTGCGCAGCCTTCTTATTTTTTCTGGCAGGCTGTGCAGTAGGCCCCAATTATCACCGACCGGACGTAGCAACTGCGCCTGCTTGGAAGGAACAACCGCCGTGGCGTACCGCCGATCCGAAAGACTCCATTCCCAAGGGCAATTGGTGGACCACATTTGCTGACGGTGAACTGGATCAGTATGAAACACAGGCCCTCAAGTCCAACCAGACGGTTGACGTGTCGCGCTATCAGTTGCAGCAGGCGCGCGCTTCAGCGCGAATCACCCAGTCTGGATTATTTCCGCAATTCACTGCTGGCGTGTCCGCCCAGCGCTCTCAAACTTCGGCCGGCAAGCCGACCACGACTGGTATTCCACTGGCCGCTCCCTCCACGTCCAACGATTTTTTGATTCCGTTTAACCTGACCTGGGAACCGGACGTTTTTGGAGGTGTCCGGCGCAACGTTGAATCCGCGAATGCTACATATCAGGCCTCCGCAGCCGCTCTGGAAAATGTTCGACTCGTCATTACTTCTGAGCTGGCTGTGGATTATTTTTCCCTGCGTGAACTTGATGCTGAAATAGCGGTGCTCAATTCGTCGGTAGAAGCCCAGTCGAAATCATTGACGCTGGTCCAAAATCGCCATACCGGCGGAATTGCTTCCGGCCTGGACGTCGCCCAGCAGGAAACGCTTTTGAACTCTACGCGTACACAGGCGACTTTATTGCGGCAGCAGCGAGCGCAGTTTGAACACGCAATTGCTGCTTTGGTTGGGGTTCCGGCTTCCGCCTTTAGCGTACCCGTAAAGCCACTGGCTCTGGCTCCCCCGGCTGTGCCAATTGGGGTGCCTTCGGGCGTTCTGGAGCGCCGTCCGGATATTGCCCAGTCTGAGCGCCAAATGGCTGCGCAAAACGCACAGATTGGAGTTGCCAAGAGCGCTTTTTATCCCGGCATCAATCTGTCGGCAGGCGGAGGATTCGAGAATACAGCGCTCGGCAGCATTATCGGCGCGTCTACGGGCTTTTGGGCGCTCGGCGCCAACGTAGCTGAGACAGTCCTTAGCGGTGGAAGGCGACGGGCTCAAGTGGACTTTGCCACGTCGGGTTATAGCGCATCTGTCGCCAACTATCGCCAGACCGTGCTCACGGCATTCCAGGAAGTCGAAGATTCGCTTTCCGGCTTGGGAGTACTGGCTGAAGCAGCAGAAACCCAGCAGCAGGCCGTAAACGCCTCACAACGCGCCTTGCAGATTGCTACCGATCGCTATACTGGCGGCCTTGTAACATATCTGGACGTAATCAATGCGCAGCAGACCTTTCTGGATGCTCAACGCCTTGCAACCCAGATTTTGGGGCAGCGCCTGGTAACTTCCGTGAACTTGGTGAAAGCACTTGGCGGCGGATGGGACTCTTCCAGCTTGCAAGCTGTCCATGTGAAAGCCACCTTGAAGCAGGCAATCGAGCCATAATGTCGTGCCCTGCCCGAAGCGCACTCAGAGGTGTCCGGCAAGGCTTCAACATCGCGCCGATAAAGCAGTGTTTGTATGCCCTGCTGCTAAGTGGGCTGCTGTCCGGTGCTGCTCTTGCTCAAAAACAACTTCGTCCGGCGTCTGCGGATGATCTCGCTCTTATCGAGCGCGCCTCTGAACATGAGTTACAGAAACTAGAGAATCCCAAACCCTGTCGATATCAGGAGCAATTGGATTGGAATTGGGGTTCAGAAACACGCTCAGTTATTGAGACCCCACAAGGCCGTGCGGACCGGATCGTGCTCTTTAACGGCGAGCCGCTTTCGCCAGACCAGCAGGCAAAGCAAGAGCACCGGCTGGAGAAGCTTTTATCGGACCATGACGCCGTTAAGGATGAGTTAAAAGACCAGAAGAGCGAAACTCAGCGTCGCATCAGGATCGTCAAGGCATTTCCCAAGGCATTCTTTTTTGACTTTGCGGGCCTAGAAAAAGGACTGCTCCGCTTTGATTTTCGTCCCGATCCGGAATTCTCTCCGAAAGATCGCGAAACTCAAATGGATCGCGGCATGGAGGGTTCCGTGTGGATTGAGCCCGTGCAGGAGCGAATTGTACGAATCGAGGGCGTGCTGGTAAAGGACGTTAACTTTGGCTGGGGCATCATGGGACACCTCAACAAGGGCGGAATCTATGAAATTGCCCAGACCCAACTCTCCCCTGGCAAATGGCGCATCACCATGTTGGATGTTGACCTCAAGGGAAAAACGTTCCTGATCAATTCATTCAGGTTTAAACGCAAAGAGATTGATTCACGGTTTCATTCCGTCTCTTCTCAAATGACTTTCCAGGCGGCAGTACAAGAGCTGCTCGACGATCCAATGGAGTCAGGCCGGGAGAGAACTGGCAATCGGCAGGCGCTGCCGAAGCAACATACAAGCAAGTAACGCTCTCTGAAAGTGTTTAGGCGTCTCAAAAAAGTAACAAATCAAAAGCTGGATGGATTCGACCGAGCTTAGGCGGATGCGTCGGCGGGGGTGGTTTTTTTATGCCGCGCAAGAAATACCTGAAGTCTCTTCTCAGTCGCCGGAAAACGATGGAGCAATGTCGTCATCCAACGGCGCGCCCAGGCATACTCAATGGAAAGGATTGATAAAGCAACCACCATAAGCAGCACGCCTGGAAGGATCGGCAGGAACAGCCCGACGACGCCTAACACGAGAAGTAACCAACCAGCCGCGTTAAATGCCACCCGCTTTACCATGTGCTATTGGATGCAGCAGAGAGACATTTGATCTTGCCGCATGCGAAATAATTGTGAGCCGACCGTCATCTCGGGGCTGACATCCAGGACGCTATCTCCGGCCATAGGGTGCAAAAGAGATGATCCCGGTCGCTCTCATCAGAAGTGGCTTCGGCTTTAGAGCGGTCGCCCATGGCACAATAAAGCCATGAGCCATGGTGCGCGGCCAACACTGCCGGAAGCGATTGCGAATTTGGCCATTCAGGTCAAAGAGGCTGCTGACCGAATCTGGCCGGTTGTGGTCGAAACTCCAGCTGAGCCGATTGAAGGTCTAGCCGCCAACGACAGCGGGGCTGAACTCTTTTTCAAACTGGAGAACCTGCAGAAGACTGGCTCATTTAAGCTTCGCGGAGCCAGCAATAAGATTCTCTCCCTGTCGTCTGATCAAGCAGCGATGGGGGTGATCGCCGCTTCAAATGGCAATCATGGATTGGGAGTTGCCGCGGCTGCCAAAGCAGCTGGAATCGTCGCCGAGGTCTATGTCTCCAACCATGTTTCGCCTTCCAAAGCGCGGCGAATCGAGGACTATGGGGCTCATATAAAACGTATAGGAGACGATCCACTTGAGGCCGAGCTGGCAGCCCGTGCCGCAGCGGATGAGCAAGGCAAGATATTCATCTCTCCTTATAACGATGCTGAGGTCATGGCCGGTCAAGGGACCATCGCCATGGAGTTGCTGCACCAGCTACCGCCATTGGACGTATTATTCGTAGCAGTAGGTGGTGGTGGACTCATCGGCGGCATTGGGGCTTATATGAAATCCGCATCTCCCGGGACTGAAGTTGTCGGCTGCTGGCCGGAAAATTCGGTTGTTCTTTACCAATCGATCAAAGCCGGACGCATCCTCGACGTCCTTGAAAAACCTACTCTATCTGAAAGCACTGCCGGAGGCCTTGAACCCGGCTCCGTGACCCTGGATGTCTGCTCTCAGGTGATTGACAGCTCAGTCCTCGTATCGGAAGCAGAGATTCTCGCGGCAATGCGGAGGGTTCGTGACCTGAAAGGCTGGATCATCGAAGGCGCGGCGGCTGTGGCAGTCGCCGGCTTCCTGAAGAACGCCGACCGTTACAGGGGAAAAAGAGTTGTCGTCGTAATCTGCGGTGCCAATGTATCGGAAAAAGTTCTTTCCGCGCTGGGGTAAACCGTTCAGCTTCTGGAATTCCTCTATCAATTAGTGACGGTGAAGGATTTTGGCAGCAGCAGGAATCGCTCGGTCGTGATCTTGCAGCCTTGGAACATTTTCCGCAATTTCTTTTTCGAGATGCAGGTCACGTCGTATTGATAAGGCTTTCTCCACAACCAGCCATTGCCTGTGAAGTAACGTAGGAACTTTGGGGTGAGCCAGGAATTGGGTAGCCAGTGCAGAAAGAACGCTGACAGGTGAGGATCAACGGGAAACAGCCGGGAGGGTGTCTGACAGTAAATCCGGTTTCCTACGCGCATCATTTCATTCGCAAATTTGAACTGGTTTTCCTCGCTCCCCACATGCTCGATGGCAGAGTTTGAAAATGCCAGATCGAAAGACTTATCAGGGAAAGGTATGTCGCAGGCAGAGGCTTGGACATATGTGAACTCGCCGGTGTCATTAGGAGGCAAAATGTTCAGGATCGTGACGCCGGAGGAACGTCCAAGGATCTCCCACGTATTACGCCCTCCGCCCACATCCAGGATTGTCTTGCACGATGCGTAATCGGAGATGAAATTCTTGAATCGCTTCTTTTGAAAATATCTCCGGATAGGTTTCTGGAAATCGATTGGATCCATAAGGGCATAGGTATTGTAAAAGAATTTCCGTCTTTCACGTTGTGCCGTTAGGCTTTAGGATAAAGCAGCACCACAAAGGTAAAGCAGCACCACACAAGCATTCTCTAGTCATGAAGATTGCCATTGACGTACACAGTTTGGGCACTCAGTCCGGCGGCAATGAAACATATTGCCGCCAACTGCTGCGCGGGCTTGCGAGGTCACCGGGCGGGAACGAATATGATCTTCTCTATACACTTTCGGCCGCCCTCAAGCAGCCAGGGATTGGCGATCCTCCTTTTCACTTTGTTCCGATCCCTGAAAATCCAATCGTAAGGATTTGTGCCGTTCTCCCCCGGCTACTTGCCAGGATGAAGCCTGACATTTTTCACTGCCAGTACGTGTTGCCGCCATTTGTGAAGACAAGAACTGTTGTAGCGATCCACGATCTGGCGCACGAACACTTTCCTGAATTCTTTCATCCGGTGGAAGCGTTGCGCATGAAGACCCTGGTGCCCTGGTCGGCAAAGCGCGCCAGCCACATCATGACCATCTCAGAGTTTTCAGCTGCTGATATCGCGCGGCGATTCGGTCTCCCTCGCGAAAAGATTACAGTAGCCCATCTCGCCGCCTCCCCGGATTTTCATCCCAGAGATAAGGGACAAAGCCAGGAACATCTAGCCGGAAGATATGGACTGAGCTTTCCTTTTATTTTGTACGTAGGAAGAATTCAGGCACGTAAAAATCTTCCTCGCCTGGTGGAAGCGTATGCACGACTACGCAAACAAGGGTTAGACGCCAAGCTTGTGCTGGTGGGGAAAAAGGACTGGCAATCCGAACAGCTATTGCAGAAGATCAAAGAACTTGGCTTGCAGGATTGCGTCATCTTCCCTGGCTTTGTGTCTTTTGAAGATCTACCAATTTTTTATAACGCCGCTGAAGTTTTTGTTTTTCCTTCATTCTTTGAAGGCTTTGGACTTCCCGTGGTGGAAAGCATGGCCAGCGGCGTCCCCACGATCACTTCTTTCGGATCTTCACTCGAAGAAGTAGCCGCTGACGGCGCGCTTCTCATAGACCCACGCGATACCGGTTCAATAACGGACGCGCTTGGCAAGGTTCTTGGGAATCCTGGGTTGCAAAGGGATTTAGTTGCGCGTGGACTGAAAAGAAGCAAAGACTTTGCGGCAGGAAATCTGGCTGAGAAAGCATTGGCCGTGTACCACTCTCTAGCTGGCAATTAATCACCCACGATTTAGGCGGAAATCAGGCTCGCGCTTTGCGTCCGGCGCGCCAGATAATTCCCCAGGCCCTCTTTCCAGTGGGTGAACACATTCAGAGATCGGCTCTTTAATGCCCTGTTCTCAAGGACCGAGTACTTCGGCCGGGCCACCTTTACAGGAAATTCTCCCGGCCGGGCCGGTTCCAGGCAAATCTTGGTGTTTGTGATGGCGAAAATAGCAGCGGCAAATTCAAACCACGAGCAACTGCCTTCAGCTGTTGCATGATAAAGCCCGTAATCCGAGGACCGGCCTAGCCTTACCAGTTGGTGTGCGATTTGCACGGTAGGCGTTGGAGTAACGAACTCATCATCTACCACCCTGAGTTCCTTGCGCTCAGTGGAGAGCTTCAGCATCAATTCCACAAAGTTCAACCCACCTTTGGCGCGACACGGATTGTCTCCATAAATTGCAGAGGTACGAACTATAAAGTGGCGGGGATTGGTAGAACGCACAAACAGTTCGCCAGAAAGTTTAGTGTTGCCGTATGCATTCAACGGGGACGGGGCATCGTCTTCAGTGTAGGGAGCATTCTTGCGCCCATCGAACACGTAATCTGTGCTGATGTGCATCAGCGAGGCGCCCATTTCCTGCGTGATCTGGGCCAGGTTGCGGGCCCCGATTCCATTAATGGCAAAAGCTTGAGCAGGATCAGCCTCACATTTCTCAACGTGATGGAACGCTGACGTGTTCACCACCAGCTCAGGCCGCAAAGCTTCTAACGACTCACGTACCGATGCCAGTGATGAAACTTCGACGTCCTGATGTGTGAGACTCGCAACCGCATGACCCTCATCGGAAAACGCTGAACTCACGTCGCGGCCTAATTGCCCGTTTCCCCCGATTATTGCAACCTTCATTGCGTGGCCCCGAGTGAACTTGTCGCCAACTTTGATTTTTCCTCGCGATCAAGTCCCTTGAATACCTGAATGTTGTAATAGTTGGGATTGTCCCAATCCTTGCACTTTGACATGTTCTCAATCAGGCTCCGCACGATGGTTTTGACGCTGTGATGAGGATGAAAACTCAGAATGTTTTTCGCCCGCTCAATGGCCACTTTGTAATTACGGATGTCCTGGATGTGCGCGATATCCAGTGTAGGGCTGCTTCCGGTTTCTTCATAGATGGTGCCTTTCACCAGATCCGCTACTTCTCCCACTGTATGGTTGCCGGATGCGATATTAAAAATCCCTGAAAGAGACTGGTTCGCTTCAACGGCGCGGATGTACGCCATAGCAGCGTCATCTATGCTCAAGATTGGTCGCCACGTGGCAGGGTTGTTCACCCGGATCACGCCGTCCTTCATCGCGCATTTGAACATAGTGTTGATAATGAGATCGAACCGCATGCGTGGGCTGTAACCTGAAACAGTGCCCTTGCGCAAGGCGATGACGGAAAAATCGTCATCGATGAGCTGCATGACTGCCTGCTCCCCCTGGAGCTTGGAAATTCCATACGGATAGGAGGAAGATACGGGACGGTCTTCATCGAACAATTCATTTTCCGTGTACCCGTAAACGGAGCAAGAGCTGGCGTAAATATATCGCCGTACCTTGGCCTGTTTGGCGATATAGCAAAGATAGGCCGGAGCCGCCGCATTGAAAATAAAATTTTTGCTGGGTGAAAACTCGGCCATGGGATCGTTTGATAAGCCGGCAAGAAATATTACCTGTTCATAGGTTTTTAGATCGCTGACCTGAAGATCAAAAAGGTCGCGATTAATAATGCGGGCTTCTGCCGGAAGGGAGTTTCCAAACCAGAAAAGGTCGACTACGTCAACATCGTAACCACGCTCCAGCAGCTTGGGTATCAATGCTGAACCAACGTATCCCGCGCCGCCCGCCACCAGAATCCGCATAAGCCTCCAAGAATTGGTGAAACTTGTTCAATTTTAGATGATCAGGGGGACGGTCGCCTACCAGTCGGTGGAGCTTTTCTGCCCCTATTATCCCCGTGGCTCCCCATTTGCCTCTAAGGGTTCGTGGGATTGATATCATTCTAGACGGCCCACGGGCCCATATTGCTGAATGAATCCTACTCATTCCCCACAGCAAGGCAGAGAATGGAGAATACGATCTGCAGCCTTGTGTTTAACGCGTAACCAAAGCGGCAATGCGTCTTTATTTTAATAAACAAATTGATTTGGGCAAGTAGTGTTTGAGAGCTGGCTTGACCGCTTGCCCAAGGGTCATTATTCTAACAATTCTATGGCTCCTTCGCTCACGAGCGTACATGCGCATGACTTTCGCAATCTTTATTCTTCAGCCAGCGAACAAGCGAAGACCGCCCGCAGAACGCGTGAGTGGACGATACCAACGTTGCAGCGTTTGGATGTGCTATCCGGGCGCATTCTGAGCATTGGCTGTGCTTCCGGTGTTGATGTCTCTACGATGCGTTTGCACGGCTACAAGGCTTACGGGATAGATGCGTACCCCGCATGCGAGTGCGCTGCTAAATGGTGCCAGGTCGCAACAGCAACGAGCATCCCTTTTGAAGATGGCGCATTCGATGCCGCTCTCATGCTGGAAGTTATTGAGCACATCCCAAAATCAGAGCGTCACGCCAGCGCGCGTGAGTGCATGAGGGTATTAAAGAAGGGGGCACCCCTGATTGTCGCTACCCCCAACCGTCTGTTTCCATTTGACGAACACAGCGACAAATTTGTCAGGGTACATTCCCCGTTCCGGGATGATACGGTAACCGTCAATGAGTTGGAGAACTTGTTTCATGCGCAGGCGACAACGCTAACCTGGCGTCAATATTTTGAATTTAAGCGCTTTCGGGCAATCGGGATGGTTATGATTCGAATAATGCCTATACTTGATTTTTCATTTGTGCATCGCTCTCCACTCAATCCACATCTGTTTGTCGCCTTAAAACAAAGGCCGTAAAAAAGCACTTTAGCCAGCCTTCCTTATCGCCGCTAGAATTTTCAGACAGCGTTGCTGCCTTCAAAAGAGTGACCGGCTCATTGAAAAGCAGAGGCTTCAGCTTCACGAACGCTGGAATGAACTTGTGTCGGGTCCTCTCCGGCGGCAAGCTGGTAGAACAGCTCCTCATATTGGTCCACGATGCGGTCCCAGTTATAGAAATTGCGGATCCGATCGGGAGCGCGCCCGCGATAGTCTTCCGCAAGTTTGGGCGTTTGTTCAATGATCTCAATTTTTGCCGCCAGGTCGGCGGCATCTCGAAACAACAGTCCGTGCCCGGCCAAGACTTCGGCATTAAACGGATTATCGTGCGCCAGAATACAGTTGCCAAAGCCGAGCGCCTTCAGGAGCGCAGGGTTCGTTCCGCCCATCATATGGCCATGAATATATGCGTAGGAATTACAATGAAGCTCTTTGACGTGTTCGATGCTGTCAACGTGCCCCAGGAAGCGCACCCGCTCGTCGGCACTGCTCTTGAGGTCATCAATAAATGTGCTGTGATAATTCGCATCACCGGCGATGGCAAGCAGGCGTTTCGTCCTGGACTTCTTGAAGCCTTCCACAATCAAGGCAGCATTGTTTTCAGGCACCAGCCGGCTCGCGATTAAATAATAATTGCCCGGTTCAAGCCCATATTGCCGAACAATCTCCGGCTCGGATGAAGTCTCAATGTTGCCACCGTAAGCAATGCAAGCTGATGGAATCTTGAATTCGTCCAGATAGAGCTTTCGCATGGCATACGCGTCCGTGATAATGCCTTTCGGAAGTATCGTTCCTGAGAGCCGCGCATTCCAGTAAAAATATGCCTTACCCAAACGGCCCCATTTACCTCGCTTCCACTCAATTCCATCCACATTCAGGGCGCATTTCTCGCCCAATATTCTGGGGATCGCGCAGTGAAAGGCGTTGGCCACATTAGTAATCAACATCGCATCCACGTTGCGCCGCTGCACGTCTACCATGCAGGCCAGAGTGTGGGTGAACGTCCCAAAGTTTTTTGTTTCAAAGCTGGGCGTGTAAATCAGCCGGACACCCTTGTAAACAGATGGACGCTCCTTGAAAAGCGCCTTGCGGCAATAGACGATCACTTCATGGCCGCGTTCGACCAGCCGGGGAGCAAGCTCGATGAAAAATGTTTCAGTGCCGCTATAGGTGGAAGGGATTCCCCTTCCGCCAAAGATCGCTATCCGCAATTTCCGTCCATAAATGGGATTTGATTGTGCCGCGTCTTTCATCAATGGGGCCTCGGCTGTGGCGACATGGATCGCGGCAATTGTCTCATTATTGCTGATTCTCCTGAATCACAAGGCCGGCTGAAATCGAACTTATTGTGACCGTAGAATTTGTGTCGCCGGAACAAAAGATGCAAACGTTCAGTAATTATTTCAGATATTACAGCGTATAGCCTGATTGCCAATCCTACTCCGAATTACCCCGAGGCAGTTCGGTCAATTCGTTTCTCATACTCGGGTTTCGAAGCGAGAAATATGGAAATGGCGCAACCGATGAGTCCAAGATGTACCCACGAAAAAGCCAGCAGCGTACCTTCAGTGGCTTGAAATGAAATGCAGTAGACCAGGGCCGAAGCCAATAGTGCAAGCAGCTCTGGATTGGATTCTAGCTTAAGTACCTTCCTGGACTGGCGATACAAAGACATAAGAAATGCAAAGAAGATCACAAGTCCTACAATGCCGGTATCGTGCAGAACGCGCATCTCGGTATTTCCAATCCATCCCTGGTCTTCCCAATCCTCTCCCAGCGACTGCCAATCAAAAGTGAGTTGAAAACTGGAAGTTCCACCACCCAACATAGGATGTTTGAGCACTTCTTCAAACGCTGAACTCACCTGCACAACGCGCGTGAGCGTATTTGGGTCCATTGCAGGTTCGGCAATATCTAGGGTAGTGAAACGCTCCGCATACTGAGGAACCACCGCTGGGAGCACTACTATCGATGCACACAGAGTGGCCTTGGCAAAATTAACCAATACCCGATGGCTAAGAAGTTCTTTTTTCAGGCTAAAAATCGCTACAGCGCCTAACCCAATCAAAGTGGCCCCCAGCGCTCCACGAGAAAGACTAATGGCCATGCCCGCCAAGGCCAGCGCAAACCCCACCAGAAACCTGCGGCGTTTGTCATAGAGGTACGTGACCAGCATCATCACAGACAAGGCACCGCTGGTTGAACCAAGAAGATTCGCCTCATATTGCACACCATAGGGAGCAGAGACGTCACCATACTGTCCGATGGTCATGCCAAATTCGGTGCCAAAAAGAAGATTGGAATAGAAACAAATGATTGCGTACGTGACTGCCACTGCCCCGACCACCAGCATTGCCATAAAAGCTTTGCGCAAATCCTTTCGGTTCTGTATGAGAACACGAAGAAAGAAGTACGTAAGGATAATCAGCACCTGCTCCAGTGCCCACTTAATGGTCTGCCTGGGGTCAATCGATTCAAAGAGTGAACTGAAAATATTCATCCCGGCATAAGCCATCAGGGCATAGTCAGGCCAAATCCATTTGACGGGCTGGCTGCGTTTTTTCCATAGAAAGAAAATGCTGATGCACAAAATTCCGCAAATAAAGTGTTCGGGCCTTGCCTTAAGGCCGCCGATTTCCACGAAGAGGCGCGGAGCAGTGGACGCAATGATCAAAGCAATGACCGCGCCGGCTGCGCTATATGAGAGCCAAAATGCGGCTATGGGGAGGGCAATTGCCGCCGCTACCAGGGAAGCGGTAACGCCTGATGCATCTGGCCAGAGCAGAACAGCAGTAGCCGTTATGAGAAACAAAAGAGGCGTCGGGTTGGGGATGGGCGCAGTTGAAGAGCCGATTTTCATTCAAGTAGGTAGTCGTGATGAATGTTTTAACATTACCATAATCTACTGTACGCCGCGATTAGCAGTTGGTAGCAGCGTCCGAACAGTCGACCAGATCTGTCGGACTTCACCCATGTTCAACAATCGCGCGAAGAACAGGTACGTTGCGGCGCTTATTGCCATCAGAACCATGGTCAAAAGAAATCGAACCAAGCTGCCGGCGGCATCAAAAGTTCGCAACAGAAAGCGCAAACTGAGCCAACTGACCACGCCCATTCCGATGGAGGCAACCACCGCCCGAAACAAAAACTTCAGCAACTTCCAATCCAGGTTGAGCAATGCTTGCCCCCGCGCAAGAACATAGATGAGAATTCCTGTGACTAGAAAGAAGGTGCCAGCGCGGGCAGCTACCAGCCCTCCAAGTCCAAAATGCCGGGAGAGAAAAGGCGCAGCCGCAACAAACGACAGCAACGCGAGAACTTCTGCAACTAACGGGGTGATTGTGTCTTCCACCGCAAAGAAGCAGCGCAGCAACACCATGGCAACGGCGTTGGGCAGAATCCCCACACTGTAGACGGCAAGGACGTGCGCCGTAATCAAGGAATTGGCTGGCAAGAACAGGCCGTGCTCGTAAAGAAGCCGCGTAACCACCAGCGAATTGATCACTGTCCAGATCGTTACCGGCAAAAACAGGAAAATTACTAATTGAAATATCTTTGAAAGCTGCGGACCGAGTTCCCCGTGGCTCGTCCGAATGGCTTCACGGGCGAAGCCTGGGTAGGCAACAATCGCAAGCGGCGCTGCCATAAAGTTTGATGGCACCGTAAACAACCGGAGAGCGTAGCTCAGCGTAGAAACAGCTCCGGCGGAGATCCGCGAAGCCAAATTGCGCTCGATCACTGAAGAAGCACCGGCTGCTGCCAGGTACAAAAACAGCGGAATGCCCAAACGCAACAGCCTTGCAATAACAGGATGCCGAAAATTGAAAATGGGCCGGTAACGGATACCCAGCGATGCCGCAGCTGGAACAAGCGCCAGGAATTGCAGCAGAAAGCCCACAGCGGTAGCGATACCTACTACATAGATGGCCCGTTCACCTCGGGCAAAAAGAACAGCAGTGATTACCGCGGTGCTGGCAATCGCCGGAGCAAATGAGGCCAGCGCGAACTTGTGGCATCCGTTTAGAACTGAGGTGAGAATGCCTGTGGCCGCCAGAAAAATAACCGCCGGAAGAATGATATAGACCAAATGCACGGCTATACGCAAAGTGCCGGGATTGAAGCCAGGGAAAAGCCATGGCAACCACAGGTGAGCTCCGGGCAATGCAAGGGAGATAATAAACATCAGCACCAGCAGAGAAAAATTCGTCACAACACTGAAAGCTTCTGACCTTCTGCCTTCATGCCCGACTGTTTGTTCCTCCACCAGAATTCGAATCAGAATAGGCGAGACAGTGCCCGCGATGAGAATGGAATAGAGAATATTTGGGATGAAAGCTGCGCCGAAGTATGCATCCATGGTGGCGGATACGCCAAATCGAGATGCCAACGCTGCTTCTCTCAGATAGCCGACTACTGAGACCATCACCATCAGGACGCCCACGATACCTGCGGTGTGTCCCGTTCGCAGCCCCGAAGGGAGCGGCGCGATTTCAACAAATTCTGCCAAATATTTTTCCTGCCTGGATTTTGGACAACCCTGATTGCTCGCGAATGTTAAATTCGGCAAGCAACAGAATAGCCGACGAAGAGAGTCGCGCAAGCAGAATGGATTAGTTCCTCTTTTTCCACAGGAAGATGTCCAATTTTATAGCAAACGCTCATACGCAATCTCTGTGGAGCTGTATTATGTTCGCAGCAATCGACTCCAACAAGGACTTTTCCGCAACGCGAACACAATGCAGTTCTTAATGTCTGCTTTTGGTCAAGTCTGTGACGCCAGCAAACAAACAGCCCGATGGCGTTTCCGTCGAATGAGCACCCCGGCGCAATGAGCACCCTGAAGGTAGCCTGGGACAATTGTTTTGCGCGAAAGGATCCTGGGGGTTTGGGCGTCTATGCCGCGCGCCTGCTGGAGCAGTTCAGCGTTCGAAAGGACCTTTCAACCACAATCTTTAATGGATTGTCAGGGGCCTTGGCAACCAAGAACTGCGCCGGTCGCGCTTGCCGAACCCTCGGCAACATGCTTTGGATGCATGCCGGATTTCCGGGCATTTTATGGAAGCGCGGCTTTGATCTGCTGCACGCCCCTGCATTTCTTGCACCTGTCGCATCTCCCTGCCCCGTGGTCATTACTATTCATGACATCACTTACCGGCTGTATCCAGAGCATTTTACCAATTCGACAGAAACAATGTGCGGTCGATATTGCGGTCTTGGGCACGATCATAGAGATAGTAAGCGCGATACAGAGCCGCACTGAATATGCCCAGGGATCGCCCCTGCTGGGCTTTTTCATGCACGTTCGGCACATCATTGCACATCCAGACTACCGCTCCGCCGAGCTTACGTTTAAGCCAGACCGCGCCCCACTGTGCTGGCCAGTGATGCGGGTTCCATATCTCATGCCGGCGGTTCACCGCCGAGGCAAGGCGCTTCATGTCCAGATACCCGCGAAGAAATCTGATTTTGCGCAGCCACGGGAAGAGTCCGCGGCCAACGTCGATGATGTCCAGGTCTTTACAAATGTCAGAAAACAATTGGTATGATCGTACGCTGAAGTATAGAGAGTAACCTGGTGGCCCCGTAGCGCGAGTGCGCGAGCAAGCGAAACGCATAGCCTTTCCCCGCCTCCTTCCACCAGCAACTCGTGCATGATTAAAGCGATGTCCATGAGAAAGCGGCCCGCTTAAGAATCAACCGTAAAGAATCTCACTTGCCGGTGGTTTTCCTTTGGTATGAAAATGAAAGCCCACCCATTGGCAGGCGATAAGGAACAAGTATGCGGGGCTCAGCAAAAGATATCTGCGCCATAGCCGCCGAGGTTCAGTACTTAGCCGGAAGAGCCATTCCAAGCCTCGGTCCTGCATCCATTTTGGCGCTTGCCGAAGAGTTCCCGCCAGAAACGGAAAGGCGGCGCCCACGGCTAGAATTGGGAATTTGACCCGATCTCTGAATTCGTACGCCCATACTTCCTGTCGAGGACAACCCAGGCCAACAAACACGATTTGCGCGCCTGATTGCCTGATCTGCGCTCCGATACGATCTGCGCCTTCCGCAGTGATTCGTCCAAAGCTTGACGGGCTTGTTCCGGCAATGATGAGCCTGGGGAATCTCTGTTGAAGTTTGGCTGTAAGAAGCGAAAGAACATCTGGTGAGCTTCCGTAAAGATAAACCGGGAGCTTTTCCTGCTCCGCGCGGGCAAGAACTGAAACCATCAGGTTCGGTCCATAAACGCGCTTTCGCAGACCGGCCGAATGAAGATGGTTCAACGCCCAGCGAACGGGCTGACCGTCCGCGACGACAAGTTCAAGACTGTTTAGCCGATAAAGGTGCGCCGGATCGAGCACACCTTCCATCACTCCATGTACGGCAATGGCGGAAACGCTGAACGGGCCACCACGATGCGCGGCGGCAATCACCATGTCAGTCGCGGTTTCCAGATTTGCGTCGTCAATAAGGACCCCGAGAATATTTCTCTTTTCCACCGCACTCATGCGTGGACAACTCGAGATGAATCCTTCCACCGCTCGTGGTTCCGGTCATGGATTTCGCGGAGGATAGCAAAGCTGTCAAACTGCAACGCATATCCGGGATAGTGCGACTGGAATTTCCTGATGTCACTGATCCACCAGATGTGGTCTCCCTTTCGATTCCCATCGCCGTATTGCCAGTTCATTTCCCGCCCGGAGATTTGCTGGCACATGGCAATGGCCTCCAACATAGAGCAATTTGAAAAACGGCTACCGCCGATGTTATAGACCTCACCTGATCTAGGCGATTGGAAGAACCTGTCGAAGGCACGCACCAGGTCAGCGCTGTGCAGGTTATCGCGGACCTGTTTGCCCTTGTAACCAAAAACGGTATAGCGGGTCCCGGTAACATTGCATTTCATCAGGTAAGCCAGAAAACCGTGTAACTGCGCGCCTGAATGGTTAGGTCCGGTGAGGCAACCGGCGCGAAAGCAAGCCGTTTTCAGTCCAAAATATCGACCGTATTCCTGCACCATCAGATCAGCAGCAACCTTGGAAGCCCCAAAGATGCTATGCAAAGAATGGTCGATCGACTGCTCTTCCATAATTCCGTGTTCGGCAAATTTGTGGGTCTTATCCAATTCCCAACGCGATTCCTGCTCCACCAGCGGAAGCTCATTGGGAGAATCGCCATAGACCTTATTCGTCGAGGTAAAAATGAAGGGAGCTTCGCGGCAAAATTGCCGGGTGGCTTCCAGCAGGTTCAGCGTGCCGGTGGCATTCACAGAAAAATCGGTCAGGGGCTCGCGAGCCGCCCAATCATGGGAAGGCTGCGCGGCTGTATGGACCACCAGGGAAATTTCTTTTCCAAAATGCTTGAACAGATCGAGAATGGCCGCGTGATCGCGAATATCAATACTAAAATGCTGGTAATCAGGAACTGTTGCTTCAAGATGCTTGCGCATCCATTCCGTGGATGCTTCAGGACCGAAGAAATATTTCCGCATGTCATTATCAATGCCCACGACATGCAGGCCTTTGGCCGCAAAATAGCGGGCAGCCTCCGAGCCAATCAGTCCTGCCGACCCGGTGATCACGGCAACACTCATACTTGCCTCATTGGATTGGCCAGCACAACCTGATTTGCCGCAGAATTTGCGGCTGACTTCTTCGACGGTTTGTCAGCACGGTAAAAGCTTGCTTGGGCCATTTTTGAAATGGACAGGATACCCTGGATAAATGTTGTTGGAGACGATGCTGGGTCGAGAATAGCATAGATTTAGAGGGGGTCGGCAACCTTGATTGAGCCAGTTGATTGCAGAGATCAATGGCACGAGCGTCGCAAATCTTATATTTGCCGACTTGGTTCGCCGATCTCAGCTTGCGGATCTTAGATCACGAGGCGATCATGCTGAATGAGCGCGGCCAGCCGTGTCGCGCGCTCTTTCATAGATCGCCAGCAACATTCGGGCATTGGCCTCCCCGGTGTATCTATTTTCAAAAGCCTGCCTCGCATTGGGCCGCATAGCGCGCACTTGATTGAGATTACGTGAGCACCACTCCACCCGTTCGCGCAGCCCTGATACATTCCCCGGCGGGAAATGGAACCCGGTGACGCCCTGCACAACCACGGTTGCAGGCGGACCAATGTTAGTGGCGACAACCGGCGCTCCAACTGCAAATGCCTCCATGATGGTGCGGCCCATGGTTTCATACCATTCAGAAGGAAAGACCAGAAACTCTGCGTTACGCATCAGATCTAGAACGTCAGGCAATGACTTTGCGCCAAGGTATTCAATCCTGCTGCATTCCTGAGTGGCGGTAGTCACAAGCTCCGCCAGCGGCCCTTCACCTACAATTCTTAACGGAATAGCTGAATGTGCTCCTTTCCACGCATTCAACATTGTTACGATTCCCTTTTCCTGGCTTAGTCTACCCACATACAGTGCGTAGCCTCCGCCTCCATCACCGGGAGGCGGTGTCGGATGAATGAAGTTTGGTTTCACCGTGATTTTCTCCGCAGGCAAGCCGCCTGCAATGTAGATCTCCCGCGCGAATTCTGAGACGGCTATGTACGCGGCAACGCGGTTACGCCACGTGCCTGCAATCTTGTGCGCCCCCACCATGGCGGCGACAACAGCGCTGGCAGCGCGGCTATTGCGATAACAGGCATGCACTACTCCATGCCACGGCAGAAAGCGTCCCAGACATTCCTGGCAGAGATGCTGGTCGCGAAAAAAGAGCGAGTTCACGCACATCAGCCGGTAGTTGTGCAAGGTCTGCACAACGGGAACGCGGTTGCGGGAGGCCGCGTAATAGACCGACGGAGACCAGAGAGGGAAAAAGTTCTGCACATGCAGAATGTCGAAAGGGCGGGACCTCAACAATTCGTCGATACGGCGATAGGATTGACGCGACCACACGGTGCGCATCGCCGTCCGCGCCTGGCCGAGCTGTTTTATGCGGCGATTGTCCTCTTCCAGAAGCTCTACTTCGTGCCCCTGGTCGCGTAAAAGGCCCGCTTCAGCAACGCTGCACTGATCCTCCCCGCCGGGGACCAGATATCTGTTGTGCAGCATCAGGATCCTCATCGCATCCTGCGCCTGGTCTTAGATCGCTCCGGGAAAAAGGGGGCCGAGTGCCATTCATCTGCAAGATAAAGCGGTGCCATCGGGGCCGAGTATAGCACGCAGTTCGGCGCTCAAATCGAATGCCCGGCGTCCGCAATCGGCAGGACCGGGCATTGACAAAGCTTGTGCGCCGCCATTTACGGCGCGAAATATCCCGAAATATCCAGAACAAGATGTACAGGGTTCGAAGCAAATGAACTAATCAAACCATTGGTTGTAGGAACAATTGCCATATTGGAGGTAACCGCGCCATCGAGCGCGTTCAACGTCGAAACCAGAGGCTGCGCCGTGCCTTGCGGCCACAGGGTAAGAAAGCTAAATGGGCCTGGTGGAACAACTGTGGCATTCATCACGTAGGATTGAGCCGCGGCAGGAGCGCCACAACCACTAAGCATCACACTGACATCAACCGTACCCGCCGTGGGCGGGCGGCCGGGCGAATTTCTGGTATCCAGCACGCGGCAAGGCGTTAAGGCGTAGAGCGACAAACCGCCGGTTGTGGGCGAAGCAAAATAGCCGTCCACGTCGATTACCAAGTCAGCGTTGTCGGTGACAAACACGGAAACATCACCATTGGTGCCCGCTGGCACAATGGCTGAATTGGCGGTAATCCCCCCGAGACTTGCGTTCAGGGTTGAAACCAGCGGCTGAGTCTGTCCTGTCGGCCATGTCGTCAGAAAACCCAGAGGCCCGTGGGGAATCGCGGTGAAATTCATGGAATAAGCTTGCGCGGTGGCTGGTAGATTGCACGGTCCTGAAAGAATTGGGAAAGTCCGTGCGGCGTTGGGTGCAAGGGACGGTCCGCCCAAGGGAGCAGCCGCCAGGCGCGTATCTACCAGCCGGCATGGGGTCACCGGGAAGAAAGCCAAAGCTGTGGTGCTGGTGTTCGGCACAAAATAGCCATTAATATCAAGAACCAACTCTGTGTCATTCGTGGCGAAGAAACACAAATCGCCATTCGTTCCGGCAGGCACAATGGCCGCAGCGGCCTTCACACGTCCATCAATAGCATTGAGCGTTGAAGCTAATGGAAGCGGCTGTCCGCATGGGAACACCGTAAGGAACCCGAGTGGGGCGCGCGGAACAACTGTCGCGTTGACGGAATAGGCCTGCGCCGTGGCGGGTATGTTGCAGCTGCTGCTGGGAATCGTGAAGCCGCGAGTAGACTGCGCAGCCAGGAACGGTCCACCAAATGGACCGGGAGAATTGCGTGTATCCGCAACGCGGCATGGTGTGACTGGAACAAAGGTCAGCCCGGAAGGAGTTTGCGAGTTAAATCCCATGGCGCACCCCCCGCCACCAGAATTCAGCCAGTTTTGCTGGATGAGAAATTGTCTTCCGCTGAGGACTACATTGGCGAACGCGCCTTGGTTTAACGCGGGAAATTTGGTGCCAAAATTGAAGCTACATAAATCGCCCACTTCTCCCGTGCCATCAATATGAAACCATGCATTTTCGTCAGGATCGGTAACTGTCTCATTCAGTTCATGAGCCATAATACTGGCCATGGCGTCAGCGCCTTCATTCCCGTTTGGACTAAGAATTTGGGGGGAACACGTAGTAGTAGCGCCTGGCTTGCCACGAGGGCACTGGGTAGCGGGATCGCCCACAAAGGCAACTTTTATGTCCGTCGGGCCAAACAAGCCATGGGTATGGAATCCGCAGAAAGCAGTACAAAAGCCTTGCGGGCTGCCATCGGGAGCGGGAGGGAAAGTCAAGGTCACATCTGGGGACGTGAGTACAAAATAGATTGCATTGGCGTCCACGGGAAGCTTGCCGCTATTTAATGCCAAATTGATAACGTTGGAGAAAGTTACATCTGTCAGCGCCTTTCCCTGCGAGAAGTTGTCAAAAAATGCCCCTGCCATGGTAGCGGTGTTCGCGATATCACCGGTCGTGTCGCCATAAGTTGTGTTGGTATTGAAGTACCGCGAACCGCCGAAGCCATTAATGAGATCCGGCAGTATTGTGAGAGCACTGTTGCCAGAAAAATTGCCATACCAGATGAAGTAAACGTTGTGCGGGCCCTGCATAACAGGTCCGCCGTGGTACTCAATACCATTGCCTGTAACTACTGCTTCACCTATAGGAGCGAGTTCTGGGTTTGCTAGATCAAAGGGCTTGGTAATGCCGACGAATTGCGCCCGGGCCACATTCCCAAACAGCCCGAGGCAGACCACTAGCAAGAGCATAGCGCGCCTGAAAGCTGCCGGCATAGACATCGCGCGACTAACAGGATCGCTCGAGAACGCAGCGGTTGGAAGTTTCCCTGAGGATTTATCTTGTAATAATTTCTGAGCGACAGTCATCTTTGTCATCGACATCACCTGCATTTCAAAATCAGAGCACGATACCTTAGAAAAGGGCTTGCTTTCAAGCCACAAAACAGACAAATTTTTCTTAAAGGCAGTGAAACATTTTGCGCCTTCAAGTCACAACGGTACAGCTCTTTTTATGCGCAGCCTTTCCTGATTCAATGCCTGAGGACCGGGAACAAGCTGCTGGGCTAGGGGGATTGAGGTACTACTATCGCATGGCCGCAGCTAAAAGCAAAGATCAAAGATCAAACCTTTGTTTCTTCCTGGGGGAGCTTTAAGAAGCAACCAGCCCAAAATCCTTTATGCAAAGCCAGGACCTTTGGCCAATCCCAGCGGAAAGAAAACACAAGAGTGCGATAGGCCATCCACGCGGCAAAAAATGGCATTTTGAAAGGCCAAAGCCTCAAGGGAACGTGCTTCCGCGCAAAAATTATGTTGGCACGTGCCAGGTGGAACTCAATAAACCCATTGCCCTGGTTTTTATCGGTAACGTAGTGCTCTTTGTGCCAGATCACCGCCGAGGGCGCATACATGGCTTTATATCCGGCTTTCAGCACACGCAAAGACCATTCAATATCTTCATAAAAATGGAAGTAGACTTCCTCCAGCACTCCGATCTGGCGCACGACCTCTGCCTTGATCAGGAATGCGCAGCCCGTAAGGAATGAGACCTCACGGGCGGTGTCGAATGTGCCGTCATTCAGCTGGCGCAGACCCAAGATTTTGGGGAAGAGTCTCCAGCGCCTGTGCTCCCCACCGGCGTAATTGAGCCTGTCAGGATGGTCGAAAAACAATATCTTTGGACTTGCGGCGCCGATCTTCTCATCCGACTCTGCAACACTGACCAATTGAGTAAGAAAATCAGGCGCGACAATGGTGTCATTATTGAGCAGAAGCACATAATCAGCGCCACGGCGGACCGCATCACGGATGCCTACGTTGCTGCCGGCGGCAAAGCCCAGGTTGGTGACATTTTTGATCAGCCTGATTTCCGGTGCGCTTGCCAGTAGTTTTTCAGGAGACCCATCTACTGAGCCGTTGTCTACCAGCACAACTTCAAAATTGCGATAATCCATTTTTCTAAGAGACAGCAGGCAATCCAACGTGACTTGATAGCTGTTCCAGTTCAGGATGATGATGCTGACGTGAGATTGGCGCAATGGCATAGCTTCTTATTTTGATCAATTAGGTTTAGAGCTTTTCTAGCACAGTTAAGCCATTGCAGTGGGACCAATGCCTGACAAGCCAGCCGTCTGCCAAGGTCACGAAGTCCTGTTCTTCATTGAACTTTGAGCCTAACGTTTCCTCGAGAGCGCGAATCACGCCTCGGTCATTGTCCCAGCCCCGGCCCAAGCTTCGATCTGCTCGGCGGTAAACGCGCTTCATGTTGGTGTCGTGAAGAATCATCTTGCTCTTGGCAGCGAGATACGGCATCCATAAACGCAATTCTTCCAGGGTGTGCTGGTAAAGATGACTGGTATCGATGAAGAGAAGGTCGATTTCCGGAGAAAGTTGATGGGAAGAACACCACTCCGGAAACTGACTCGCAAAAGTAACGTCGTTCTGCTTTAAAAACGTCCACTTTGGGTAGGAGGACTGCACCCCGCAATCTTCAAGATCTAAGCTGAGCACATGCGCCCCGGATAGCCCCGCGGCGCGTTCAAAGGCGAATGTGCTTTCGCCTCCTCTCACTCCCAGTTCCACGATCAGGCGCGGGTGCACAGATATTGCTTCCGCGAAGAGCGTCAAGAGATGGTCACTTATGTCGGTGTAACGGGACGATGCACGCTGAATAATCTCTTGCACATCCAATGACGCCCCTCGGGGCACAGGCCGAGAAGATTGCAGGTTGTTGAAGCTGTTATAAATTCGGCATGCATTGTCTATAACGGCATCAACGATTCGCATTCGGGCGGATTATAACATGTTACTTGCAGCGTTCTTCCGGGTGGGCGTTGGGGTTCCCATGGGGTACAAAGATACAAAGTTCATCGTCAGGAGGGGGCGGCAGGTTCACTGTCATTTTCATCCAATGTCGCAGTGATTGACTAACTTGTTTCCGAATTCTTTGGCTTTCAATGTTGTTTCTAGTTGAGCCGTCGCGAAGACACATGAATCCTGATCCACCGATGCTGCCTGCCGCCCGCGACAACAAATATGCGCGGGGATGGTAATCTATAACCCAGACTACGGTTACCAAGACGCGCTCAATCTCAGGAAAGCGCAATGTAAAATTGTGTGTCAATCTCGAATAGGTCGCCAGGAAGCCTGCGAAAACTATGCAACGCAACTCCTCTGAGATACCAATGCCAGGAGAGCCCCTTCGGGATGAGCTCAAGGAAGGCAGGATCTGCGCGATCATGGTGACTTACAATCCTGACTCGCCGTTGGAGCAGAACATCCGCGCCGTGCTTCCCCAGGTTGACGAACTCATCATCGTCGATAATGGATCGGAGCTGCCCATCCGAGCACATATTGAAGCCATTGCGTCTTCCTGCGCGGTTCAAGTCATCTGGAACAATGAAAATCTGGGATTGGCGACCGCCCTGAACATCGGCATTCAACGTGCATTGGGGACTCACGATTTCGCATGGATCGCCACATTTGACCAGGATAGCCGAGTGGCCGCAGGATTTCGCGACGCCATGCTCCAGGCATATCTGGCTTGTCCGTATCGAGAGAGCGTGGGAATTATAGGCCCCCATCATGTGGCACTTACGGGAAATTTCACAGCAGGCTCATCGCACCAGCAGGAGCATGATTCGTTCAGTGAAATAACTGCCGTGATGCAATCTGGTACCTTTCTGAGCACCAAAGCCTTGCGCAGCTATGGGCTGTTTGACGACTCGTTCTTTATTGATTATGTGGACTTTGAATTGTGCCTGCGTGTCCGGAAAAATGGCCTTCGAATCATAGAAGCCCCCGATGCTACCATCGCCCACCGGCTCGGGAATCCCTCCAGGCATACCCTTTTCGGGAAAACGTTCACGGTTTGCAACCATAGCGCCCTTCGCCGCTACTATGCCGCGCGAAACCGGCTCCGTATCTACTCCCGGTACCTGTTTTCTGACTTTGCCTGGATCTGCCATGACGTCTGGTCATGGTGGAAGGAAATCATCAAGCTTTTGCTATTCGAAAAAAACCGGGGTAGAAAGCTAGTTTTCATTACCAGAGGAGGATGGGACGCGCTGCGTGGACGCGGCGGCATTTACACCAAAAACGTCTCCTCAGAGTAAGAGATAATTGCCGGTTGAATATGTTCGCGCATTTTTGCTTACACCTGCGTTCAGGGTTCAGCGCAAATCCGTTGCAGTTACCGCTCATCGAAAAGTCTCGCTTCTTGATCCGAATTTGCTTTGTTGAAGTCCATCAATTTTCAGAGCCTGCGAAGAAATCCTTTGGGCGCTGCTGAAACTCCGAACTTCTGCTCCCGCTCAAAGTCATGTTCATAGTCGTGGGGAAACATACGGAAATATTCCTGGATGGCCTCATAAGGCCCCGGGCCAAAAGATCTCAGTACTGGGTGTCCATTCACGTTCGAGTCTTCCACAACAACATAGTCGCCGGTCACCAGGATGTCTCGAAGGTTCATCATTTCAGCGAGAACGTGCTGCTTTGAGTGATCACTGTCTAGAATTGCAAATGCCGGACCTGGATAATTTTGCCTAAGAATTTTGATGGATTCCCTGGCTTCCGGAGAGGCAGAGGACATGGTCAGCAAACGGATATTAGGATCCGCTTTTGCTTTTTCGGAGATGCCGGATGCATTAATGTCCACGGAAACGACAATATAGCGACGGCCGATCTGCTGCAATACGGACGAAAAGAAAAGAGCCGAACCGCCCCGACACGTGCCGAACTCAATGAGCAGGGCGGGCTGCAATAAAACCAGAATTTCCTGATAATTCCACATGTCGGTTGGGAATTTGTGGGTGATTACACCCATCCATGTGGTTTGCTGCCAGACGAGACTGTTGTAGTACCACAAATGGTAGTATCGCTTGGCGGCCAAGTAAATTGGATTCAAGCGGTAGAACGCTTTCCTGATGTTGGATGATGGCTTCACCGCAAAGATTATAGCTTAGTCCAATCAGCGGATAAGACTCTCCTCCGACAGATCAAACCTTCCACCGCTGCATTACCCCGTGCAAAGGCGCACGTTCGGCAGGAGTAAACATCCACAACCACAAAGCCGGCACAGCGAAAAGAAACACTGCGCAAGCAACAATAATTTTAAAAGCCAAGCCGGCAATCAGTGCCACAGCCAGATTGAGAGCCAACGCTCCGGCAATCATCAAGGGCAATCGGGTAACGATGAAACGGCACTCGGGTAACATGCGAAAGGAAAACCAGAATAAGAGGAAGGCATCGAGCATGACACGCAACAGCCAGGCTACGGCTACGCCGGTAATCCCGAAGTGCCGGGCCAGGAAGAATAGCGTTACCAGATAAACAGGTAATTCGATCAAGTGGAATTTCGCAGTGACATCAGGCCGCCCAACGCTTTGCAAATGCGTAAAGGGCACCTGCGCCATGCTGTTTACGAGAACCGAGACCGCCAGGAGGCGCGCAACCGGCGCACTGTTGCGGGCAAAATCATTGCCCAGCCAGAACGCCAGGCCTTCTGGCGCAAAAACTACCAAAATCAGCGCGAGAGGCAGCAGGACGATGAAGATGTATTTGACCCCGCATTTAAATAGGAAGACCAACCGAGTGCGGTCATTATGGCTGGTGGCTGAAAATGCCGGGAACAAGACGCCGATAAGGGCGCTGGAGATCAGCCATAGCTTGGTAACCACTTCGTAAGGAATTGAGTAATACGCCACTGCGGCGATGGAAATGATGCTGCCGATCAAAAAACGGTCGAAGGTGACCATGAGCGGGCCAAGGACGTTGCTCACGGTCATCCAGCCGCCAAAGATAAACAATGGCTTGACAGAAGCGGCATGGAAACCGAAGCCCCCGCGCAAGCCGGGCATCACGTGAAAGCAAGCCCATAAATGAGCAGCGCAGGCAAGAATCCTTCCGAGCACAAGCAGCGCAATAATGGGAACGAGGCTGTGGGTAAATGCCAGAAGTGCTGCAGGCCCCAGATAAGTAAAAATTCCCATCGGAATACGAATGGCCGTAGCCAGCCGAAACCGTTGCAGGGCTTCGAGCACACCGCGCAGCCCCGCGGTCAACACCACGACAGGCACCCCAGCGGCCAACCAATAGAAAGAGACTAAAGCCTCATGGGAAAGAGACGCGGGGACTTTTAACAGCCGTTCCACCAGATAAGGCGCAAGAAGAAAAGTTAAAATGGCCCCGACTGTGGCCACGCCGGTCATCAGGAAGAGAGACGTCCAGACTAGTGATGGAATCTCAGACTCACGCCTTTGCCCGATTCTCTCAGCCACCAGTTTAGTGAGCGCTCGCGAAAGGCCAAGATCGAACAGGCTGAAATATCCGATCACGACCCAAGCCAGACTCATAATTCCGAGCCGCTCGGTCCCTAGCCCACGTTTGATGATAGGCAAACAGACCACTGCGACAGCTACGGGAAAACAATTTCCCAGCAGGTTCCACAGAGTATTGCCGGCAATTGATCGTCCGCTTGGCACGGCAACCTCAAACGATGTGGTCTCCGGATCCAGGTTTTCCGATGCTGGCGATACTTCTTGGGTGGTGTTCTTCATTCTTTTGCCCGGACTTCGCGCTAAACAGCAGTCTGCCTCTTTCCGGAGGCTTCCAGCTTTGCAATCTCCAATTCTTCGCGCACCATTTCGTCCACAAGTTCATCGAACGTGGTGCGTGGAGTCCAGCCAAGCTTTTCTCTGGCTTTGGCGGCATTCCCTAACAGGTTTTCAACTTCCGCAGGCCGAAAGTAATGTGGATCAATCGCAGCAATACGCTCCCCTGTTAGGACGTCAAAAGCTGTTTCATTCTGGCCCGTTCCTTCCCAACGAAGGACGATCCCGAGCCTTTGCGCCACGGCGCAGACAAAATCACGAACAGAATGCTGCTTTCCCGTGGCGATCACATAATCCTCAGGGCGGTCCTGTTGCAGCATGAGCCACATCGCTTCTACGTAATCACGGGCATGGCCCCAATCCCGCCGGGCGTCAAGGTTTCCGAGATAAAGGCAGTCCTGTGCGCCCAGCTGAATGCGTGTAAGAGCGCGGACTATCTTGCGCGTAACGAATGTTTCGCCACGAACCGGCGACTCATGGTTAAAAAGAATGCCGCTGCAAGCATAAATGCCGTATGTTCCGCGGTAGCAGGCCGTGATCCAGTGGGCATAAAGCTTGGCCACACCGTAGGGCGAGCGCGGATAAAAAACCGTGGTCTCACTCTGTGGAACTTCCTGCGCCTTGCCAAACATTTCTGACGTGGACGCCTGGTAGAACCGCGTTTTGCCCTGAAGATCGAGGCTCCGAATTGCTTCCAGCATGCGCAACGGCCCAAGCGCATCGGACTGAACGGTGTATTCAGGCTGCTCAAATGAAACAGCTACGTGGCTCTGGGCTGCGAGGTTATAAATTTCATCGGGCTCCACAATTTGTATGGTGCGCTTCAAGCTGCTGTAATCGGTCATGTCACCATAATGAAGAAAAAAACGGCAGCTTTCAGAGTGCGGATCCTGAATCAGATGGTCGATTCTGCCGGTGTTGAATGAAGACGAGCGACGCCTGATTCCATGGACTTCATAGCCCTTCTTTAGAAGAAGTTCCGCAAGATAGGAGCCATCCTGGCCGGTCACACCAGTGATTAATGCCCGCTTAAGCGCCACGCTGCTTCTCCATCCCCAATTTGTTGCCTAAATACCCACTCACAGGCACAGCGAGCTTTTCTGCTTTTCCTGCTCTGAGCATTCCTATTGTAAGTGAGTGACAGCGCTTTGAATGCGCAACGGCGCGCACAAGGGCTTCCAGCAAGTTCATAGGGCGAAAAATCAGTGACCGGAGCCTCGAAAGACAACAGGAACGGTCTTGCAAAGAATCTTTAAATCCAAAAACACATTCCAGTTTTCAATGTACTCGAGATCAAGCATCACGTTCTTTTCGAAAGAGGGATCGTGGCGGGCGGTCACCTGCCAAAGGCCGGTGAGCCCGGGCGTGACGTCGAGCCGACGGAAGTGCTCGAGATCGTACCGCTTGAAATCATCTTCAGGATGTGGCCGTGGACCAACGACGCTCATATCGCCTTTGAATACATTAAATAGTTGTGGAAGCTCGTCAATGCTGTACTTGCGAAGGAAGCGGCCCAGGCGGGTAATGCGCGGATCGTCAACAATCTTGAAAGTGGCACCATTGCGCTCATTCATGTGCATCAGGCCGTTCTTGCGAGCATCTGCATCGGCACACATGGTACGGAATTTATAGCAGCGGAATTTGCGGCCTTTGCGTCCGACGCGCCAAGCTTTATAGAGGATTGGCCCCGGAGAATCGATCTTGACCGCGATGGCGGTCAACAGCAGCAAAGGAGAAGTAACAAGCAACGTAACGATGCTGATGAACAAATCCATCAAGCGCTTCACGAAAAGACCCAGAGTTGGGATCGGCTGGCGATTGAGCTCCAATACCGGAACCGAGCCAATGTAATTCATGCCGGCGCCTATCGCGAGGCCACCGTACAGATCAGGGACTACCTTCACCCCTATCCGTTGGCGGCGAGCCTCGAGAACGATGCGCACGACCAGATCACGGCTGATGGAAGGAGTGAAATAAATTTCGTCAATAAAGTTTTCAGTCAGGATGCGGGGCAGATCGTCTGGCGTTCCCAGGCAGAAAGGGCGGGCGCCGGGCTCCCAGTCAACGAATCCGCAAAATGTTTTTCCAAGCTGTGCGTGGCCCTGAAGATACGAGCGGAACGCCTGTCCAACTTCACCGCTGCCAACAATAAGGACATGCTGATTGCCGATGCCGCGCTCAATGCGCTTGAGGTTGTAGCGCTCCATCACGTAGCGTATGCAAAGAACGCCTGCCAGACTGAAGAGCGGCGTGCTGGCGACGATCAGCCGCGGAACAGCCTGCTCGCCTGCGATAAATACAATCATGATGGAAATCATGGATGAAACCATGAAGCCCTTCAGGATTCTTACGCGCGCACCCCTTGCGGAACGGATGGCAACGTCAGAATAAAGATTTTGGGCCGCGTTGCAGATTACGGTGAGGCAGGCATAGGTCAATAGGAATACGAACAGGCGTAGAGGAGAGGTTTTAACATCCACAGGCGAAACGCCGAAGAGATCGCCCAGAAAATCACGTCCTGAATAGGCCGCATAACCGGAAACAATTACAATCAGGGCCTCTAACATGGCGACGGCCGCGCCTAAACCGGTACCTTTTTCATGTGCCAGAGCACGATGAATCTGGGTCCCTGCGAAGTGCGACACTTCCAAGAGATTGCCTTGTTCCTTCACTACCTCTTGTGTAGACACCATTTCCTCCTGACTGTGTCTGTGCTCATGCCTGCGAAATCTCGTCCGGACGGACTGCGCGATGCCGCGGAATGCCGCTCACCGAACTTGCGTTCCTCCGGCCAAGTCGAAGCACCTGCGAAACCAATATGCGCCTTGGATCATCCTGGTCCCAGCGGTCCCACCAGTTCTTAATGAAGTAGCCCAGGCAAGCCAGCAACGCGCTCAGCAACGTTCCCACCACGATAACAAGCTTCCATGAAGGCTCTCTTCTCTCCGGGATTGAGGCGGGATCCAGCACTTTGACTGATGGTATTTCTTTGGCTTCCTGGATTCTCGCCATTTCATATTGCTCGGTAAGCAATTCCACTACCGTTTCACGAATCTTGGTTTGGCGATATAAATCCGCCCACTTTACTCCCAAAATCGGCAGGTTCTTGACCGACGGATATGGACTCGTGGGATCCTGAACACTGGTTGTGCGGCCAGAGTTGATCTTCGACAATTCGTGTTCCAGTTCATTCACATGGGCCTGAACACTCTTCACGCGAATATTTTCTTCTGTGTAGGTCTGCTTGAGCCCTTCCAATTGTGCTTTTGAAGCGATCAACTCACCTTGAAGCCTAGCTGCGGCTTCCACTGTGACCTTGGTTTGTTCAGGCACGTCCAATGTCATATTGGCGCTGGCAAACTGGCTGAATTGCCGTTCGGCATCCTGCAAGTTAGCGTTTTCGTCGGTTAGCCGCTGCTCTATAAAAATACGTTCACGGCGCGCAGCAGACGTGGAAACTTTTGCCATCACCGAACCGAGTTCCTCTACATAAGCATTCGCAAGTTCAGTAGCTAAAGCTGCGTCATGGTCCTGAACGGAGATAGCGATCACGCCGCTCTTCTTATCTTCAGAGATAATGGTGCGCTTGCTCAGCTTCTTTCGCGCATCTTCCCAATATTTCAGGCTATATCTTTTCCGGAGATCGAAGCGGTCAATGAGATGGTCCTGGACAGTGCGGCTTTCCAGCACTCTGGCAAAAATCGCACTCGTACTTTTCATCCCCATCATGTCGCTGGCCATACCAATTAGCCCCGGTGATTTTGACAGTGCCGGAAGGAGGGACGCCAAGCCCGATCCACCACTATCGGGCGGCATAATCTGGGCCGTACTTTCATATTTGGGATAACGCCATGCAACTATCAGGGACAAAACAAGACCCAGAACCACCCATCGAAAAATCTGGCGGCGCTGAAACCAGAGATGGTAGAGCGCATCTGTCCATCTCAGCCAACTGGGGCTGGGTACAGGCATCTGGGCGCCATTGGCTTCACTTTTAAGAACTTCTCTTTCGGCCTCGCTTAGTGGCATCCACCAGCCTCCCTTGCATACACCCAAGCAAGCCTAGCGACCCAATTCCCCACAATCTTCAGCGGACCAGATTTTAGAACTTCCAATTTACTTCCAATCCCCTTCTCAACGCTTAAACGTCTTCCAACATATAAAGTTGCAGAAGCAACCGAAACTGTTGCCGTTTCTAGGTAGAGAGAAACCTCATTTCGCCCCTAAGAGGGGGTCAAAAACCAGTGTCTCTACAGTGCAAATGCCTATGCATTTAACAATACAATGCATTTACGTAACCATCAGCTTACCTCAAATCGGGTGCGGAAGTTAGTGATGAGGCAAACAGCCAACGAATCCAGATTATAAACCTTCTGCATGGGGTTCTCCATTGGCGAGAGAGATGACTGCACCGGATTTAGGCAATGGTCTCTGATGTGTCTCTTGGAAGCAGTCATCCACGGATATGTGTTAAAAGGCAACAAGCCTGTGCCCGCATTGATTGCGTCTTCCGCAGGCTCAAAATTGGTCTTCCGTTTGCATCTGAAATTCGTAGGTTGCTGGTTTAGGCCACGGCCGGGTTAAGGTCATTTGCCACTCCGCACTTGAATCAATTCAGGGCAGAACGCGGCCAGCAGCTCTGATTTGACGACCACACCTTTAGGAATAGATACTGACACGACAAATAATCCCAAGTAACTGGTATCGGGATTTGTTTTGCTTGGAGAAAAGCAAGAACATGCAAATCTCTGTAATCGGTTCGGGCTACGTGGGTCTGGTTGCAGCAACATGCTTAGCGGAGTTGGGTCACAACGTAATTTGCGTGGATAGCGATTCAACTAAGATTGCAGCCTTAAAGGCCGGCGAAACCCTAATCCATGAAGATTGTTTACAAGAACTTTTAAGCCGGCATCGCGGTACTCGCCTTTCTTTTTCCACTGACCTTCAGGATGCCGCACGAAAATCCGTTGTGATTTTCATCGCTGTGGGGACTCCCTCCGCCGAAAATGGCGCAGTTGACCTTTCCTGCGTGGAAGGGGTGGTCCAATCGCTGGCCGGAGCGATGAATGGATACAAAGTCATCGTCGAAAAGAGCACAGTCCCGGTCTACACAAGCGAGCGTGTGCAGGACGCATTATCGCCCGAGGGCGGCAAGCCGGCAGACTTCGACGTGGTTTCAAATCCTGAATTTCTGCGCGAAGGTACTGCTGTTACTGACTTTCTTTACCCCGACAGAATTGTTGTTGGAGCCACCAGTGAACGCGCAGCGGGCATCATGCGTGAAATTTATGCTCCGCTGAATGATGGGTCTTATGCTCTGATCCCCAGCGCGGTCCCCAAGCCGGAACATGCACGCCCGATACCGATGTACATTGAGACTTCACCGCGCAGCGCAGAATTGATTAAGCATGCATCCAACGCTTTTCTAGCGTTGAAGATTTCGTTCATCAATGCTGTGGCGAGTTTTTGTGAATCGGTGGGCGCAAACATTGAAGAGGTCTCAAAAGGAATTGGCAGTGACAGCCGTATCGGCCCGGAGTTCCTGCGCGCCGGCATAGGCTATGGGGGATCATGCTTCCCCAAGGATGTAGCAGCATTTCGCGCGGTCACGCACGAATTTGGATTTGAATTTCCATTGCTGGATGAGATCAAGAGAATCAATGACGAGCAGCGCGTACGGTTTGTTCACAAGGTACGGACTGCATTAGGGACGATCAAAGGCAAAAGACTGGCAGTGCTCGGGTTGGCATTCAAAGATGGAACTGATGATGTGCGTGAATCGCCGGCCATCAAAGTTATCGAGCAGTTGCTGGAAGAAAAGTGCCAAATTACAGCTTTTGATCCTGCCGCAATGGACCGAGCGAAACAGATTCTTGGCAGCAGAATCAACTATGCATCTGATCCCTACGCTGCGGCCGATGGCGCTGATGCCCTGCTGATTCTGACCGAGTGGAAAGAATTTGCGAGTCTCGATTTAGTCCGCATAAAGCATCTTCTGGGGTCTTCTATTGTGCTGGACGGACGCAATGTTTTCTCCCAGACGGAAATGTCGGAGGCAGGTCTTTCTTACCATAGCATCGGTCGTCCAGCGCTGGATGCGTCACGTAGCTTGCTCAAAAAAGGCCAGAGCGCAAGATAGAAGATAAACGCGAGCAGTTCAAGCTTACGGAAATGGTTGGCAAGGGGCTGCGTTGACAGCCCCGTTTTCATGCATTCGGCACAAGCGACTATGAAACCGCAGAACCGCAAGACAAAAGCAAAAGATTCGGTGGGCAGAACTGCGCCAGACATTCCCGCAGGTATTCGACAAGTTACTTTGGCAAACGATATCTTCGCCGAACCCGAGATTTCGTTTCAAGAATGCCTCATTGAAAATGTCAGCTTCAAAGACCGCTCATTGCAATCAGTCGCAATTGAAGGCTGCATTCTCAAGGGAGTGAGCTTTGCGCAGTGTAACCTGCGAGGACTGCGATTGAAAAATGTACGCCTGGTGGAATGTGATTTTGCGAACACCGAGGCGATTGGATTGAAAGCGGTGCGTACGGAATTTATAAACTGCCGCTTGACCGGACTGAGAGCCGTTGAATCTGAATGCCAGGATTTCTTGATCTCGGGGGGAGATGCTGGTTTTACCCAATTTCGGCTTGGAACGTTCAATAAAATCGAGTTAATTGGGTGCAATTTTGGAGAGGCAGATTTCCGCGGCTGCGATCTGCGCGGAGCCGTGCTGCAAGCCTGTGAACTTAAAGATGCGGACATGACCGGCGCCAAGTTGGAAGGAGCGGATTTTCGTGGCTCGCGCGTGGAAGGCCTCATGGTCCTCGCGGCCGATCTTAAAGGCGCAATCGTGGATCCCGCTCAAGCCATGATCTTTGCCGAACTGCTGGGATTGAAGATTCGCTGAACATTTATCTGGCTGGACACTCGGCGGTATTCGCTTTCTCCTACCTGCTCACCTAATAATAGGATTGGGGCCATATTCTGCCAGCACTTTTGACCACGTCTATAATGGGCTTTAGTTCATAATGGCACATTTGAATGGTACATGTACTGCCGATAATTTTTCGCCCCGTTTTTAGCCTCCCTGATTAGACTAAAAAATAGAACTAAAGCCATGCAAGCTATTGCATATATTATGTTTATCGATGTCTTGGTCATCTGCAAAATCCCCCAAAAAGTATTAAAACTTTTAATATACCGCCAATGAAACCTTAATCCCCACCCCCCAGAATGTGCATTGCAATGCACTCCGGACAGGACTCGTGTGATCCGGCGGCACTGAGCGATTTAGGAGAAAAACGATGAAACCGTCTTCCGGGACTTTCTGGTTCCTGCGCATTTTCGTATGTGTAGTTGCACTGGTTTTTGCAGTGGGCTACTACGGCCATATCCGCGCGCAGTCTACTGACCCGAATCCGAGCGGTACCGGCTCCGTCAGGGTTCCATTGCGGCCTCTCGCGCCGCTTTCAAGCGTTCCCATTCCCCCAGTCTTCGGCATGGAAGGCATTATTGCCGATAAAACAGCGGCGATTGAGCTGGGAAAAACCTTGTTCTGGGACATGCAGGCCGGAAGCGATGATATCCAGGCTTGCGCCAGCTGCCATTTCAATGCAGGAGCTGACAGCCGCGTCAATAACGAAGTGAATCCTGGACAGCCTGGCGGCGATAGCACCTTCCAGCTAGGCGTTCCATTCAACGGATCAATGGGTCCGAACTACCATTACAAAGCAGGTTCGGCAGGGGCGGGTTTCGGCGGTTACCACGACGGAGATTATCCGTTTCGCAAGCTGGCCGACGTTAATGACCGCTTTAGTGTCACTTCTGATGTCAACGATATTTCCGGATCGCAAGGGCAGTTTGGACTGACCAATGACACGATCACGGTAACCACTCAAAATGCTGCTGGTTCGGACGACGGAGATAACAATGGCGGCGGTCGGGGCTCCATCCAAAACCATGAAGTCTCTGATCCCGGTCAGAACGAAGGGTTCACCAACGGGACTGATACTCCGCATCTGCCTAGCGCAAGAAATCACCCGAGCAATTCCGGAAAAGGCAGCACTAACCAGCAATCAAGCAATGGCAAAGGCAAAGTTGGTGGGGTTAGCGCTACCAGTACTACCAGCGTGGAATCCACAACTCCGGTAGTTGATCCGGTTTTCTCCTATCCCAGCGAGATGGATCCAACTCAGCGAATTAATACTCGCAGAGTAACCGGCCGCAACACACCCAGCGCGGTGGATGCAGTTTTCAACTTCCGCAACTTCTGGGATGGCCGTGCGCAGAACGTTTGTAATGGCGCAAACCCATTCGGCACCCGTGACAAACAGAACCACCTGCTAATTGTTGATCCGGTTGACGGCAAGCTGGGACCGACCCAAGTGAATATGGTGAATTCGGCGCTCTGCTCGCAATCGCTGGGCCCGATTCTGAGCTCGACAGAAATGTCTGCTGATAACCGGAACTTTCACCAAGTCGGCAAGAAATTGCTTGCTCGCGTCCCATTGGCTAACCAGCTGGTGGATCCGACCGACAGCGTTCTGGGTGCGTTTTCAAAATCGCCCGACAAGGGACTGAAGACCAGCTACTCAGCACTGGTGCAGAAAGCGTTCCAGCCGGAATGGTGGCAATTCTCGCAGCACATCTGTGAAACCGCGGATGGCAGCACTACAGCGACGATTGATCCCGCCAAATTTGAGACTTGCCCGGCAGGCACAAATGATTACAGCCTGATGGAATACAACTTCTCGCTGTTCTGGGGTGTAGCAGTCCAGATGTACGAAAGCACCCTGGTAGCCGACCAAACGCCTTTCGACCAATACATGGAGCAGCAGCAGAGCTATACGCTGATCGGCGACAACCAGCAGAACCAATACACGATTCAGTTGAAGCCCGGCATAACGCCGTACACGGTTTCACTCATCGGGTTGAATGCAACTCTGGACGCCAGCGATCAGGACACCTACGCATTTGACGACGGCCAGGGACGCGTGATGGGCAATGGAGTCAACGGTGGGACCATTGATTACGCCACCGGTACCTTGACTGTCTTCTTCGGAGAAGCGCCGGTATCGGAGGTGCCGGTACAGATCCACTACTCGGTGGGCGCAGTACCGCTGACGCCGGGGCAGCTCCGCGGATTGAACCTCTTCCAGACCAAAGCGGGTTGCGTGGTATGCCACGGCGGCCCCGAATTATCCAACGCTTCCGTAGGTACCGTGACCGGCTTCCCGGTGGAACGGATGATTATGGAAGACGACAGTGCGCGCGTTTACGACACCGGGTACTACCACATTGGCGTGCGGCCAACGGCGGAAGATGCCGGCCTGGCTGGAACCGATCCGGTAGCAGGTCTCCCGCTTTCGCAAGCAGAAATTCTGCGCCAGCACGTCTGCGATGGCGGATATGAGAGCGTAATTGTCCCGGGGCGTCGCGGAGATGGAATCGCGCCTTCGCCGATGAACTGCAGCGACGACATAGCTCGTGGGGGATTCTTCAAGGCGCCGCAGCTTCGCAACGTTGCCCTGACTGCCCCTTATTTCCACAACGGCAGCCAGCTAACTCTTGAGCAGGTAGTGGAGTTTTACAACCGCGGCGGCGACTTCAACACAGTTGAAGAAGTCAAGTACATGGATCCGGACATCGAGCTGTTGGGTCTTACGCTGCAGGACAAAACGGACCTGGTGGACTTCCTGCGGAACGCTTTGACAGATCCACGGACAGTCGCACAGGCGGCTCCGTTCGACCATCCGCAGTTGTTTACGCCAAATGGTCATCCACACGGCGCGAACGGCTATCCAATTACGCCCGACCCGAAACATCCGGACCGTGCGACAGACCAGCTTATGGAAATTCCGGCAGTGGGAGCCCAGGGCGGCAAGCCTCTTCCCACATTCCTGGAGAACCTGTTGGGAGGGCAAAATGCCGGATCCAATTAGGTTCGCGATGGATAGAGCCTTGACCCAGCCTCCGGCGCGGTCAGGGCAGCAAGACAACACATCAGCAAGGCAGAGCAGTACGAAATTGCAGTACACCGACGGAAGGAGCTTCAAAATGTGGGGATTTGAGCAACTAACCAAGAGATTCAAAGTAGCGGGAGTTGTACTGCTGCTGCTGATCACGGGGCTGGGAACGAAAGCACAAGCCCAGAGCCTTAATCCAATTCCGTGGCCGACGCCGGCCGCGGTTCCTCCGGCGCCGCCGGTTCAACCGCCGCGTGAAGGCAATGCCCCAACCGGCTTTCAGATCACCGGGTTCATCCAGTACGCTTCATTGGATGCAACTCCGGGGCTGTGCAACAAGGATGACAATCCGACACCCACGCCGGCCAACCCCCCACTGCCGGCGCAGTGCAAGGTCACGGGCGGCTGGGTTGAAGTAAACAACAATGTTATCCGTGTTCCGCAAAATACCGTAGTCATCTTCCCCAACACCTTGTTGACATGGGAAGAAGCTTTCGAATTGAACCCAAACACCCATCAGACCGACCCGGTTTTTCAAACGGGACTGGCGATGTCTGACACGGTGCGGTTCCCTGGGACCTATCAAGTCAACGTGCAGGGAAACATTGTCAACGGCCAGTACATTGCAGGTCTGGTCTTCATCTTCCAAGACCCAGCGAACTTCACGCAGGGCTACATCGAAAAATTCGATTATGCCAACGGCGTCATGTGGGTGAACGGCATGCGGGTCCAGATCAATGATCCCGCCCTCACTATCACGGTACCCAATCAGGATGGCACGCCGCTTCTGGATGGCAGTGGGAACCCCGTGGTAATGACGAAAGGCCGTTACAGCGTCGGAAAGTCGGCTGATCCCCGGTTTGCCGTTGACCAGAACAACCCGACGGTAAGTTCGGAGACAGGCTATCCGATGTGTATCCCAGTCACGGCTCCCGGTGCTTATAACGGCGAGCTGGGTACTGCGGGCATTCTTGATCCGTATCTTGGGGGGGCTGACGATCCGCAGTGTCCGGAAATCAACCGTCCTCGTGACCCTATCAGCGGAACTGCGCTGCAACCGATCTTCACCATGAACCAGGTCGGCGATCCGGCGACCGTGGAAAACCCGCATCCGCAGGACCCACTTCTGGAAATGCCGTTTGAAGTGGGCGATTTCGTCAACATCATTGGCACGCTTGAAATGGATGACCAAGGCCCCTTCATTACCGCAACCGATGTTCAGGCTCTGACGGTTGGTGCTTACACGTGGCCGAATACCGATCCGGCCTACATTATCGAAGTAGTTGTCATTCAGGGAACCGGCGGAGTAGACCCGCAGTTTTTCCCGCAGGAAGCCGGCGTACGCACCAGGGTGGAAGGTTTCACCACGGATATTGCACGCCAGGTTGACGTTTCCGCGATTGACCAGGACTGCAATGGCAACCTGACCTTCCGCGAGCCTGCGTGGGCATCGAACTTCCCGGTTGAGCCGGGACCTCCAGGAATCGGCGTGAAAGGCCGTTGGCGCATGCGTTTCCCGCAAGGCGGCAATTTCCTGCCAGCCGTACAGAACGTGGGAGCACGCGTCAGTGGCAGCGTTCCGGGAAAGACAAAAAATGGTCTGACCTACTCCGAATATCAATTGCCCAGCACTGAGTTCATCTTCCCCGAGAACCAGGTGCCGGGTACGCGTCAGCCGCAGTCCAACTTCGCTGACATCCTATGGCTCGACAATGGCATGGGCCAACTGCCCATGGTAAGCGACGTTTTCGATAGCTCCCAGATTCAGCTGGGACAACAACCAGTTCCGTTTTTCCCCAACCAGGTGATGGGCCAACTGAATCCATTCCCGGATAACACGTTACCTCCGCTGACCTGCGTGCCCGGCCAGATCACGACGCTTGCCGTGCCAAAATTCACTTCCAACCCGAACCCGCCGTTCCCTGGCGTCGTAGTCACGCTTGACGGTACCGGCAGCAATCCGCCAACAGGTCCTTTCACATGGGCCCAGGTCATCAATCCTGGTGATCCAATCGTAACCATCAGCGACGTTACTGCTGCGAAACCGACCTTTGTGGTCCCGGCGATATCCGGAGCACAGAACCTGACGTTCTCGCTTTTGGTGGGCAACAATGGCACCAACGGCAGCAGCGTCCCACCCTCGGCCCTGGCAACTCTGATCGTGCCGGTGGTGCTTGCACAGCCTGGCACAGCTCCTGTTGTCACTGCCACGGCATCTGCTCCGAACCCTGATGTTCAGGTCCCGGGTGGACCGATCGTACCTCCAGGGCCTGTGACTGGAACAACCATAACGGTCGCCAGCGGCGCAGTCGTGACATTAAGTGCGGCTTGTGTTGACCCTGCTGACCCGGTGAACGCTCCATGCTCCTCCACCTTTAACTGGACCCCCGTGACCCCGCTGCCTCCCGACGCCACACTGTCGGGGACCACGGGCCCATCGGTGATCTTCACAGCAGGTACGGTGCCGGAGCTCACGCAAGCCCAAACCTTCACCTTCACGGTGACGGCAACCAGCAGCTTCGCTCCGAACCCGGTCAGCGCGCCTGCAACCGTAACTGTAATCGTCCGGCCGGCAACTGACCTGATCGTGATCAGCAACATTGTTTATCGCCGCGCCAAGGGCCGTCTGATTGTGAACGTAAGCGACTTTACGCCGAACGTCACCCTGACGTGCACCCTGGACATCATCAACCCCGCCACCGGACTCCAGTGGCAAGGCGTGATGGGACCAATCATCCCATTCGCCCAGGGCGTGTTCTCAATTCGCTTCAGCAACATACCGCCGCCGAACCAAGTGACCATCACTTCGGACGCTGGTGGAGTTGCTCAGGGCGGCATCACGTTCCTGCGGTAACCAAACCTGAGGCTGCCGGACTTTCGGCCCGGCAGCCTCAATGCAGAAAGTACTTCCCCCGCATCGGGCTCGAAGAAGCGGGAATCGGCAATAAAAAGTATTCATCGAAGAGAGGAACCAAATGAACTCGAACTTTTTGCGGGCCGCAAGCAAGGATGCTAAAAAAACCTTGTTAACTCGCTCCTGGAAATGCAGCCTGATGCTGGCTCTGGTTACGCTAATGTGTGTATCCAGCGCGTCTGCACAGGCCGTGCAAGTGGGAAATCAACTGATGTTCCGCCCGGCTGGAATGATACAAGCAAGTGTGCCAAACCCGGCCGGTGGACCTCCTATTACAGACTGGTGGGTAGCTGACGGAGCTTCTGGCTTCTGCCGGCTCGATAACACGGGTCCAAATACTGCCCCTTCAAACGGCATTTTGAACCTCAGCACCTGTTATCTGCCCGGAGTTTTTGCTCCGGTGGATTATCAGGTAGAAACCAAGCAAGCGGGCTTAATCAACAACCAGGGCGCGGTGACCAACGGTTACGTGTTCGTTGCCGGAATTAAAGAAGTCACCCGCCTTGAGTTCAAGCTGTCTGGCGGAAGAACTGTCATTGATACAAAGTCTCAGGTAAGGATTTTTGACAGCACTGCTTCCGTTTTCACCAACGGCGCACCCGTGAACGGACCTCGCTTCGTTCGCGATGCCCGCCTGGGTCCGGATGGCAAGCTCTACATTTGCTTCCAGGGCAGCGGCGATATATGGCGCGTCAGGAATCCTCTTACGCCCAACTTTACCC
>JBAVLE010000148.1:0-18596 GCA_049688735.1 Candidatus Angelobacter sp. | reverse complement strand
AACTTCACCCGTTTTTTCCTGATCAACAAGAAGAGGAAAGTGGGGTCAGGAACCAATAAAACTTCTCTGGTTTTCTCTCTCAAGAATGTCTCCGGGGCGTTGTTCAAGGCCTTGAGCGTTTTTGCCCTGAGGGATCTTGACCTCAGCAAGATTGAGTCGCGCCCGGTACGCGGCAAGCCGTGGGAATATCGCTTTTACGTCGATGTGATGTGCGGTGCGGATCCGGCAATGAAGCTTGCCCTTAACCATCTGGAAGAAATCGCAGGCTTTGTAAAGGTGCTGGGAGTTTACCCCAGCGCCAAGTGAAAAACTATCGTCTAACAAGAAGCTCTAAGAGATTGAAAATCAAGAGAGTTGAAGCTATGCGAGAGGGAAATGATGGTACAATCCGCACGGTGAAAAGATTGCGTAAACTGCATCTTTCCCTAATACCGTTTCATCAAATGTGAGCGTACTTATATCAAGGATAAATTTTATGGCGTCTGAAACAAAAACTAGCACCAATATTGAGCCTATCGCTGTGACGCCTGATCAGCGCCCAACACTAACTGAGGAGCAGCAGAAGAGCATACCGGTTCTTCCGGTGCGTGACACCGTGCTGTTCCCGCATGCGGTCCTGCCACTGACGGTAGGACGCGAGAGCTCCATTCAACTGATCAATTCGCTGGGTGAAGAGAAGACCATCCTGGTGGTGGCCCAGCGTGAAGCCCGCGTGGATGCACCGCAACCTACTGATTTATATGCCATTGGAACTCTGGCCACTGTTCACAAGGTGGTCAAGATGCCGAACCAGAGCCTCTTCGTCTTTACCGAAGGGCTAACGCGCGGCAAGCTGCAGGACTTTACCCAGCTAACGCCGTTCCTCCGCGCCAATGTGGAACCGATTCCAGACACGGAACCGGAAACGTCGCCGGAGATTGAGGCATTGCAGCGCAATGTCCTTACTCTGTTCCAACAGATTGTGGCTGGTTCGCCTACGCTGTCCGATGAACTGCAGACAGTGGCCATTAACATTGAAGAACCCGGCAGGCTGGTGGATTTTATTGCCTCGTCGCTGCCGTTCCTTTCCACCAAAGACAAGCAGGAAATACTGGAAACGCCGGACGTAAGCCACCGGCTGCAAGCCATTAACCATCATCTGGCGAAGGAATTGGAAGTCCAGCAACTGCGCAACAAGATCCAAAATGAAGTGCAGGACCAGGTGCAGCAATCGCAGCGCGAATACTATTTGCGCGAGCAGATGAAGGCAATCCAGAAAGAACTGGGTGAGCAGGATGAAACCCAGCGTGACGTGGAAGAGCTGCGGCAGAAGATTGATGCGGCCGGCATGCCTGAAGAAGTCAAGAAAGAAGCCACCAAGGAACTCAACCGACTCGCCCGCATGTCACCCATGGCGGCGGACTACTCCGTGACGCGCAATTACATTGAGTGGCTGGCGGTTTTGCCGTGGGCCAAATCGAGCGGTGTTGTGGTCGACATCAAGAAAGCGGCCGAGGTTTTGGATGCGGACCACTACGATCTCAAGAAAGTAAAAGACCGCATTCTGGATTATCTTTCTGTGCGTCGGTTGAAGCCGAGCATGAAGGGACCGATTCTTTGCTTTGTTGGGCCTCCCGGTGTGGGAAAGACTTCTCTCGGGCGCAGCATTGCGCGCGCGCTGGAGCGGAAATTTGTGCGTCTTTCACTGGGTGGCGTGCATGATGAAGCGGAAATTCGCGGTCATCGCCGCACATACATTGGGGCTTTGCCCGGACAGATCATGCAAGGTTTGCGCCGCGCAGAGACCAACGATCCTGTCTTTGTGCTGGACGAAGTAGACAAACTCGGACGCGATTTCCGTGGCGACCCTTCTTCGGCGCTGCTGGAAACGCTGGATCCGGAGCAGAACTCCACGTTCCGCGATAACTATCTGGACGTGCCGTTTGACTTGTCAAAAGTGCTTTTCATCTGCACCGCTAACATGCTCGATACGATTCCGGAGCCGTTGCGCGACCGCATGGAGATTATCGAGCTGCAAGGCTACACGGAAGACGATAAGACGCACATCGCGGAGCGCTATCTTATTCCCAAGCAGATTGAAGAAAACGGCCTGACGAAGGATCAGATTGAATTTCCGGAACCTTCTGTTCGGTTCATCAGTCGGCACTACACGCGTGAAGCAGGCGTGCGCAATCTGGAGCGCAACATCGGCACGGTTTGCCGTAAGCAGGCGCGCCGCATTGCTGAAGGCAAAGATGAAAAGTTGCTGGTGACGCCGGAGGTTGTTCAGGAATTTCTTGGCGGCATCAAGATCCGCATCGACACCGAGATTGCGGAGCGCACTAAGCGTCCCGGCGTGGCCGTGGGATTGGCCTGGACGCCAGCGGGTGGCGACATTCTCTTTATCGAAGCCAATAAGATGAAAGGCAAGGGCGGCTTCACTATGACCGGACAGATCGGCCAGGTGATGCAGGAGTCCATGCAGGCAGCTTTGACATGGGTTCGGTCAAATGCTGAAAAGCTCGCAATTCCAGAGGAGTTTTTCAAGGACCATGACATTCACATCCACGTGCCTGCGGGAGCCATTCCAAAAGATGGTCCCTCTGCGGGTGTGACCATGGCCACGGCGCTGGTTTCACTCTTGAAAGATACGCCGGTGCGTCCACAGACCGGGATGACGGGTGAGCTTACGCTGAGCGGCAATGTTTTGCCGATCGGCGGAGTGAAAGAGAAATTCCTGGCCGCGAAGCGCGCAGGGGTGAAAGACATTCTCTTCCCGGCGGACAATCGCATGAACGTGGAAGAAGATTTGACTCCGGAACAGCTTGACGGACTAACTCTGCATTTCGTCAGCACGATAGAAGAAGTGCTTGAAGTTGCTCTTCCGGGCTCGCGCCTGGAAGAACGCCAGGATGCGGAAACGCGCGAGCGGGTTCTCAGCAACGCATAAAAGCAATCTCTTGTTGAATCGAAGGGGCAGGGAGCAATCTCTGCCCTGCTTTTTTGCGCGTAGAATTCTCTACCTAACCCTCGATTTAAGGTGAGTTTCCGGCCAGCAGCAGCACAGCCGTAAGCATCCAATCAACAGATAAACACCCCATTCCTGAAGAGGACCCATGTCGCAGAGCAAAAATTCCGGATACAACTCTGCCGTTTCAGAGTGGCTGAAAGTGCCAACTCGGGTCTCGCTCAGTTTGCCGCTCATTCTGCTATTCGCGTTTTCCGCGATTTCATGCTCGGCGCAATCAGCTGGCAGCAGCATCAGCGCTTACGCTGACGCCGTCAAGCAGTCGACTATCTCTGAGCGCATCAGTGCCATGGATCGATATGTGGCAATGGCCGGTGGCAGCAAATTGAAAACGGACGCGCTGGAATTTCTTGTCTGGGACAATTTTCGTTTAGGACATCAGTCACAGAGCGCACAGCGCGCTAAAGAGTTGTTGGCTATCTCACCCGGCAATCCCATTGCAATTGCGGTGCTCAATCAGGACATGTCATCCGCCTCCCGTGACAAAAGCGCCGCGGCGAACCGGCTGGCACAATTGAATTCAGCCATGAGCAGCCTTGATCAGTTGAGCAAGCCTGAAGGCATGCTGGATAGAAATTTCCAAATGCTCAAACAGCAAGTCGCTAACATGTTGAACGGAGCGGTTGGCCTAAGTTATCTGGCTATTGAAGATTATCCACAGGCGCGCACGGCACTGGAGCAGGCCGTAGCCAGTGATCCGAATAATGCGCAATTAGTTTATGGCATGGGGCTCGCGCTGTTGAATGGCAAAAATCGCGACCAATATCGCGGCTACTGGTATCTGGCCCGTGCCGCCAATTTGACCGCAGGCACGCCCCAAGGCCAGGAGATCAACAATTACGCGTGGCAAGCCTATGTAAAAGACGGCGGAAAAGCTGAAGGATGGCAGCGCTATCAGGCCAGCGCGGCAGCGTTGGACGCGCCGCCCAATCCAGACACTGGCAAGCCGTCAGCTAATACAGTAATCGCAGCATCGAGCAATGCCAATTCACGCTCAACGGGCAATTCTTCTGCTGCCGCAAATAGCGCAGGTCCCGCCAAGCGGACCGACAAGCCAACTGAGACCACCGAAGCGTCCAATCGGGAGAATCCTTCAAGAAACAAAAAAACGCCTTTTGGATTTGAAGATACACTCCATGAGCCGCCTTCGCGTGAAACCGCGGCAGCGCCCAATGCTCCGGCAAATCGCCCCAAGGTAATAGCAGCGCCTTCTGAAGCAGTGTCACTGGGAATATTGATTGAGACATCGCTGCTGACCAACCAGAACAGGCAGGCGATTGTTGCCACTTTGCGAGACATCGTAAGAAACCTGCGAGTGAATGACGAAGCTGCCATTCTGGTCTTTAGCGACCAGCTTGATTTTGAGCAGGACCTCACGGCCGACGACACGCTCCTGGAAGAAGCACTCAGCCAGATACGTCCTAAGCCGGGCAAGGCGCTGATCTCTGGAATCGCATTTGCCGCAGGACACCTGAAGCGGATCGGCAAGAACAGCAACCGTGTCCTTCTCGTAATATCGGATGGGCGTAGCGGGCAGACTACCTCGGGCAGTCTTACGTTCCGCAGCCAGGTAAGCGGCGTGCGTATCGACTGCATTGGAGTCAACGCGGACGGTGCTTCCGAGCGGGCGCTCCTGGAGCAGGTGGCGGCATATTCCGGCGGAAAGGCTTCTTTCGCTTCCGATTCAGGCGAGTTCCGCACCGCGGCTCTGCAGATGACGCGAAACATGGGGATCGCCGTTCCGTAAGGCGTGCCAGCCTGAGCGTGAACACGCTTTAATCACTAGCGCAAAAAATTTCCGGAGCAGTGCGTGAAACCGCTCCGGATGAGTTCGTAAACTGTGCAATAGCCTTGATGCTGATACGTATTAGACGCAAGAAGGTTCCATGAGGTAGTGACGCTCGTCACGGGTAAACCAAACTTTATTTGAATTAACCCTCCCTAACGCATGTCGTACCCCAGAAGTCCTCGAAACTATCGAGCCAGTCGGGCAGTGTTTCCGTTATTCTTATTCCATGCTTGTTAAGGTGCTGCTGTTTGGGCAGCTAAAGGATATTGTTGGCCGGCAGGAAGAATCCCTGGACTTGGACTCCGGTGCCCGGCTTTCAGCCGTGATGGCCCATTATTCCCGCCTCTATCCCAAGTTTCAGGGCTTGACTAAATCCATTGCTTGCTCCATCAACCAGGAGTACGCCCAGGGATCGGCTGAGCTCAAAGAAGGGGATGAAGTCGGCCTGCTGCCTCCGGTGAGCGGCGGCAAATCCAAATCGGCTGAACTCACGTCCGCGCATTGCGCCATTGTTCGCAAACCCATTGATATTCAGGCAATTAGAAAGAACCTGGAGCGCCCGGAGGATGGCTCAGCATTATTTTTCGATGGAATTGTGCGCAATAATACGCGCGGCCGCCGTACTTTGTTTTTGGACTATGAAGCCTATGAATCCATGGCTTTAAACGAGATGGAAAAACTGGCCCAGGCGGCACTCGAACAATTTAAAGTGCGAGACGTTTGCCTGGTCCATCGGCTGGGCAGGCTTGAAATTGGCGAAACCAGCGTGTTGATCGGAGTGGCGTCTGCTCACAGGATCGCTGCGTTTGAGGCGTGCCGATGGCTGATCGACACGCTGAAAAAGACCGTGCCTATATGGAAAAAGGAGTACTTTGAGGATGGCGCTGTCTGGGCCGATGGTGAACCGTTTCCTGAAGAAATTCGAGTAAATAAATAACTCTTTACCGCCGTTTGCATCTAAGTTCTCCAGAATACCCGCTGAAAACTATGAATCGGACTCGCGCTTTACCGCCGTGGTTCAGTCTGGCTTGCCTGTTTGTCTGCCTGATGTGTGCATGGGGCGTCCGCGCTGTTGCGCAAGACCCGCAGAAGGGTGATCGCATTGCACCAGGCTTGCAATCACCGGGATCGCAATCACAAAAAGACGAATCTACCTATCGCGTGAATGTGCGGCTGGTGAACGTTTTTACCACGGTGACCGATTCTCGCGGCGCTCCCGTGGCCGACCTGAACAAAGACGATTTCCGGTTGTTTGAAGACGGCGTGCCGCAGACGATTAAAGTTTTTGAGAAGGAATCGGCTATACCTTTAAGCATTGCGCTTGCCATTGACACCAGTCCCAGCACCTTGCGCGATTTCAAGCTGGAAACTTCTTCAGCGCGCAGGTTTGTTCATTCCATTCTGCGGAATGAAGACCGGCTCTCAGTTTTTGAAGTGACTGAGAATATCGACCAACTGACTCGTTTTACCTCTGATGTAAAGACCATAGAGCGCGGCATTGATAGTTTGAAAACAGGGCCGGGGACTTCTATTTACGACGCGATTTTTCTGTGCTCAGAGTCACTGCTGGACCGCGAAGGACGCAAGGTGCTGGTGCTGATTACCGACGGCGGCGACACCACCAGCAAGGCCGACTACAACGGCGCTTTGCGACGGGCGCAGCAGGCTGAGGCAATCGTCTACAGCATTATTGTGGTTCCGGTGGAGGCCGATGCCGGACGCAATCTGGGCGGTGAGCACGCGCTCATCCAGATTTCAAAAGATACTGGGGGGAAATATTATTACGCTGAAGGCCAGCAGCAGCTGGATGAAGCCTTCCGCAAAATCAGCGACGAATTGCGGACGCAGTATTTGCTGGCTTTCTACCCCAGCCGCAAGGTTTCAGATTCGCCTTTCCGCCGAATTAAGGTGGAACTTAACAAGAAAGATCCTGAAGGCCGGGACTACCAGGTACGGCATCGTGCCGGATATTACACCGCGCCGGCAAGATAGCAGTTAGCACTCAGCAGTCAGCAATGAGCCTGTACGTTTTACCGCAAAGGACGCGAAGAACGCGAAGGAACAGGGAATCACCCTTCAATTTTTCGCGAGTCTTTCGCGACCGTGGCGTCCTTTGCGTTAATGTCTTTACCTGAGATCATTGCTGAGTCCGTTTGTAACTGTTTTTTCAGCGACTCATGGCTGCTTTTGGGCTACAATATTGGGCATGTCGTTTCGTGCAGCCGCCCCAGCCTTTGCTAAAAAGACCACCAAAACCCCGCCTCCGGATGATACGGGAATGGAATCCTCTTACCTGAAAGCCCTGGGCGAGAAACAGACGCCTGTCACAGTGAAACTGGTCTGCGGAGAAGCATTACACGGCTGGATTGAATATTACGACACAGGCATGGTTCGCCTGACCCGCGAAGGCTCGCCCAATTTGTTCATTTTTAAGCACGAGATCATGTACATTGCGGAAGATACCGGGCGTCGCGCCCGCTGATGTCCGCCAAAGAAGACTACATCCATCCCATGCAGGAACTGGCCCGTGAGGCTGGCGCTCTGCTCATGTCATTTTTCGGCAAAGTCTCAATCGAATATAAGGGCGACGCTGATCTGGTGACCAAGGCCGACCGCGCTTCAGAAAAATTGATTGTCGAACGTATCCGGAAGCAGTGGCCTGAGCACGACCTGATTGGCGAAGAAGGCAGCCGGCGAGAAACCGGCAGCGATTTCCGCTGGCACATTGATCCTCTGGATGGCACCACGAACTTTGCTCACGGCTTTCCGGTATTTTGCGTGTCGATGGCGCTGGAATACAAAGGCGAGAGAATCGCGGGCGTTGTCTATGATCCCACGCGCGACGAGATGTTTGCTGCCGCAAAAGATGGCGGCTCATTCCTGAACGGTCGCGCGATTCATGTCTCTTCAATCGCAACGTTAAAAGAAAGTCTTGTGGCTACGGGCTTTCCCAGCCACAAACGCCACAAGAATCCGAATATCCACTTTTACCACCAGATCACACTGCGTTCACATGGCGTGCGCCGCGCCGGATCGGCAGCGCTGGATCTTTGTTATCTGGCTTGCGGACGCTACGATGCTTACTGGGAGTTCAATCTCAACTCATGGGATACCGCCGCAGGTGTTTTGCTGGTGCAAGAGGCGGGCGGGACGGTGACAAATTTTACTGGCGGTCCATTCAATATCGATAGCCGTGAAGTTCTGGGGAGCAACACTTTGCTTCACGCCGAGCTGCTGAAAGAATTTCAAGCAATCATTGCCGGACGCGTGGAAGGCTTGCCTTCTGTGGAGGAATCATTTCAGCCAAAGTGATCATTCAGCTTACGTTACGGCTTTTCAGCCCGAACCACTCTCAACCAGGGAAACGTAAGGAGAGTAAAACCTGTGCGGCTTGCCTTGAGCCCACAGGCAGCAAGTGTTTTTTGGTAAGTGCCTGTGTTCGCCAGGTCTGAAATCAGTGCGGTACCACCGGGCTTGAGCACACGAGCAATTTCTCGGCATGCTTGGGCGCGGCCTTCAACTTGGGGAATGTTATGAAGGCAGAGATTTGAGAGAATCACATCGAAGCTTGCGTCGGGGAAGTTGAGTTTGCGCGCGTCATCACTCTTGAGGTCCACCTTGTCCTGAACGCCTTCGACTTCAATATTGGTTTGGGTGCGTGATAGCGAGTTGCCGGAAAGGTCCTTGGTGCTCCAAACGTCGATGCCTGTTGCGGTGCCGGTTGTGAGCCGCCGAGCTGCGCCGATGAGCAACAGGCCCCGTCCAGTGCCTACGTCGAGCACTCGTTCGTCGCCGCGCCAGTTCAGCATATTGAGCATCGTGTCACGATGGCGGAACTTACCCCACTTGGCATAAATCAGCATCAAAAGGCCACCGACAAGACATGATGCTCCGGGCCAGATGGCGCTGCGGCTCCAAAGAATTGTTACGTTGCCCAGATGGATGGTGGGAAAGATGATGCCTGAGATGATGAGGGCCACGCCAATCACCAGCAGGTTACGAACGACGCCGGGTGCGTCGATTCCGTAGTCAGGTTTTTGCGGCATAGAGGGATTAAATCACAGGGGTGTGAGCAGCGAAAAATCAGCGAGTAATTCTCATTTCAGCTTTTGGGCAATGGACCTGGTAATCATCTCAAGTTCGAGCATGATGTCGTCTTCAAGGTTCAGCCCGGCGGCGCGCATGGCGCCCAATGGATCGCGACGGAACAAGTCGGCGTTTTTCTTTGAATCGCCAATCCATTTTTGTAGGTCTCGCTCAACCTTGTTCAAGTGATCGAGAAGGCGGTCTGGTTCGGCAGCGTGCGGCTTGCGTCGGCGCAAATCAAACACCTCAAGTAGCATGATGGATTAATAGTAATCGTACACGCGCAGGAATTGTCTACTGAAAAGTTTACCAGTTGAATAACGCTCTCTTTGCGAGATAAATTAGGCTCAACTAGCTCTCGCCAAGAACAGCAGGAAGTAGTTCCCGGCCCTCGCCCTTGCGGTGGGAAATTGGGAGATTGCCAGCAGGAAGTCGCTCGTATCAGATAATGCGATGAGCGAGTCGGGTTGGAACTCGGACTATGCCGATCACACGTCAATCCGCACTTCATGAATCTACTACTTGCAAGATCAAACATCTTATAGCGTCCATAAATTTTTTCGATTAGCTTCTGCGACCCGCACTCGCTAGAGTGTCTCTCAAGCCGATTCCTCCACGGCCCGGAGCTGAAACAGACTATGGCAAAGTTCCTGCGCTGTTTGTTGGCTTTCTTCCTCTTGTGCTCGCCCCTGGTTCTGCTGGCGCAATCTGCTGCGCCTACACACGCGGACGCGCAAAGCGACCGCATTGCCAAGCTGGAACAGCAAATCGCCGACTCCAAAGGTTCCGCCGATAATGCCTGGATGCTGATGAGCTCGGCACTTGTCTTGTTGATGACCGGTCCGGGACTGGCGCTTTTTTATGGCGGGCTGGTGCGCAAGAAAAACGTGCTCGCCACGATGATGCAGAGCTTTGCCTTGATGGCCGTGGTGACCGTAGTGTGGGCCATTGTGGGCTACAGCCTGTCTTTTGGCGAAGGGAACAGTTTTATTGGCGGACTACACAATCTTTTTCTGCATGGCGTTGGCGCGCAGCCTGATGCAGATTACGCGGCAACTATCCCGGCGCAGACTTTCATGATCTATCAGCTGATGTTTGCCATCATCACGCCCGCACTCATCACGGGAGCTTTTGCTGAGCGGATGAAGTTCAGCGCCATGGTGGTTTTCATGGTCCTGTGGTCGGCCATTGTTTATAGCCCGATGGCACACATGGTCTGGGGCAAAGGCGGCTTCCTCAACTCCGCGCTGGGCGGCCGTTTCCCCATGCTCGACTTCGCCGGCGGCACGGTCGTTCACGTCACTTCCGGAGTTTCTGCGCTCGTGTGCGCGCTGTATCTTGGCCATCGGATCGGCTATTCACGGCAGGCTATGCCGCCGCACAGCATGGTATTGAGTTTTATTGGCGCGTGCCTGCTCTGGGTAGGATGGTTCGGGTTCAACGCCGGCAGCGCGCTCAGCGCAGGCAGTCTGGCTACCAGCGCTTTTGTGGCGACGCACTTTGCCGCGGCCACTGCCGTGATTGGATGGGTGGCTGCGGAATGGCTTCGTAACGGCAAACCAAGCGCACTCGGGGCGATCTCCGGCGCAGTAGCGGGTTTGGTCGCTATCACGCCAGCCGCAGGTTTCGTAACGCCGGTGGCTGCTCTTGGCATCGGCGCAATCGCCGGCGTCTTCTGCTATCTGATGGTCGCGCATGTAAAAGCTCGCTTTGGTTATGACGATTCGCTCGACGCCTTTGGTATTCATGGCGCCGGAGGCACTCTGGGCGCGCTGCTCACCGGCGTATTCGCCAGCAGCACGGTGAATCCAATTTTCAAAGATGCCGGCGGGCGCGTGCTGGCATCCGGCGCGCTGGAAGGGAACACGCATCAGTTTGTGAACCAAGCCATCGGAGTTGGCATTGCGGCTGCGTTAGCCGTAGTGGGAACGCTGACTATCTTGAAAGTGGTTGATGCCGTCATGGGTTTGCGTGTGCCGGAGCATCATGAAATTCAGGGCCTTGATCTCTCTCAGCATGGCGAAGAAGGTTATGATTGGGAACTTCCGGCGCCGGTGCCCGCAGCTGCATTTTCCCAAGTGGCGGCCCATGGTTCTGGGTTAGTGCGTGAGATTTCTCGCATCGACGCACAGCCTGCCATGGGCGACTAGCTTCTCGCCGCTCCCGCCATCGCTGGCGACGACATTGCCGTGAACGCCTGGTCCATGATGCGGATGGCTTCATCCACATCAGCTTTTGAAATGTTCAGCGGTGGCGATGTGCGAATCACGTTTCCGAACAAGCCGCCTTTGCCCACAATCAGGCCACCTTTGCGGGACTGCTCCATGAACTGGTTTGTGGCTTCCGGCGCGGGCTCTTTGGTTGCGCGATTCTTTACCAGCTCAATTGCCTGCATCAGGCCCATGCCGCGGACATCGCCAATCACGTCATGCTTTTCTTTCAGCGCCTCAAGGCCATCACGATAGTAGCGGCCAACTGTCTCAGCGTTATCCATCAGGCGATCTTCTTCAATCACCTCAATCGTGGCCTTGGCCGCCACTGAGGTCACAGGATTTCCGCCAAAGGTCGAGATGTGCAAACCTTTGAAGCTGGCGGCAATCTCCGGACGCGTCGCGGTCAAACCAATCGGCGCGCCGTTCGCCAGTCCTTTAGCTGCGGTAATAATGTCCGGCGTCACCTCCCACTGTTCAATCCCGAACCAGCGTTTGCCGGTGCGTCCCCAGCCGGTCTGCACTTCGTCGGAGATAAACAGCCCGCCGTAGTCCTTTACGATCTTGAAAACGATCTTGAAATATTCCTTTGGCGGCGTAATGAATCCGCCCACGCCCTGGATCGGCTCGGCAAAAAACGCAGCAATCTGGCCTGAGGTCGAGGTCTGGATCACTGCTTCAACGTCCTTGGCGCACGCAACCTCGCAGCTTGGGTAAGTCTTGCCCAGCGGGCAGCGATAGCAATACGCATTCATCGCATGGACAACGCCCGGCGCTGACATCGGCAGCGATTTCCGCCAGGCGCTGTGCGCAGTCATCGACTGCGCCAATTGCGAGCGTCCGCTATAGCCGTGGCGCAGCGCAACAATCTCAAAGCGTCCGGTAAACATGCGGGCCAGTTGCACCGCCATCTCATTGGCTTCAGTGCCGCTGTTGGTAAAAAAGCTTTGGGTGATCTCGCCCGGAGTGATCTGCGCAATCTTTTCCGCCAGCGCCACCACCGCTTCATTGGGAAAGACTGTTGAGGCATGCTGCAACCGGTCCACCTGCGCCTTGATCTTACTGGTCACGCGCGGATTGGCATGGCCCACGGAAATCGTCACTATCCCGCCAAAGAAATCCAGGTACTTGTTTCCCTCCACGTCCCACAGGTGTTGCATGCTGGCGTGGTCCGTCACCAACGGGTCAGAGTAGTAAGTGGAGATGGATGGAAAGAGATACTGCTTATGCTTTTTGAGGATCTCGTCTTTGGTCATGTGCGCTGACTCCAATGCGATGCTTGCTGAGGAAATTGTATGCTTGTGCGATTCGGCGGGCAAAAGACGATTGACCAAGATGAGCAGGGCAGGTAATGGAACCTGCAGCAGTAGGTAGTTCCGCATCGATACGGGTATAACGGAGTTGATCGTTAGCTCACCGAAGCAAATTAAACAGGCTGATGGTGAAGTGGCATGGAAAGATATGCCCGTATGCTGGTTTCAAGCTGCTGATTGATGCTGCGACTCAGTTCACATATATCTAAGAAAAAGCGGCTGATCTTAATTTCCAGCAAACGCTCTTGAAGAATGTCAAAAATCGCGCTCTGTAACATGTTTGCTTCTCTGACCACCAGAGGAATCGAGTAGCCCAGCTTGAAACGATGTTTCCCATGCATCGCAGCGGCGTCCATCGCAATCTCGCTCACTTCAGGCTCGTGGGCTTCAATCTGCACTACCAATGCGTCTAAGAATTGAGGAAGATGACCTTTGCGCTGTGGTTTGCTCAATGTAACCGCCGCAAGCTTGCTATCGGCCTCAACCGTAGTCATCCATCGTTGGATGATCATGTCCCGTTTATCGTGTACTACCTGCACCGCACGTTTGTGGAGAACGCTCGGGGGTACTTTCCGGGCCTGCAATTTTCCTTCAATCAAATCGACGAGTTCATCCACGTTTGTCGGTTTCACAAGGTAATCATCTACCTGCTGCCGGATGCTTTCCAATGCGGATTCAAAGGCTGGATACCCGGTGATCATTACATTGACAACACTGGGCTGAACACGGCGCATTGCGCTGGCGATCATAAAGCCATCATACGGCTGGCCAATGTTCAAGTCAGAAACAAGCACATCGTAAGGGTCACTCTGAATTGCGGTCAGGGCTTCTGCGACAGACCCCACAGCGGTAACCTGGTATCCACGCAACTGCAAGATGGTACCGAGGGTCAAACGGATACTGGCTTCATCATCCACGAGAAGAAGACGGCTATTGCTCATATACTGTGAGATGCACAAAGACTCAACTCTCAAATATATATTTCAAGATACAACTAATTGGTTGAGGTCTGAGTTTTCTGGTGCTGCCGAGATAAGAATCTTCATCTCATATATCCTACATCCCGGTATTTTGTCGTCGCCTGCCGGGTGCGGTCCAGAACAGTCACCGTATCTTTCAATTCTATGTAAGAAATCCGGGCACACGCATGCGCTCTTGCCCTTGCAGGTATGGCAGCATCAACTTGTCTGGAAATTAGAGCGCGTTCTTGCCAGCTTTTTTCGCTTTAGCCCAGCGCGCCTTCATGCGCAGCGAGATGCTTCTTCTTCCCGCTTCACTCATCTGGCCGCGTTTGCGCGGTCCGGCGGAGGAGGAAGAGGCCCGTCGTGTGCGGCCTCCGGTGAGAGCTTCTATCGCAGCGACGACTCGGTCCCGCTGCTCGGTCAATGCTTCAATGATGTTGGGGGTGTCCATGGCGTTAAATTATAAAACAATTAGGATTGAAGGAACATGACTCAAAAAATCTGAGTAGGACATGCGTTGAAATACAGAGCTTCCGTCCTGGACAAATCTGGGTAAAAAACACAGAAAGAAGAGCGAACCGCTAATAGCTAAAGCAATTACTGCTTGGCTGCTGTTCCTTCAATGCCGCTGGAAGCTGTAGTGCTCGGGGTGGCGGTAGGCAATGCTTTAGGTGGACCATTCAGCAGCTCGGCAGAATAGTTTGGACCCAGGCCAAGTTTAATGAGAGCGCGAGAGTCAGGCACCACTTTGGTCTGCCAGCCGTTATCGCCCTGATACTTAACCAGGGCCGCCTGGGTGCGTGCGTCCCATTCGCCTGTCGGCTCGCCCGTGAGATATTTTTCCCGGATTAGCGCCTGCTGGATCTCAGTGGCCCGTTCAGAGTTGATGCCTTGCTGCCCTTTTTTCTTCCAAGAGGCTTTGCGCTTGCTTTTGTGGTGTCCGTGCCTGGCCGTCTTACTCGTTGCTTTGGTTGCCGCCGCAGCATAGCCCGAGCACAGCGCCATAGCGAAGCTCAAAATCACGAGTTTTTTCAAGGCTGAACGCACCGATTCACCTCAAAAGAGGATTTGCTCGAACAAATCTGGGGCAATTCCAAACCGGACCGATTGGCCCCATAGCTCACAAAACCGTCCGAGCATCATCCCACGTTTGGATGCTGGGACGCCAGCAGTTTGTTGTGCAGCTCAGGATTACCGAAGTGTAATGAAATCAAAGCCTTCTGGTTTTTTGTCGCATTTTCTCATTTGCTGAAGCCGAGAAAATCATCAGCAATAGGCTCAAAAGTAAACTTGTTCGGGGCCACGGTCGTCTGCTGCCCCGGAATTTTGGTTCGCAATTTACGGGAGCGTGCCGGAAATGAATGTATTTCCGCCCGACGCACCACGCCCCGAGTGGACAAGGAACACCACGTCCTGCCCGCTCTTGAGTTGTGATGTGATCTTGCGGAATTCTTCTTCACTGTTCACCGGCTGCTTATTGACTTTTAGGATGATCAAGCCCGGTTGCAATTGCACGTCGTCTGCAAATGAGCCCGGTTTCACGTCCACCACCTGCACGCCTTTACCTTCATCCGTACCCATGCGCTCAGCCATCTCCGGAGAAACGGTCTTTACCGTCACGCCGAGCTTGGTCGGCGTGGGCTGGCTGTTATCGTCTGGGGTATCGTCATTTGTCCCCTGGTCAGTGCGGTCGCCAAAAAGCTTGGCACGATCAGCCACAACCACGGTCGCCTGTTTTTCCTGACCGTTGCGCAGGTACGTCAGGTTCAGCTTGTTACCGGGATGAGTAGCTGAGATCAGGCTGACCAACTCTTCGCCGCTCTTGATCGGCTTGCCGTTGACTGCCGTAATGGTGTCTTCACCTTGCAAGCCGGCCTTAGCCGCTGGGCTGTCTGGCCGGACGTTGGTGATAGGTACGCCGTTTTTCGCGCCGTAAATGCGCAGGACAGCCGGATTCGGCACCGCACTGAATTCAACTCCAATGGAGCCGCGTGCAACTTTGTGGTCACCAGTCCGCAACTGGTCATAAACATCGCGAACCACATTCGAGGGCATGGCAAAACCCACGCCTTGATATCCAAAAGACTGCGTGTAGATGGCCGTATTAATGCCAATGACTTCACCATTCATGCTGACCAGCGGGCCGCCGGAATTTCCTGGATTAATCGCCGCATCGGTCTGGATAAAAGATTGGAACTGACGTCCTCCGGGGAGATTGCGCCCTTTGGCGGACACAATGCCAGCGGTCACTGTGGCTTCAAGATCAAACGGGCTGCCGATGGCCAGCACCCAGTCGCCTACGGTCATCTTGTCAGAATCCCCCAGACGCGCTGCGACGAGCGGCTTATCTTTTGGCGGTTCAATCTTGATCAGAGCCAAGTCGGTTTCCGTATCCACGCCTATAACTTTTGCATCATGCAAAACAGTGGCCGGCTCGTCAAAAAGTTTCACGCGGATTCGGTCAGCCTTGTCCACCACGTGGAAGTTGGTAATGATGTAACCGTTCGTATTCAGGATCACGCCTGAACCCAGCGAACGCTGGCGTCCACCGCCTCCGGGACCGCCGAACGGGCTTTGCGGGCCTTGATCATCGTCATCGCCCGGACCCTGTTGGCCCTGTCCGCCTTGCTGCCCGCCAAAGAAGCGATCAAAAAAATCCTGGAAGGGATCATCGCCGCCGTTATCGCGCTGTCCGCGATTCGGTGTGCGGCTGCCCCGCCGCCGCACTTTTGGCGTAGATTCAGTGCTCACATTTACAACTGCGGGCTCAACCGCCTGGGCCACCTGTCCGAAGGTGTTGCTGAGCTGCTGTGGTGATTGCATTGCTGGCAGCAGCGAGCCATCCGGGCCGGAATAGCCTCTCACTTTGCCCCGGCTCAGGACAGTGCCAATCAAAATGCCGACCGCCAATGTCAGCAGGATTGCCAGTGTGGAGAGTGCCCTTTGCGTGCGCATGCGTGACGCCAGAGCGCCAAAACGCGAGTTCATACTTCGTCTTACCTCCGGACTAAGTTCTCCAATGATTATAAATCCAATGCTTCCACCCGCTGGTGGTTCCTTTGGTTACCTGGAGCGCTATCACTTAGACGCACAAACCAAAGGCAGCGTTATCCACCAGAGCTGGCGGCCGGTTCCGCCCCCAGCGGATCGTCGTCCGGCTTTTCAACCTGTCCCAGAAGTTCTGAAATTAGCACGCCGGCCAAAATTAACAAGGCTCCCGCCCCGGCCCGAAGGCCAAGCCGCTCATGCAGATAGATAAACGAGGTCAGCCAGGCAAAGACCGGTTCCGTGGTAAAGATTAGCGCCGTATGCGTGGCAGGGGTAAACTGCTGCGCCCAGGATTGCACGCTGAAAGCCACTGCCGTGCACAGAATGCCGGTAATCAAAATTGCGGCGATCACAGTTGGTGTGGCGCGAAAATAAGGATGCTCCAGCAGTGGCGTGCTCACGGTCATCAAAATGGCGGCTGTGGCAACTTGCAGGAACGAAACCTGTTCAAAAGGGAAGCGCTGGCTGGCGCGTCCCACGAAGATCACGTGGAAGGTAAAACAAATGGCACAACCGATAGTAAGAAGATCGCCCATGTTTACATTGGCGAAATCAGCCAGCCCGCTCGGGCCGGCAGGCACGGTCATTAGAAACAATCCAGCAAGCGCCAACATGATTCCCACCACGCGCCACAGGTGAATGCGAACACGCCAGATTGCCACCAGAGCGATGGGCACAAGCACTGATGACGTGCCGGTAAGAAATGCCGACTTCGAAGGTGTGGTCAGTTTCAGGCCGGACGTTTGAAAGGCATAGCCCGCAAACAGAAATATCCCTGCAAGAAAGCCGGCTTTCAGCGATGGCTTCGTCAACACGGCAATTTTTTTGCGGTAGAAAACGGCCAGCAGCACCGCGGCTATCGCCATACGTGCAGAGTTCAATACCAGCGGAGAAGCATCGTTGAGCGCTGCTTTGACCAGCACAAATGTGCTGCCCCAGATGAACGCAATCATCACCAGCAGCAAATGTGCTTTGAGCGAGCGGGATGTTGTAATCAGGTTGCTGCTTCCTCTTCTGCTTTGCGAACCTCGGCTTGGGTATGCCGGGGAAATTCAAAAACGCATTCGCGCGGCTTTTTATCCATGCGCAATCCCTGGTATATGGGTGCTCTCATTTTAATTTCGCCGCGCTCACCCTCATGCGTCCATTCAGAAAATTTGATTTCCGCTACCAGCTCCGGCTTGATCCAGTGGGGACGGCGCGTGCTTTCAATTTTCCCGCCAAATGGATTCTTTTCCGTCTCCAAGGCGTGCAGTTTCTTCCACAGCGCTGCATGGGTCGATTCGGTAAAGCCGCTGCCGGCATTGCCAACGTGAACCAGGTTGCCGTTTTCGTCGTACAGACCCAGGACAATGGACCCAAAACTTTCTCGTGATCCCCTTGGATCGGTGTATCCGGCAATCACGCACTCCTGCCGCCGCGTGATCTTGATCTTTAGCCATTCGCGCGATCGCTTCTGTACGTATGCGCCTGTCCGCAACTTGGCTACGATGCCTTCCAATCCTTTGTCTCGCGCTACACCATAGAGCGCCGTGCCCTGTTCAGGGTAATGATCGGAGTAGCGGAGAAAGCCTTTGTCCATGGGGATCATTTGCTGAAGAAGCGCTTTGCGCTGCTCCAGTGGCGCTGCCATCAGGTTGTGTCCGTTGAGATAGAGCAGATCAAACGCGTAGTAAACGATTGGCACCGCGCGGTTGCGCGATCCTCGCGCGCCCGGATGTGTCATGCCGGTGCGCTGCTGCATTAAGCTGAAGGACGGACGGCCTTCTTCATCCAGCGCTACAACTTCTCCATCCAGGATTGCGTTTTCCAGCGGCAAGTCTTGCATGGCCTGCGCGATCTCAGGAAATTCACCGGTTAATTCGTTCTGATTGCGCGAAACCAGCCGCACCCGCTCGTCATTGATAAACGCGACAGCGCGGTAGCCGTCCCACTTAACTTCATAAAGCCACTGCGGATCGTCGAAGGGCTCTTCCACCAGCGTGGCCAGCATGGGATGAATCTCTTGTGGCATGGCCGCTTTGCGCACGTTCGCTGTTTGCCCCAGCAGCTTGTCCAGATTTTCCGGGACGATCTTTTTAGGCTGCTCGGTTACGCTGCCTTGCGAGTCTTTTTTTTTACGCTGCTTTTCTTCCTGATAGCGCTGGATGAAGAAGGCCGTCCGTCCTTCAGCTTAATGCA
>JBAVLE010000147.1:0-15346 GCA_049688735.1 Candidatus Angelobacter sp. | reverse complement strand
GATCACGTTGTTGATCAACAACCGTGCATCGCCGATCCTGGCCGACCCAGAAGCATCAGAGTAGACCGCGGAGAAAACAGCACTCGTCGCGGTGCCCGCGCTCGGAGTTACCGAGACAGGAGCCGGTATACCGATCACCGTAAGTGTCCCATTGTTGGAAGTGATCGCATAGTTGCCAACCTTGCCGGTGGGATCAACCAGAGTGGGTACGATTGGATAGGTTCCCGCGAGACTGGAGGCAATGGCTGAGCTGGAGTAAGTCGCGCTTATGTTGTCGCCGTTCTTGATGCCGGTGATAGTCCCGGTGAACGCTGCGTTCGGAGAACCGAAGGCACGGCTTGCGTTAGCCGCTGTCACTGTCAGGGGCGTCGGACTCACGGTGAGAGTTCCATTGTTTGAAGTCACCGCGTAATTGCCGATCTTGGCCGTCGGGTCTGCCAGAGTCGGAACAATCGCAAACGTTCCTACCGCGCTAGCCGACGTGGCAGCACTGGCGAACGTCGCAGTAATGTTCTCACCGTTCTTGATTCCGCTGATTGTTCCTGTGAAACTTGGGTTCGGATCACCATAGCCACGGGCTGCATTCGCTGCCGTCACCGTCAATGCCGCCGGGCCAACTGTCAAAGTGCCGTTCGTAGACGTAACCGTGTAGTTGCCAAGCTTCGTTGTTGGGTCCAGCAATGAAGGCACGATAGCGAAGGTTCCAACCGGACTGCTTGCTGCCGCTGCGCTGGCAAATGTCGCGGTGATGTTGTCACCGTTTTTGATCCCGGCGATTGTTCCTGTGAATGCCGGGTTTGGATCGCCGTACCCGCGGGTCGCGTTGGCCGCAGCAACTGTCAAAGATGCCGGAGCGACCGTCAGCGTGCCGTTGGTGGACGTTACCGAATAATTGCTCAGTTTGCCCCCCGCATCGGCCAACGCCGCGACGATCGCGTAAGTACCGACTGGGCTCGTGGCATCAGCACTGGTGAAGCTGGCCGTAATGTTGTCGGCATTCTTGAGCCCGACAATTGTTCCGGTGAACAGCGGGTTCGCGTCGCCATAGAGGCGGGTGGCGTTATTCGCACTTACGCTTAGAGGAGCAGGCGTCACGGTCAAAATCCCGTTCGTCGCGCTAACCGTGTAATTGGCCAGCTTGGACGCCGGGTCTGCCAGCGCCGGCACAATGGGATAAGTTCCCACTGCGCTGGTTGGGTCCGCGCTCGTAAAGCTGGCAGTGATGTTGTCGCCGTTCTTCAGTCCAGCAATAGTGCCGGTAAATGCTGGGTTCGCATCTCCGTAGGCGCGGGTTGCATTGTTTGCGCTCACGGTCAAAGCTGCGGGCGATATCGTAAGCGTGCCATTGCTGGAAACGAGTGAGTAGTTACCCAGCTTGACCGTTGGATCCGCCAACGTGGGCACGATCGCAAATATCCCCACGGCGCTGGTAGGATCAGCCGCGCTCGCGTAAGTTGCAGTGATTGCATCACCATTCTTGAGTCCAGTGATGGTTCCGGTAAATGCTGGGTTGGGATTGCCGTAAACGCGGCTCGCACTGGCTGCGCTCACATTCAATGGAGCGGGGCTTACGGTAAGCACGCCATTGATGGAGCTGGTGGTGTAGTTGCCCAGTTTCGCCGTTGGATCGACCAGAGTTGGCACGATGGCAAATGTTCCAACCGGGCTGCTGGCCGTAGCTACAGTCGTGAATGTTGCCGTGATCGGATCGCCGTTCTTGAGTCCGGCAATCGTACCTGTAAAGGACGGGTTCGGGTCGCCGTACAACCGGCTCACATTCGTCGCCGTAACAGTCAATGGCGCCTGGGTTACCGTAAGCGTTCCGTTATTCAGAGTGATGCTGTAATTCCCCAATTTTGCTGTCGGGTCAACCAGCACTGGCGTGATCGGGAAGGTCCCGACCGGGCTGGTGACGCCGGCCACGCTTGCATAAGTTGCCGTGATGGCATCTCCGTTCTTTAGACCAATAATCGTGCCTGCGAATGCGGGATTGGCGTCGCCATAGGCGCGAGACGCATTACCGGCGTTCACGGTCAATGAGGCTGCGGTAATCGTCAGAGTCCCGTTGTTCGAAGTGACAATGTAATTCCCTAGCTTCGTAGCGGGATCGGCCAGGCTGGGCGTAATCGCGTACGCACCCACTGCGCTGCCAACTGTGGCCGTGCTGACATATGTGGCGGTAATGTTATCGCCATTCTTGAGTCCCACGATGCTGCCGGTAAAGGACAGGTTCGGGTCTCCGTAGACGCGCGTTGCATCAGCGGCAGAAACCGTGAGCGCGGCCGGGTTAACGGTCAGCGTTCCGTTGCTGGAGGTGACGCTATAGTTGCCCAGCTTGCCCGTTGGATCGACAAGCGTCGCCACGATGGGATAGCCTCCCACCGCGCTGGTTGCTGTGGCGGCTGAAGCAAATGTAGCGGTGATGTTGTCCGCATTCTTGAGTCCGGTAATGGTGCCGGTAAAAGCCGGGTTCGGATCACCATACAGGCGGCTGGCGTTCGTGCCGGTCACAGTCAAGGAGGCTGGGCTGACCGTCAGCGTGCCATTGGTTGACGTCACGCTGTAGTTACCGAGCTTGGCTGTCGGGTCGACTAGCGCAGGTATGATCGCAAATGTCCCGACCGCGCTGGCAGGTGTGGCGACACTGGAAAAAGTAGCAGTAATATTGTCAGCGTTCTTGATACCAATAGTTGTTCCCGTGAACGCCGGATTCGGATCACCATACAAACGCGTCGCGTTCGCGGCGCTTACCGCTAACGGCGCCGGTGTAACCGTAAGGTTGCCGCTCGTTGAGGACACGGAGTAGTTTCCGAGCTTGGTTCCGGGATCCACCAGGGTCGCCACGATTGCGAATGTTCCTATAGAGCTGGTCGGGTCGGCTACGCTGGCATACGTAGCCGTTATCGCGTCGTTATTCTTGACACCTGTGATCGTGCCGGTAAGCAGCGGGTTCGCGTCACCATATAGCCGGCCGGCATTGGCCGCTACGACCGTCAGCGGGGCAGCGCTCACCGTCAGAGTGCCATTGTTCGAAGTGACGGTGTAGTTGCCGAGTTTCGCTGCCGGATCGAGCAGAGTGGGCACGATAGGGTAAGGTCCTACAGCACTGCCCGCAACGGCCGCGCTGGCGTAAGTTGCCGTGATGTTGTCGGCGTTCTTCAGTCCGGTAATCGTCCCTGCAAGGGCCGCGTTAGGATCGCCGTACAGCCGGCTCGCGTTTGCTGCGGTGACGCTCAAAGGCGCAGGCGTGACGGTGAGGGTTCCGCTATTAGCCGTCACGGTGTAATTGCTGATCACTGAAGGTGCGCCGCTCGGAGTCGCCGTGATTGGATAGGTTCCCACCGGGCTAGTCGGATCTGCGATGCTGCTAAAGGTGGCGGTGACAATGTCGCCGTTCTTCGCGCCAGTTACAGTCCCGGTAAATGTCGGGTTAGGATCGCCATACACCCGCGTTGCATTGGCTGCGGTGGCGGTCAGTGGCGCTGGAGTCACCGTGACGTTTCCGCTTGAAGTAATCGAATAATTGCTGGCCAGGAAGCCGGCTCCAGGAATTACCGTGCCGATGATCGGATAGACTCCCACTGGGCTGGTTGCCAACGCGGCGCTCGAAAATGTTGCGGTTGCCTTATCGGCCGCTTTCAAACCCACAACTGTGCCGGTGATGGCTGGGTTGGGATCGCCATATAGACGGCTCACATTATTCGCCGTCAGCACCAGCGGAGCTGCATTGTTGGTCAAAGTCGCGGGAACGAAAACAAATGAATAGTTGGTAGCAGTCAATGTCCCAAGGGCGCAGGCGATTGGGAAATGGCCCACAGGACTGTTGGTGCCTGCTGAAGTGCTGCAGTTCGCAGCTCCAGTCACCACCGTCACCGCCTCATTGTTGACGAATCCGGTGATGACATAAATGAAGACAGGAACGACGTCACCATAGAATTTCGACGCGTTCTGGGTCGTAACCGTTAAGGGCAATTTGTTGACCGTGAGGATGGCCGTCCCAGATGCGCTGGCGAACTGGCTATCGCCGGCAAAGTTGGCGCTTACTCCTGTCGGGTAAGCTCCTGCATTGATGCCGGCCAGACTGACGTTGGCAAGCGCGGCAATGCCCGAGGCATTGGTCGTCGCCGTTCCCATGACAATGCCGTTCAGCGAAAAAGTGACTATCCGGCCCCCTATAACCGAGCCGTTCAAAACTCTCGTCAGCGTAGCGGACAGGTTAACGGTTCCAAAGTAAGACCCTGTCGCGTTTGCGGCTGTGAGCTTGCTGGCTGAAGCCGGCGCTGAGACAGTGACCGAAGTCGCTGCCGAATTGTCGGCGGGATTAGTGTCGACGGCGGATGAGTTGCTCACGCTTGAAGTATTGCTGATGGTGTCGCCGTTCAAGAGCGTGCTTAGCGTGGATGCGATGATGGTTGCGGTTCCCGATTGCCCGCTGGCAAGCGAAGCAAATGTGATCGTGCGATTCAGACCGGCGCCTTTGTCGCACGCCCCGCCCGGACCGGCCGTGCAGGAAACAAATGTCATGTTGGCGCGAGGCAGGAGATCATTCACGGCAACCGAAGCAGCGTTCGGTCCGTTGTTATTGATGGTAATGTTGTAGGTGATCTGGTTGCCGGCGGTCACGGGGTTCGGAGAAGCAGTCTGCGTGACAGAGAAATCAGTATGCGCGCAGCTACGTGGCGGATAGGCTGCCACGCCCTGGATTTGTCCTGCACCAGCAATCGCTGTGTCACCCACCAGCGTGGGAACGACTCCTGGGACAATATTAAAGACCGCCAGGCCGAAAGCATCGTCAGCTCCATAGAGAAACAGTCCGGAAGTATCGCTAGCCAGGCCGGCAGGCTTATGCCCAGCTGCGATACTGGCCAGCCCAATGTTGGTAAGACTACCGTCGGCGTTGACCGTGAAAGTATTCAGGTCGTTGCTGCCCTGGTTACTCTGATAAAGGATGGTGTTGTCCGGGGTTAGAAATACGACATTCGAGTCATTGCCGGTAGCTACGAAAGGGCTGCCCACGATTGGAGTCAAGACGCCACTTGCGGCGACGGACCACGCGTCCGTAATTGAAGACGTTGAACCGCCTTCCGCTGCATAAAGCAGGCTGCCATCGCAATTGAATTCCACCCCGCCGACGAAACCCGTTCCAGTTTTGGCAAAGGGAGATCCGGCTACACCAGTGAGCGAACCATCGACGGCGCTTATGGTAAAGACGGAGACAGAGGCTTGATGAGACACCGCCAGGAAACGCCCGTCGCCTGAAATCTTCATTCCCACCATGGGAGATGGGAGCAGGGAGGCCGTAGCGGACAAAGTCAGCGCACCGTTCACGGCCACGCTGAAAGTTTGGATCGTTCCATTGCTGGACGCCATTAAGAAGTGGCCGTCAGGCGTTGCCGCCAGTGATATACCCTGACAGGAATCAAGGGTAAGGCCGCTGGGGAAGGGTGACCCCGCAACTGCAGCCAGGACCCCCGTTGCTGGCGTGATGCGAAACACGCTGATGGTCTGGTTTCCGCCGTTCGAAACAAACAAAAGATTACTGGCCAGGTTGAGAGTGATGCGGTCGATGCCCGCACATGCCACTGTAGCGCCGGTACCGCCGGTGTTGACGGTTCCAATGGAAGTCGCCACTCCACCAGTGTCTACTGAAAAGGCTGTAATGGAGTTGGAGACGCCGCTTTGATTATTGACGTAGGCGAAATTCTGCGCGGAGAGGCCAATGGGGCATAGCACTACAAATAAAAACAACAGTGCCGCGAGGCGAAAAGTACGGGCCGCCGGTCTGGCTTGATGTGTTGCGGTTTCCGTACAAATCAACTTGGTTTCAATGGCGCGCATAGGTTCTGTCTCCATGGCTCTGGCTGAATATTGAGAGAAAAGGACTGCTTTTGGGCTGGTACTGGATTTCGTTACGTTCGAACTGGCCCTTCTTGCTGTGAATCAGTCCAACCCGAGGTCTTTTGGGGGACTGCCTTAGAGAGTCTTCAGGTACTCTGAAAAAGATACTTTCAGCAAAGCAAATCTCATCCGTTAGAGTTCGGATTTCTTCAAAAGTAAAGTCTTGACGCCCGATGGGACTCCTGGCACCGTGCGTGCCGATTTCGGCGCAACTTAAGTTCGCTTTTCGAGCTTGCACAGGGCTCCTGCGAGGCAACCGCCTCGTGATAAGGGTCAATTGCATTGTTAGGAAAACGTACCGGAAGGAAGTCGGCGCTATGGCCGAACTAACGTTTTCTTTGGGCTCAGTGCCTTCAGGAGGTCGCGCACTCACATCAGCGCGTCATCTTCATCAAGCGCATTTTCTTGAGAGAAGGCTGATCTTCTCTAATAAGGGGCCTAGACAGAATCATGGACTTGGATTAATGGCTGATTGGAAAGCAATTAGAATTGCTAATAATCTCGTCGCCCAGGAAGGTTCCGAGCGAACATTGCAAAGGTTTGCAAACTTTGCGCAACAATGTCACCGTGGTCAAAACTTGGCAACACATTACGAAAAGTTGGTTGTGGCCTGGTCCCCAACTTCAGTCCGCTCAGGATGAGCCGTTTCTCAAAGCTCTACTGACAACAATTCGACTCCCTGTGCCGAGCGCCCGGCCCACTCGAGAAACAATTGCTCTTACGCTCGCTTACGAGCTTGATGTTCGGGAGTTGCCTGGGGCGTGCATTTGCAGGGCGTTCTTTGCTTTTACTGGGAACAGTTTGGTTCGCGCGGCTAAAGCGGTAAGAAAAATGTTCACTTGATGCAAAGGGAACTGCGGCATCAACGATGGCGGTCCTTCGACCGCCGGCCAGTGAGCCTCGCAGATGCTCTATGTAGCGTTCTTGCTTAGGCTTTTCGGGATGTTCGCCGCTGCAGAATGTTTACTACTCGCGAAAATCTTCTTAGGAGTGGGCTAAGCGGTACATCCTATTGAGAAAAGCGACTCACATATACTACTGTTAAAAGGTTGTCATGCGCCATTCAGGTCATATTCTTCGTGACTACTGATGTGGTCGAGCGGATAGGGCGACAGGAATTACTTCTTGTCTAACGACCAAATTCAAAATCGACCCCGGACACTAAAGATTGTCCGCATTGTCGGTCGCCTTACCGGCGGCCCGGCCCGACAGGCTTGTTTATTGCACGAACGCCTTGCTGGGGCATTCGATACTCGTCTCGTTATGGGCAGCCTGTCTCCGGGCGAGCATGATATGAGCGATCTGCTGTCGTCGCAGGATAACGTCCTAAAGCTTGCAGCGATGTCCCGGGAGATCTCGTGGTCGGATGCGCGTGCCTTCTGGATGATTTTTACGTTTTTAAGGAAGGAGCGGCCGGATGTGGTTCATACGCACACGGCCAAAGCCGGTGCCCTGGGACGGCTTGCAGCATGGCTTGCGAGGGTGCCTGTGATCGTGCACACGTATCACGGTCACGTGTTCCAGGGCTATTTTAACCCTGTAAAGACCAGGATGTACCTCGCGATTGAACGTGCTCTGGGGAGGGTTACTAATCAGGTAATCGCGATTTCGGAATCGCAGCGCGACGAGCTAAGTCAAAAGTACTGCGTGGTTCCGCGCCAGAAAATCGCGATAATTCAGAACGGATTTGAGCTTGGGGCATTTTCAGCGAAAGATAGGCAAGAAACGCGCAATGAACTTGGCCTTCGTCCCGAGCACTTTGTTCTGGGTTGGGCCGGAAGGATGGCTCCGGTTAAAGATGTCGAGTTGCTTGGACAGGTAATCCGCAGAGCAGCCGCGGAAAAGAGTGTAGCGCGGTTTCTCGTGGTCGGAGACGGTGAACAAAGAGCAGAGTTGGAGGTCCAAATCAAAGGTTGCAAGAACGTGATGCTCCTGGGCTGGCGGCGCGATATGGAAAGAGTCTGGAGTGCGGCCGATGCCGCGATCCTTACATCGCGCAACGAGGGAACGCCGACGGCACTGATCGAGGCCATGGCTGTGGGTCTCCCGTTTGTCTCAACGAATGTCGGAGCAGTTTCTGATTTAGCAGTCGGTGCGCTACAAGAGTTGCCAGACGGAATGGGAAAACGCGCCGCCAACGGCTTCCTTACCGAGCGTACAGCCGATGCCCTGTATTACAGTGTGAGGGAGTTGATCTCGAACCCCGCGGTCGCCAGGCAAATGGGAGCGGAGGGACGTAATTTTGTAATGGCTCGGTTTGCCTCCGCTCGTCTGATTGAAGAGATCAAGGCTCTGTATGTGTCTCTTCTAGAGAAGAAGGGCCATCCAAAAAAGACGGAAGCCGTGCTATTACCAGAACAAGATCCGAAGGCGCTCGCGGTAGCGGCCCTATCGCAACCTAGACAGGACTAATGAAAAGACCAATCTTGATTACGGGCGGCGCTGGCTTTATCGGTTCCAATTTCGTGATGGAATGGACAAAATATGTCTCTTGCGAGATTGTGAACCTCGATAAGCTCACCTACGCCGGAAACTTGCAGAATTTACAATCGATGCAGGGATGCACGGGGTATCACTTCGTGCACGGGGACATTTGTGACCGTGAGTTGGTGCGCAGCGTGCTGCAGAAGCATCAACCTGCTGCAGTTGTGCATTTCGCCGCAGAGAGCCATGTGGATCGATCGATTCTTGGACCTGAAGAATTCATCCGTACGAACGTGCACGGCACATTCTGCCTCCTAGAAGAAGCTCGGCAGTACTACGGCAAACTCAATGGCGAAGCGCATGAAGAATTTCGTTTTCTGCATGTCTCCACGGATGAAGTTTACGGCTCTTTAGCTCCTGACGAGGAACCATTTTCCGAGACGACCAGGTATTCTCCGAACAGCCCATATTCGGCTTCAAAAGCATCTTCCGATCATCTGGTGCGTGCCTATCACCATACCTATGGGTTACCAACTCTTATCACCAACTGTTCGAACAATTACGGACCTTATCAATTCCCGGAAAAGCTGATTCCGCTTATGATTTTCAATGCGCTCAGATCAAGGGATCTTCCGATCTATGGCGACGGCTTGAACGTTCGCGATTGGCTCTATGTTCTCGATCATTGCGAAGCCATCCGTGCGGTCCTCGCCAAAGGCCGTCCTGGGGAAACGTACAATATTGGTGGGGTGAGTGAGAAAACGAACCTTGAAGTCGTCCGAACCATTTGTTCCATCCTGCAAGAGTTCCGACCTCGAGGCATGGGCTATGAGTCGCTCATCTCGTACGTGAAAGACCGCCCAGGTCACGATCGCCGATATGCGATTAATAGCGGCAAGATCCACTCGGAGCTCGGCTGGACGCCAAAGGAAACATTTGAGAGCGGAATGCATAAGACGATTCTCTGGTATTTGGAAAACAACAAATGGGTGGAAAATGTCGCCAGTGGGGCTTACAAAGAGTGGATTGCGAATAATTACCACACGCGAGAGGCGACGTGCGGGGCATAATTCAAGCTGGTGGGTCGGGAACACGTTTGTATCCGGTCACGCGGACAATTTCAGCGGCGCCACTAAAAATAGTACCTATGGGCGACATTTCGTCCAAATTCTAAAGACAGGGTTTTCTAGTCACATAACAAGATGAATGTCTGTCCCACCGCACTCCCCGGCTGCTTACTGATTAAACCGCAAATTTTCCCCGACGAACGCGGACTCTTCTTTGAAAGTTACAATGAGAAGAAAATGGCAGGCATCGGCATCGACCACAGGTTCGTGCAGGATAATTACTCCGTCTCTAAAAAAAACGTCCTGCGCGGATTGCATTACCAGGTAGTTCAACCCCAGGGGAAGCTGGTGCGCGTTGTAGTGGGAGAGATTTTCGACGTCGCGGTTGATCTCCGACAGAGCTCGTCTCATTTCGGCCGATGGACCGGAGTAAGACTCTCCTCAGAAAACAAAAACATGTTCTGGATCCCACCAGGGTTTGCCCACGGGTTTATTGTCTTGTCCAAAGAGGCCGCTGTGTTCTACAAAGCCACAGAGTTTTATGCGGCAAAGTACGAACGAACCGTCGTTTGGAACGATGCTGAGCTCAAAATCGACTGGCCGGTGGACTCATCCCCCATTCTGTCGGACAGAGACCGCGCCGGGCTGGTTTTTCGCCAAGCGGAGAAGTTTGCGTGAGCAATTGCACACGGAATTCGTAGTTTGGCTAGGTCGTACAGCTTGATGGGAAGGAACGCGCACGCTTCTCATTAGTTAAATATTTTTAACGAGGTGAATGAATCATGTCATATGTACAACTAGATTCTGCTGCTGTAGGAGGACTTTCGGGACGCATTCTGGATGGCACCGCGAAAGTCGGAATTATTGGGCTCGGCTATGTGGGACTGCCCCTTGCCCTCCTTTTTGTTGACGCAGGATTTCCCGTGACCGGTTTTGACATCGATTCAGAAAAGGTCGAGGCCCTGAACAATGGCCGTTCCTACATTTGCCGCATTGCACACGCTGAGATTGCAGCAGCCGGAGCGAAATGTTTCGTCGCCACCGACGAATATACGCATGTAAAGGACATGGATGCCATTGTCATTTGCGTACCAACGCCCCTGAACGATTATCGCGAGCCGGATTTGAGCTATATCGAGAAGACAGCGCGGGCGATTGCGCCTCACCTGCGGGCGGGGCAGCTGATTGTTCTTGAGAGCACGACATATCCTGGAACCACCGAAGAAATCCTGGTTCCCATCCTGGAAACCGGAAACAAGCCTGGACTGAAAGCCGCGCATAACGGGCAGGACGATCCGGACAATACATTCATGGTGGCATTCTCGCCAGAACGAGAAGATCCAGGCAATGAGACCGTTGCCCGCAAGGACATTCCAAAAGTTGTCGGTGGCCTAAGTACCACGGCCTCTCAAATGGCCGGTACCCTCTACAACTCGATCTTCAATCGTGTGGTGCCGGTCTCAAGCCCGGCGGCCGCCGAAATGACCAAGCTGCTGGAAAACATCTACCGCTGCGTGAATATCGCGCTGGTCAATGAATTAAAGATGCTTTGCTTGCGTATGGGAATTGACATCTGGGAAGTCATCAACGCGGCCTCCACTAAGCCGTTTGGATTTCATCCGTTTTACCCTGGACCGGGACTGGGTGGGCACTGCATCCCAGTTGATCCGTTCTATCTGTCCTGGAAGGCGAAGGAGTTTGACTTCCACACACGTTTCATTGAACTGGCCGGTGAGGTCAATACGGCGATGCCCTACCACGTGGTCAATTCGGTTGCGGCCTCTCTCAACAAGAGAAAGAAAGCTCTGAACGGCTCCCGGGTCCTGGTGCTGGGAGTCGCGTACAAGCGGGACATTGACGATCTTCGCGAGTCGCCCGCGCTGACGATCATTGAAGAGTTGCAGAAGCAAGGAGCCGACGTTGCCTACAACGATCCTTACTTCCCAAAGGTGGGCCACGGCCGCAAATACAATCTGGAGATGACTTGTACGCCGCTCAAGAACCTGGGCCAATACGACTGCGTTCTGATCGTGACCGACCACTCCGATTACGACTACAAAAACATAGTTGAGGAAGCGCAGCTGGTTGTGGACAGTCGTAACGCTACCAAAGGGATTAAGTCAGAGAAAGTTGTGCATTGCTAATGTCAAAATATCTTATTACTGGAATAGCGGGATTTATAGGGTCGAATCTCGCTCATGCGCTGGTTGGTCTTGGGCATGAGGTGAGGGGCATTGACAACTTCAGCCACGGCCGGCGGGAGAATCTAAGAGGAATCGAAACCAAAATTGATTTGCGTGAGGCCGACATCACAGACCAATACGCAATCGGTTCAGCATGCGAGGGTATCGAATATGTCCTCCATCAGGCCGCATTGGCATCGGTTCCACGCTCGCTTGCCGATCCGGTCGGAAGCAACCATGCGAATGTCGTTGGAAGCCTGTGCGTTCTTCGCGCCGCGAAGGAAGCTGGAGCAAAACGGGTAGTTTTCGCGAGTTCCTCTTCTGTTTACGGAAACAGCCCGACGCTCCCAAAGCACGAGGAAATGCCATGTCGCCCGATTTCACCATACGCGGTTTCAAAGTATTCTTGCGAGCTCTATGCTCAGAGCTATTCGGGCGTATTGGAATTGGAGACAGTCGGACTGCGCTATTTCAACGTTTTTGGTCCAAGACAACACCCTACGTCGGAATACGCGGCTGTTATTCCAAAATTCATCCGAGCAATGCTGAATGGAGAGCAGCCCACGATATTTGGCGACGGCAAGCAGAGCCGCGATTTTACGTATATTGATAACGTAGTTTCCGCCAATCTACTCGCCGCCTCTGCCCCGGCCGACAGAGTGTCTGGAAAAAGCTTTAATGTCGCCGTCGGCCAGAGCTTTAGTCTCATACAAATGTATGGTTTGCTTCAGCGTTTGACGGGCTTCCAGAAGCAGGCCCTGTTTGTTTCGTTGCGGGCTGGAGACGTAAAGGATTCGCTGGCAGATATAACCTCAGCTCATCAGGCTATGGGTTACCAACCGGCGGTGGAATTCCAGGAGGGACTGAGCCGCACAGTTGAGTGGTATAAAGAGGAGTTTGCGTCAGTCCTGGCAACTCATTAAAACATTCAATGCTGTTGAACCTTCGCTTGTTCCCAATTCTTCCCCGAGCTACTTGAAAGAATGGAGCCTGCAACGTCATGAATAGCCGCACCATTATTGGGGGACTTCTGGTTTTCGGCGCATCCATTGGCATCGGATGGAATGAAACTGCGCAGGCGGAGTCCCCGAGATCGAAACATCCAACATGTGTCCAAAGTCACCAGCCGCCAGTCGTGGGTTGCAGGCCTACCTCCACCGCCAGTGAGACCCGGAGTTTCAAGCTGGCTGATGGTGAACCAATCTCTCTGAAAAAGGTGTTCACCAATCTTCCTGGCGACCAGAAGGCCATCTGGGCCGCGCCATTTCATTTGCGCTTGGGGGACGCACCATGGGTGGTTCCTATTGCAGGCGCAACAGGTTTGTTGGTTGCGCGCGATCAGAACATCATGTTGCGTGAGCATTCAAACCTGACCGCCATTCATCGAAGCGACAACATTGCCAATGGCAGCACAATCGCCCTCGCCGGCGTTCCGGCCATGATGTACGTGTGGGGGAGTCTCAATGGGGGCGGTCGTTCGAGAGAAACAGGCCTTTTGACCGGGGAGGCTCTGATCAATAGCGCCGCGGTTGGAGAAGCCCTGAAAGTCGTTTTCGGAAGAGAGCGCCCCACACTTACTGATGGGCAGGGAAGGTTCTTCCAAAGTTTTGGCGACGCTTCGTTCCCATCCATGCATTCAATGCTGAGCTGGACCGCTGCATCCGTCATCGCGCATGAGTATCCCGGATGGCTCTCCCAAACATTGGCATACGGAACCGCATCGGCGGTCAGCATTGCGCGTGTCACGGGCCGCAAGCATTTTCCTTCTGACGTTGCCATTGGTAGTGGGTTGGGATGGCTGATTGGCCGGCAGATCTACGCCAGGCACCACGATTCGGGTCTTGATGATGGAGACTATGGCAGCTTTTCCAAAGAAGGACGCCACTTTGAAGGGCCTCAGACTGGAAGGACTTATGTGACGATGGACAGTTGGGTCTATCCAGAGTTGGACCGGCTTGCGTCCCTCGGCTATATCGACACCGCAGAGACTGGGATGCGCCCGTGGACTCGTTCAGAGTGCGCCCGGCTCGTGGAGGAAGCAGCGCAGGGAATCGACCAGCGCGATTCGAGCCAATTAACAGCAACATTTGCCAGGCTTGCGGCAGAGTTCGAGCCGGAAATGCAGGGCAAGGAAACGCTACCTAGTATCTGGGTGGAGGAGATGTACACGAGGGTTGGCTTTGTTTCGGGTGCGCCGCTTGCTGATGACTATCACTTCGCCAAGACTTTTACCGATGACTTCGGACGGCCGTTTGGACACGGTGTGAACGGTATTGTGGGAGTATCGGCAAGGTCCACCGTTGGGCCTCTGGGCTTCTATATTCGCGGCGAGTATCAGCACGCGGGCACTCTGACGCCCCTCAGTGCGCCAGCTCAACAAGCGATCATCAATCTTGAAGGCTTGCCATCTGCTCCACCGCAACGAACGGGTTCACTGGATCGTTTTCGCTTACTCGATGCTTACGTAACCTTCAATTTTCACCACAATGTGATCTCGTTTGGCAATCAGACGCTTTGGTGGGGGCCCGGAGCGGATGGGCCTTTTCTCGCGAGCAACAATGCCGAGCCTTTGCCGATGCTTCGTGTTTCGAGAGACAGGCCTTTTGTGTTGCCTTGGATATTTCGACTGATTGGTGAAATTCGCGCGGAAGCGTTCTGGGGTGAATTAGAGGGGCAACAATTCATCGCCTCTATCGATGGACAAGGAATCACCCACGTTATTGGCCCTCCACTCCACCCACATCCGTTCATGCAGGGGGCAAAGTTTTCGTTTAAGCCAACTCGCAATCTGGAATTTGGATTTGGACTGACTACCGTACTGAGTGGTCCTCAATTCCCGCTCACTTTACACAGTTTATTGCGCAGCTATTCTCCTGGTAATGCTATAAACGGTCAACTCAACGATCCGGGTGATCGTCGCTCGGCTTTTGATTGGTCTTACCGTGTGCCTGGCCTTCGCGACTGGCTTACCTTTTACGGAGACTCTTTCACCGAAGACGAATACTCGCCTATTTCCTTTCCGCGGAAGTCTGCATTCCGCGCCGGCCTCTATCTGCCACGGCTCCCCAAGATTCCAAGATTGGATCTTCGGGCAGAAGGCATTTACACCGACATACCTAACTTGGGAGGCGTTGGTGTGGCCTACTCGAACGGCCATTACTTAAGCGGTTACACTAACTACGGCCAGATCATTGGAAATGCGATAGGCCGTGAAGGACGGGGGCTTAACCTCTGGACAACATACCGCTTCAATGCCACCGACAATTTGCAGTTTCATTACCGCAATCAACACGTGAATCCGGCTTTCCTTGAAGGAGGCTATTTGCGGGATTTTGATGCGACCGGCACCATCGCGAAAATGGGCAGTCTGTTCTTTACCGCGACCGCAAAGTATGAGCACTGGAATTTCCCGCTATTATCGGCAACGCCAAAAACGGATGTCGGAGTATCTTTGCAGGTCAGCTACCGGCCACTCCACGGTTTAAGGCTGTTCAAGGGTAACTAAATTTTTTTCAGGATTTCGGGATTACAGTCTTCGGCACGCTTACTCATTGGCATCAATAAGCATCACTTACTGATCCTCTCTCTGCCCTCAAAGTCAACTTGATTAAATCCGCAAAGCAAGCGTAAATGTCCAATGTCCGGAGCTACGCTTGTCCAACGAAATAGCAAAACAACTTCACTCTCTTGCCCAATCTGATCACGCGGCTCTGCGTGATCTTTGGCGGCAACACTTTGGTCGCTCTCCGTCTGAACAAATGCGTAGGGACATGT
>JBAVLE010000146.1:0-18284 GCA_049688735.1 Candidatus Angelobacter sp. | reverse complement strand
CTCTATGCCGCCGGCGAGGCAGCCTGCACCGGAGTCCATGGAGCCAACAGGTTAGCCAGCAATTCCCTGCTGGAAGGCCTGGTTTTTGGCGCGCGCGCGGCCAGCACGATGATGAAGGAAGCGAAACAAACCGAACGTCCGGCAAGCACAGAAGCGGAGGCGCTGAAAATTTCAGGGGCAAAAGTTGAGGTTGAACCCTTCATTCTCGGTGTTCAGCAATTGATGTGGAACAAAGTTGGGATTGTGCGTTCGCGTCAGGGCTTGACAGAGGCGATACAGCAACTTCAGGCACTAGCACAGGAGCTGCCGCCAGAGACCTCGCGGCGCAGCTGCGAAGCCAGAAATATCCATACAGCAGCGCTTTTGATTGCCCGTTCAGCGCTGGCCCGGCTGGAAAGCCGTGGGGCGCACTATCGCACCGACTACCCTGGACATGAAGATGGAAAATTCAAGAAGCATTCAATTGTGGGCGAAAAAGCTGTCCGCTTTATTTAGACGAAAAAGAAGCCTTTCCAAAACCAAAGGGCCATGGAAGTTCCATGGCCCCGCCAGATTTGGAGAGAAGCGCTGACGATAAATATATCGTCTCACGATTGATAAATCGCTTCAAGTTACTTTCGTCCAACCCACGGCTGATCCCAGACTCTCTAAGCAGGCCTTTGCTGGGCCTCTTCCATTGAAATGCACCAGGAGCTAATTAAATAAAATCAACCATAAATATTTTTGTCAAAACCTCTATTTTTTCCGCCCCACACATACCCTTAATAGGGTAAGGATTCAATCGGTTGGGGAATTTATGCACCCAATCAGGTTGGAAATCTGCCGGGCAAGTGTTTGTTCCGAAAATAGCTCCGTGCAAATTGTTGAAAAGGAAGAACATGCCCAATTCCGCCCAGACGGCTGATCGCTGGTATGTAGCAGAACTCACAGAAGAAGTAACGCTTGAAGGTGATCCCAAGAACCTGGTCCATAAAAAGACTCGCGTAATTTTTGCCGATTCGCCGCAGGACGCCTATGAAAAGGCGCTTTCCATGATTACCGAGCACGAAATCAGCTACATCAACGAGCACCACAAAGCCATTCGCACACGTTTCTGGGGACTGCGTGAACTAAACCTCTCTAATGAAGATATGGACCGGGCCGGTATGCTGCCGGAAGATCGTATTGGCGCCGCCCGCAGAAGGAATTCCACCGGACTCTCACCGGAACAGCAATTCGCCTTGCTTTTGTCGCTTAAGCCCGGCGCTCTTCCGAATTAGGCTCCGCCTGGCAAATTAGGCTCCGCCTGGCAAATTAGGCGCCTCTTTTTTGGGAAAGAGTACTGAAGCCAGCACAGAAAGCCCGAGCACCCCTGCCACTACAACCAGCGCTACCCACGTGGGTACGTGGTATCTTTCCGGCAATAACATCTTGGCCCCAATAAACATCAAGACGACGGAAAGCCCATAATTCAAATAGTGGAAAAGTTTCATCATGCCTGCCAGGGCAAAATACATGGAGCGAAGTCCCAGGATGGCAAAGACGTTCGAGGTGTAAACGATGAACGGATCGCGCGTAATCGCCAGAATGGCCGGAATCGAGTCAGTGGCAAAGAGAATGTCAGTGGTTTCAACGACGAGAAGGACTACAAACAAGGGAGTCGCAAAGGTCCGCCCTGCACGCCGGACAAAGAAGCTCCTGCCCTCAAAGCTATCGGTGAGCGGCAGGAAGCGCCGGCAGAATTTCAAGACAATGTTGCGCGAGGGATCTTGCTCCTCATCGCCTTTGCGCATGAGTTGAAAGCCGGTCCAGATCAGGAAGACTCCGAAGGCATAGAGGATCCAGTGGAAGCGCTGCACCAGCGCCACGCCCGCGCCAATGAAGACTCCGCGCATGACCAGCGCGCCGATAATTCCCCAGAACAAAACGGTTTTTTCTTCTTCAGGCGGAACCTTAAAGTAAGCAAACAACAGAATGAAAACAAACAGATTATCCACACTGAGCGCTTCTTCCAGCAAATAGCCGGTGACGAACTCGAGGGACTTAGTTGCACCGAGCCATTGGTGGATGAACACCGCAAAGGCCATAGCCAAACCGATCCAAAAGGCGCTCATGAGCAAGGCCTGTTTGAATGGAACGGCGCGGTGCTTGCGGCTTACGACCGTGAGATCGAGCACCAGCAAGACGAGGATTGCGGCGTTAAAGACAACCCAGAACCAAATGTGCATGGAATTTAGGCAGTGATCGCGAGCAGGATGAGATTTCCCACGCAGGGATTATATCGGTTTAAAGCGGGGTAGCAGAAAACCACGCAGGCATCCTGCAGATAGGGCCAGAGTATCCCATTAGGCAGAAAGGTAAATACCATGCGTTCGAAAGCGTCTGTCCAAGGCCATCCCATACACCCCATGCTCGTAGGATTCCCAATCGCGCTGTGGGTCTTTGGTTTCATTTTTGATCTGCTTGCAGCCAGAGGTTCTAATGCGGGACTTTGGGCCGCAGGATTTTACTCAGTGATTGCAGGCTGTGTGATGGCCGTATTGGCCGCCGTAGCCGGGGTGGTCGACTGGCTTTACACGGTACCTCCGGAGTCTAGCGCTAAAAATCGGGGACTGCTGCATGGCGGGTTGAATAGCCTTGCCTTATTGCTCTTTATTTATGTTGCCTACCGGCTGGGTTCGCCTTCGGCGGTGCCCGATAACGCAACTTTGCTCCTGATGGGAATCGGTGTAGTGATCGTCGGAATATCTGGTTGGCTGGGCGGCACGCTGGTTTATCGCAACCAGATCGGGGTGGACCGGCGATATGCCAGCGCTGGCCAATTCAAGATGCGCGCCATTGAGTCCTGGAGCAAGCCAGTATGCAACCAGAGCGAGTTAGGCGATGGCCAGATGATGCTGGCTGTGGTTGGCAAAGAACGAATCGTGGTGGGACGGTGTTCAGAGGGTTTTTTTGCCTTCAGCGACCATTGCACTCATAGAGGCGGCCCGCTATCCGATGGGGCGTTGGTCGGCTGTACTGTGCAGTGCCCGTGGCATGGCTCGCAGTTTGACGTCCACACGGGCAGGGTTGTGGCCGGCCCGGCACAGGAAAAGATTGATGTTTACACCATCAAGATTTCAGATGGCGAGATCTATGTGGAACCGCCGCTGAAGTTGAACGAAGCGGAACCGAAGAAAGCAGCGTGACACCTGCTTATGATGGCAATTTTTTCGGCGGCGCAACCGGCGGATTGCCCATACCATTAATCAGCCTTATTGTTTCCAGAATTACATCGCCGCTGATTTTTAAGCTCTCGACACTCAGCTTATCCACTGTGTCCTGCACGGTATGGTGAAAGCTGTTGTTGTAGCCGTAGTCGATATCGATCACATCAAGGACCGGTATGCCAGCGCGGGCAAAAGGAATATGGTCATCTTCCACGGCAGTGGTGGAAGCAAAGAAATGGGACTGATAGCCAAGGCGAGTGGCAGCCTGAAGCAAAAGATCCTCCAGCCACGGGGTTGAGTTTTCGTCCCGGCAGATATCGAGGTCGGCGTCACCAATCATATCTGCCAGCACAAACGCTTTTACTTTCTTGCTAGTGCCATCATCCTGCAGCTTCTTGGCCAGATGACCGCTGCCCCATAGCGCATCATTAGTGCGCCACTCGCGGGTGAAAGATTCTTCGCCGTCAAGAAAAGCAATCCAGATGCTGTAGCCTTCCAGTTTTTTTCCGCGGAGTTGGTCTGCAATGGCCAGCAGAAGAGCGCTGGTGGCAGCACCGTCATTGGCGCCTACAAACGGTGTATTGCGCAGCCAGTAATTTGTTTCGTAGTGCGAGCCCAGCACAATAATGCCGTCTTTTGATCCGGGAAACTTGGCAATGATGTTGGTCATGGGCATCTTGCCGGCAGAAGTATCAGCGACAAATGAATCCTCTTCCACCTGAGCGCCCTTGAGTTTCCCTTTTATATAGGCGCGAACCTGCTCGATGGGCTTGCTACTGTCCCAGCGTGGCCCAAAGGCGACAATCTCTTTGGTGTACTGCATAGCCCGCGCTGCATCGATATGCAACTCGGACCCCACGGGTTCGACTTTGGCACGCGACTTTGATTGGCTCGCAGGTTGATTGGCCGATTGCGGAGCAGTTGTCTCGCTGGAGGCCGAAGCCACCTTATCGTTGGAACATCCCACTACGGTCAGTGACAGCAGCAGAATGCACGCAGCAGTTATTCTCAGACACAGACTCACGCTCTGCGCTCCTTATCCTTGCAAGCACACACCTGGCTTCCTTTGATTAAGCTTGCTTGGCTTAACCAGAGGAACGCTAACAGTTTACTGTAAGTCCTGGTTCTTACGCTTTTCTGCGCGTTTGCGGCGCTGCCGTGGGTGGACCAGCCAAACAAGCCCAATGCTGCCGATATAAAGAATTACCATCGGAGCAGCGTAGATGGTCAGGTTCATAATGTCGGTGGTCGGGCTGAGAATGGCGGCGAGCGTGACGCAGATCAGCACTGCGCCACGAATATGCTTGAAGAGGAATTTGGCATTCACCACGCCCATCATCCCGGCAAAGCCAAGCACAATGGGCATTTCAAAGATGATGGCGAGACCGAGGATGATGGTGAGGAACAGCTTGGTATAAGCGTCAATCGTGATGGTGGCGCGGAAATTTGCGCCGTAGCTACCGATGAGAAAATCCATCGCGACCGGAAAGATAATCTTGTATCCGAAAAAGCCCCCGGCTAAAAAGAGTCCTACAGAGAGGAAAAGAAATGGGACAACAAAGCGCTTCTCATGCCGGTAAAGGCCAGGTGATATAAAACTCCAAACCTGGTACAAGATCACCGGAGAAGCCAAAAAAATACCGGCCATCAGTCCGACTTTAAGATACAGATTGAAGGGATCGGTAGGGCTGAGGTAGGCCAGATGCGGATCGATGTTGTATTTCTTAAAAACAACCAGAATCGGCTTTTCGATGACGGGATAGATCTTGTCCTGGGCAAAATACCAGCAGACGCCAAAACCAACAGCCACGGCAACCGCGGAACGGATGATGCACTTGCGGAGTTCTTCCAGATGCTGGAACAGGCTCATGGAGCCCGCTTGCCGCAATTCCTTCTCTATTTCCCTCTGTTCGGGTTCTGCCACTAAATCAGACATCGGTATCCTGCGCGACTGTGTTCTTCATGCGCTCAGTGAGGCGGTTGAGGGCACCCTGTATAGTGAGGTCCTCATCGCTGGAGATTTTGGCAATCTCCGGTTCCAGGTGTTTGCGGGGGTCTGCTTCTTCAAGCTCAAGTTTGCGGATTTCGTCATGGATCTGGCCCTGGAACTCATTGCTGGCCCTTTTGAACTCTGCCATGAACTTGCCCCAGGTGCGGGCGAGTTCCGGTAACTTCTTGGGCCCAAACAAGATGAGGGCCAGAAGCATAATGAAAAAAACCTCGCCAGAAAAACCGAAATCCATAATGTTGTTTTCTCATAATACCGCAGCTTTTCTTAAAAAAGGGCGGGATTTTTTATTAACTTTTCCAATTGAAAATGTTCCGCAGCTTTACGGGAAGAATGAGCATCTCACAGAGGTAAGAAACCGTGTTTGTTACTGTGGTTTCAGAGTAGCAGGTTTGGCAACCCACGCGGGACGAAATGCATGTAAGCTCGTGATGGGATGGGTGTTATACTGACTTCAGTCTTCTGCAATTTGGATCAGGCTTAGCAGCCGAGGGATTTTTCATGTCTCGTGGAACAAATCGTTCTCTTTTTTTCGTTCTCCTCATCATTCTTACCTGCGGTTTGCTAGGTTCTGCCGCATTCAGCCAGAGGGGCAATTCTTCTTCAACAGGCGCGTCCGATAACGATGTACGAGACAGTCTCAAGCAATTTTCAGATGTCTATGCCCTTGTTGAACAGAATTACGCGGAGCCGGTAAATCCTGACAAAGCGATTTATAACGGCGCCATCCCCGGCATGTTGCACGTGCTGGATCCGCACTCGAACTTCTTCGATCCCAAGTCATATTCGGCTCTGCGCGAAGAGCAGAGCGGCAAGTACTACGGCGTAGGCATGCAGATTGCTCCCCGCAACAACAAGATCATCGTAGTCGCCCCATTTGCGGGAACACCGGCATACAAAGCGGGTCTGCGTCCGGGCGATGTGATTATCGCCGTTGACGCTAAAGCCACGGACAACATGAGCGTGAGCGATGTTGCCGACCTGCTGAAAGGCCCCAAAGGCACGAACGTACATATTTCCATTTTGCGAGAGGCCTCTGAGAAACCGCTAGAGTTCAACGTGATTCGCGATGAGATTCCGCGCAACAGCGTTGACCTGAAATTCATGGTGCGGCCGGGAGTCGGCTACATGCACATCTCAGCCTTTAATGAGACCACGGAGCAGGAAGTAGAAGACGCGCTGCAAGGCTTTGGCGATCTGAAAGGGCTGATCCTTGATCTTCGCGGCAATCCAGGCGGACTACTGAATGAAGGAGTGGGTGTTGCCGACAAGTTTCTGAAGAAAGGCCAAGTCATCGTCTCGCACCATGGCCGCAGCTCACCGGAAAAAATGTATAAGGCAGCCCATGGCAACGGCGGAAAAGATTATCCGCTGGTAGTGCTGGTGAATCGCGGCACAGCTTCAGCGGCAGAGATTGTTTCCGGCGCCATCCAGGACCATGATCGTGGATTGATTGTGGGCGAAGTGACGTTTGGCAAGGGACTGGTACAGACTGTGTATCCGCTGTCTGAAAATACCGGTTTGGCGCTAACAACTGCCAAATACTACACGCCGAGCGGACGGCTGATTCAGCGCGATTACAACGGCGTTTCTCTTTACGATTACTATTACGCCCGCGAGCAGGAAGACAATCCGAACAACAACGCCAACACAAACAGCACTACGCCGTCTCACGAAGTTAAACTGACCGATAGCGGGCGGACGATGTTTGGCGGCGGCGGCATTACTCCTGACGTAAAGGTCAAGCCGTTCAAGACCACGCATTTTGAAGATACGCTGCTGGTGAAATATGCCTTCTTCAACTTTGCCAAGCACTACCTGACCAATCGCCATGTGGACAAGAACTTTGAAGTAACAGATGCGGTGATGCAGGAATTCCGCAAGTTCCTTGATTCACAGAAAATCCCGTACACCGAAGCCGACTTGAATGAAGGCTCAGACTACATCAAGTCCAGCATCAAGACGGAACTTTTCACTTCCGAGTTTGGACAGGAAGAGGGTCTGCGAGTGCGAGCTGAAAATGATCCGCAGGTGAGTGCCGCGCTGAACCAACTGCCAAAGGCCAAAGAGCTGGCTGAAAACGCCAGAAAGATTTTGGCCCAGCGTGCAGCGGCTCAATCACAATCCAACCGATAAGAATTTTTTAACAGAAACATAAGGCCCGCTGAAAATGGCGGGCCTTTTACTTTTTGTGCATATCATCTCAGGAATGCTTGATTGGCTGCGATGAATCGTTTTGCAAAATTAATGTCTGATAGTGGGCAGCAGCCAGTTCTACGCTACTGGTCTCGCAGCACTTGCATCGGTTCGACCCTTGCCGCTCGGGCAGCTGGTAGCAGGGAGGCGGCGACGGAGACCGCGATGACCAGCCCGATGACTCCGCTCATGGTGATCACATCCCAAGGAGATACTCCGAACAACATTCTAGCGAGCACGCGAGTGAATGCCGCAGCCAGTCCGAGTCCCGCCACACAGCCCAGCAATGAAACGCGTATTCCCTGCCCCAGGAACTGACGCATGATCTGCCCGCGCAATGCCCCTAGGGCGAGCCGTAGCCCGACCTCGCGGCGGCGGATGTTCACCAAATAGCTGAGCGTGCCGTACAGCCCCACGCACGCCAGCGAAATCGCGGTAAACGCAAAAAACGTCATCAGCACGGTGCGCAGCCGGTTCTCCGCAAAAGCGTCAGAAATGTGCGCGTTCAGCGGCAAGATGTCATACACCGACCGGGCGGGCTCGACTTCATGCAACTTGCGGCGAATGGTTTCCGCCAGCTTCATCGGGTCACCATGGGTGCGCGCCAGGAAGTAGAGTCCAGGTTGCATGATGAGGCCACAATAATAGATGGTGGGCACCGGATCGTGGTCGAGTCCGCGCTCACGCGCATCGCCGACGATGCCGCGCACCACTGCCGTAGGGAAGTAAATGCTGCTTGGCTGTCCCAGGTGTTTACCGATCACGCCGGTCCCGCCGAAATACGTCTTGGCGAACGAACGGTTCACCATCATCCCCGGAGTGTTGGATTCTTCCCGGCACATCTGGCCGGCGACAAGCGGAATATGCATTGTGGCAAATAACCCGGCGCTGCCGATCCGAGATTCTGCAATCATTTTGGACTCACTCTCCGCGCGTCCTTCGGCCACGTTCAACTCCACGGGGAAAGTGCCGGGCACTCCAGGAAGGAGGAAGGTGGCGGCTGAGGATTCCACTCCCGGCACCGCTGCCACGGCTGCCAGTAGGCGTTTGACCGTTTGCCCAGACGTTTTAAAATCGGCCGTTTCACCCCACGACGCACTAATGCGGAAGGTAAGCACGTGGTCCGGATCGAACCCCGCGGCCACCCGGCCCAAAGCCTGAAAGCTGCGCAACAGGAGTCCCGCGCCGGCAAGTAAGGTGACCGCCAGCGCCACCTGGATTCCCACCAGCACAAACTGCACTTGTCGCCGGCCTGACACCTGCCAGCGTCCCGAGGATGCCAATAATCCCGCCAAGTTGCGGCGCGTCCCTAGAACGGCTGGCACCAGGCCGCAGGCCAGTGTGGCGGCTAGGGCGCAGACCAACGCATACACGACGATGCGCCAGTCGAGTCCGATCTCGCCGACGCGCGGCAGGTCCCGGGCGAGCGAGCGGAAAAGATCCGCTGCAGCCGCCGCAATCCCAAGACCCATGCCCGCACCCGCCAGCGCCAAAAGAAAAACTTCAGTCAGCAACTGCGCCACTACCGATGCGCGCGATGCTCCCAGGCTGAAGCGCACGGCAATCTCATGCTGCCGGCCCGCGGCACGCGACAGCAGCAGCGCCGCAATGTTGACGCAGGCGATGAGCAGCAGCAGAGTCACCGAGCCAAACACGATCCAGAGTGACTCGCGCACACCGCGGATTGTCTGCTCTTTCAGGGGCTCGATGCCGGCGCGAATCTCGGCGTCCGGCTCGGGAAATTGCCGGGCGAGGTCAGCCTGCACGGTCGCCAGATCGGCGCGGGCTTGCGCCAGCGAGACGCCGGGCTTCAGCCTTCCGATGCCGTTGAACCATGTGAGGTCACGGCCCTGAGCATACTTGAAATCTGGTGCGCTGACGGACCACAGATCAACGTCTCGCTGAACGAACGCCATGGACGCCGGCATCACACCGATAATCGCGAATGAAACGCTTCCCAGTCGCAGGGTCTTGCCGATGACATCGGAACTGGCGCCGAAGTGCCTGCGCCAGTATGCGTCACTGATCAGGACGGAGTTGGGGCCGCCGAAGTGTTCCTCCACATTGTTGAAGTCACGGCCGAGCTGCGGTGCTACGCCCCACACTTCAAGGAAGCGCGGCGCAATGAAGGCGTGTGTCAGCTTCTCAGGCAGAGCCCCTGAAAGCTCTGTATCATCCTGAGTGTAGTACCCGCTTATTGCCTGGAAGGTATGATTCATACGGTTCCAGTCCTCAAGTCGAGTGGGCGCAAGCTGGGGCTGCGGCGTTTTGGATTGGATCTGTGCGATGCTGACGATCCGGTCGCTGTTGGGAAACGGAAGCGGCCGCAGCAGCACCGCATTGATAGCTGAAAAGACCGCAGTATTGGCGCCTATTCCCAGCGCCAGCGTCAGCACCACTGTGATCGAGAATGCGGGCGAGTGGACCAGGGCGCGCAGCGACAGCCGGACATTTCGTAGTGTCGCGTCCAAGCCTTCGGCAATATCCATATCTCTCGTCCTTTCTATCAGTGTGGTGTAGTTGCCGAACTGGTTGCGGGCAAGGCGGGCAGCGGCCTCTGCGTCCATGCCCGCACCTTGCAGTTCCTCAGTTCGCTCGGTAATGTGAAAGCGCAGCTCGCGCTCGAGATCGCGGTCCAGCCGCCCGGGAGGATGGCATTGCGCAAGCGGCGGAGCCATTTACGCATAGCGTAGAACCTTGCCAACGCCTGAGGTCAATCGCGCCCAGCTTTCCTCTTCTTCGGCGAGTTGTTTGCGGCCAAGCGACGTGAGCGAGTAGAAGCGCGCCTCTCGATTTTTCTCCGTCACGCCCCATTCGGCGCGCACCCAACCAGCCTGCTCCATGCGATGCAGCGCCGGGTACAGCGATCCCTCTTCAACCCGCAACAGCTGATCGGAAACAAGGTGGATGTGGGCTGTAATGGCATAGCCGTGCATACACGTCTGTCCCGCCAATGTTTTTAGAATCAGCAGCACCAGCGTGCCTTGCAGGATGTCGTTTTTTTTGGCTTGCACTTTATAAGACCTCGCTGGCTATGCCTAACTAGCTAGGGGTTGATCATAAAGAATTGGACGGTGCCAATGTCAAAAAGTTAGTCCAATGCGTCGCAGAAGTAGGGGATGCCTTGAATATGAGCGAGTTTGCGGGGTTTCTGTCTTAGAGAACCTGATTATGAGAAGTAATCTTTGCGGCGGGCTGTTAGCTGGTCCTTGTAACGACGCTCCAGGGCCGCAAACAAGAAAATGAGCGCGAGCGAGAGGCCGACAAAAATCACGGCCGCCAAAATCTCGTGTTCCGCCATCCAATGTGCCATATCGTAAGGGTAGATGCTTTGGTTGCAAGCTTCCAGTCACAGGCGTAATTAGGGATTCTAAAAGTTCTTGAAGCGACATCTATGCGAGTGACCGCCGTTGAGCGCTAAATATCAATAAATCAATAGATTGCTTGCGGTCGAAAGTTTCGGTCGCCCCTTTAGAGCAGCGGAGCAGTTCCCTCGCCTACGCACCTCAATTCTTGGATACTGCAGGCAGTTTTCGTGTGCTGCGGATCGGGATGGCATGTCGCTGGAACGAGCCACGTCGCTGCTTTGAAGATGTCGCGGATCACTGCCGAAGGCGAGGGCGCCTGCGCTCCAGTTTGTGGTGGGACGCCTTGGTGCGGCATGATCCGGAACACAGTGTCGCAATCCTTCCACTCGCCCTTACTTCCCTTCGCTTTGCTCGGGGTCGCTCGGACTCGGTCAGGACGGCAGAATTTGGGCGGAGTCGGTGAAGACGAAAGTGTCGAGGTTATTCATTGATCTCAACAAGAAGGTTCTTGCTTTTGAAAGCCACAAATGTTACTATAACTTGTTTATTTACAGCATCTTACACCGTTATCAGACATGTCCGCAGCTGGGCGTAAACATCAAGAAAACCCCGGATACCTGAGCACCGATTACAGGCCGAAAATCTGGTGATCGCACGTGATCAGTTGATCGAAGGACCGACCTTTAAAACATGGGTGAACAGAGAAAGCGGAGAGGATTAAAGCGATTTGCAGGGACCCTAAGGTCGCCGGAACCGCCGGGAGGCCAGCCTCATCCAATATGTTAGGCTTAAATTTGAGTAACTTTGTCCTCACAAGCGAGTAACTCCTAAGGGAAAACCACACTTGATAGGAAAAACATTAGCCAAGGTTTTTGGCACCAGTAATGAACGGGAAGTCAAGCGGATGCGTCCGCTGGTGGACGAGATTAACGGCCTTGAGCCGCAGATGAAACAGCTCACGGACGAGCAGCTTCGCGCCAAGACAGCGGAGTTCCGCGCGCGGATCCAGGAGCGTACCAAAGAAGCCGATACCGAAATCGCCCGCCTTATGGCCGAGATGAAGAGCGCTCCTGACCAGGACGTTCGCGGCCAAATTGAACACTGGACCAAGCAGCGGATGGAAGCGCGTAACCAGGCGCTGGACGAGGTACTGCCGGAAGCGTTTGCCGTGGCCCGCGAAGGCGGCCGGCGCGTGCTGAACATGCGCCACTTTGACGTTCAGCTCATCGGCGGCATGGTGCTGCACCAGGGCAAGATCGCTGAAATGAAAACCGGTGAAGGCAAAACGCTGGTGGCGACGCTGCCGGTTTACCTGAATGCGTTGAGCGGCGACGGCGTCCACGTGGTAACAGTCAACGACTATTTGGCCAAACGCGACTCAGAGTGGATGGGCAAACTTTATCGCTTTCTGGGGCTGAGCGTTGGCGTAATCGTACACGATCTAGACGACGACGAGCGGCGCGAAGCCTATGCCGCGGACGTGACCTACGGGACTAACAACGAATTTGGCTTCGATTATCTGCGCGACAACATGAAGTTTGATCTGGCCGAGTGCGTGCAACGAGGGCACAACTTTGGCATTGTGGACGAAGTTGATTCCATCCTGATTGACGAAGCCAGAACGCCGCTGATCATCAGCGGCCAGAGCGATGAATCGACCGACAAGTACGACAAAGCGAACCGAGTTGTTCCTCATCTGGTGAAAGGCGAGGAAATCGAGAAACCGCCGGGAGAGCCCAAGGAATACACCGGTGATTTCGTTGTGGATGAAAAGCACAAGAACACGATGATCACGGACGAGGGTTGGGAAAAGGTGGAGCGCCTGCTGGGGATCGAGAACATTTCTGATCCTGAAAACTGGGCGATGAAGCACCACGTAGAGACTGCGGTGAAAGCCCATGCCATGTACCGCAAGGACGTTGAGTACGTGGTGAAAGATGGCGAAGTCTTGATCGTAGACGAGTTCACCGGCCGTTTGATGCCGGGACGCCGCTGGTCTGACGGTTTGCACCAGGCGATTGAAGCCAAAGAAGGCGTGAAAGTGGAGCGGGAAACGCAAACGCTTGCCACCATCACCTTCCAGAATTATTTCCGCATGTACAAAAAGCTGGCCGGCATGACCGGTACGGCCGAAACGGAAGCTTCAGAGTTCGACAGCATTTATAGGCTGCTGGTGGTGGTGATTCCAACCAACCGCGTTCTGCTGCGCAAAGAGAATCCGGACGTTGTCTATCGCACGGAGAAAGAAAAGTATTACGCCGTGGCAGACGAGATCCAGAAGATTGCGGTGGAAGGCAGGCCGGTGCTGGTGGGCACCACGTCCATTGAAAAATCAGAGCGCATTTCCGACTTGCTGAAGAAGAAAAACGTGAAACACGTGGTGCTGAATGCCAAGTTTCACGAGAAGGAAGCTGAAATTGTGGCGCAAGCGGGCCGAATGAACCAGGTGACGATTGCCACAAATATGGCGGGCCGCGGCACCGATATCCTGCTGGGCGGCAACGCCGAATTTATGGGACGCCAGGAGATGGTGAAAAAGGGCATTGCGCAGCAACTGCGCGTTGCCGCCGGCGAAGTAGCGCTGGACCAGGACACGTCTGAAAACATCGTCTTTTATTACAACGGGCAGGAATACAAGTGCCCTGCCGACAAATGGAATGACACCTTTAACAAGTACAAGAAAGAAACGGACGCGGAGCATGAGAAAGTAATAAGCGTGGGTGGATTGCACATTCTGGGAACGGAACGCCACGAGGCCCGCCGCATTGACAACCAGCTTCGCGGACGCGCAGGCCGCCAGGGTGATCCCGGTTCTTCCCGCTTTTACCTGTCGCTGGAAGACGATCTCATGCGCATCTTTGCCAAGCAGTGGGTCTCAACCCTATTGCAGCGGCTGGGGATGGAAGAAGGCGTGCCGATTGAATCGAGGATGATTTCCAAGCGCATTGAAGCCGCGCAGAAAGCAGTGGAAGCGCAGAATTTTGAGTCGCGCAAACACGTGCTGGAATATGACGACGTAATGAATAAGCAGCGCGTGGCCGTGTACGGTCTGCGCAAGGAATTGCTCTCAGGCATCGACCAGAAAGACTTGATTCTTGAAGATTATGTCGCAAGCATGGTGAGCGAAGCGTTGGATAAGTTTGCGCCACGCAACGTTCATGCCGATCAATGGGACATCGACGGCTTGAATAAGTATCTGATAGAACAGTTTGGCCTGGAGATGGAGAAACAAGGCATTGACGCCGGGCAGCTCAATCGGCAGGAACTGGGCGACCAGATTTTTGAGAAGCTGAAAGAGTTATACGACGCCAAGGAAAAACAAATTGGCGCTGATGCCATGCGCTATCACGAACGCATGATCATGCTGAGCGTCCTGGACACGCAGTGGAAAGACCATTTGCTTAGCATGGACCACCTGAAAGAAGGGATTGGGCTGCGCGGATATGGCCAGCACGATCCGCTGGTGGAGTACAAGCGCGAGTCGTTTGACATGTTTGAAGAGATGATGGAGAAGTCGCAGCAGGATGCGGTCCGCTATCTCTTCCACATGCAGATTATGGAAGCGCCGACAGCGCAGCCAGCGGTTGCGGCTTCGGAAGAAAACGGGGATGAGCCGCAGCAGCAGTTGCCGCCATCCAGAAAACGCGCTTCGACTTCAATGGACGATTTGGAAGCACAGTTCCAGCGTCGCAAGAAGAGAGAGCTGGAACAGGCACGGATGGCGGGATCAAATGGGAACACCGCTCCGCAACAAGTGGTTCGAGGACAAGCCAAAGTGGGAAGAAATGATCCTTGTCCGTGCGGCTCAGGCAAGAAATACAAGAAGTGCCACGGAGCAGGAGCTACAGCGTAATTTGAGGTTATTTCGCTAAACCGAAACCTGTGGGAACCCTATTGAATATGAGCATCCCTGAGGGTGGCGGGGGCGGGCTCTGACGCTCTGGACGACTGGATGTGGCACACCCGTATAACAATCCCACGATTACCAGAGCAAGAAACGCTGTCAACGAAATGGTTATAAGAAACAGTCGATTGAATTGACTGGTTCGTTCTGGATCGCTAAGCTCTTTCATATATTGTTGGATGCGAAACAGGAGAATGAGAGAGCTGCTGGTGCGCTGCTCACAATCAGCGGCAGATTTCCTTTACAAAAAAAGAGGTGCAAGCCCATGCTGCACCTCCTGTTTTAGTTTGAACTACTTAGCGGTTACCGCGATCTCCGCCGCCACCGCTGCGTGGACCACGATCGCCTCCGCCGCGTGGGCCGCGTCCACCACCAGAACCTCCACGACGATGCCTGCCACCACGGCCCCCGCGATCTCCGCCTCCACCTTGTGGACGATCGCCACGGGGACGATCCGGACGGTCCGGCCTGCCCGCAGCTACGGTTTCACGGTTTGCATCTTCGCGATTAAAATTTGGCTCGCCGCCTTCATCATCGCTGAAGTCGCCGCCCCCTTCGAAGGTAATTGTCTCTTCGCCTTCGCCGCGCGGCTGAGCAGGCGGACGCTCGCTACGCCTCCCGCCGTCGCCGCCCGAACCCTCACCTGACGGCCCGCCTTCTCCGCCCGATCCCTCACCGGACGCTCCGCCATCACCATCGCCGCCACTGCCCTGCGGTGCCATTTTTGCGCGCTGCTCACGCAGAATCGCCTTACGGCTCAGCTTAATTCTGTTCCCTTCAATGCCCAGGACTTTCACCAGCACCTGGTCGCCTTCTTTCAATTCGTCTTTCACTTCCTTCACGCGATGTTCAGCAATTTCGCTGATATGCAGCAGTCCATCGGTTCCCGGAATGATTTCGACGAATGCGCCAAATTCGGCCAGCCGCACCACTTTGCCCAGATACGTCTTGCCGACTTCCGGCACCGCCGTGAGATCGTTGATGCGCTGAATCGCTCGCTGCGCTGAAGGCCCGTCGTTCGACGCGACGTTCACTCTGCCGCTATCGTCAACGTCAATCTTCACGCCGGTTTCTTCAATAATGCTGCGAATCATCTTTCCGCCGGGGCCAATCAGGTCGCGGATTTTGTCCACCGGAATCTGCAGCGTGTAAATGCGCGGCGCAAAGCTGGAAATATTTTCGCGGCCGGTAGTAATCGTGCCTTCCATCTTGTCCAGAATGTACAAACGCCCGCGCTTTGCCTGCTCCAGCGCCTCATGCATAATCTTGGACGTAATGCCCATCACCTTAATGTCCATCTGCAACGCGGTAATTCCCTTCCGCGTTCCGGCCACTTTGAAATCCATATCGCCGTAATGGTCTTCCGCGCCGGCAATGTCCGTCAGGATGGCGTAAGAGTCTTCTTCTTTCACCAATCCCATGGCCACGCCCGCCACAGCCGACGACAACGGCACTCCAGCATCCATCAGCGAGAGTGACGCGCCGCAAATCGTCGCCATGGACGATGATCCGTTTGATTCCAGAATGTCTGAAACCACGCGCATGGTGTAAGGCCAGTTTTCCACGTCAGGCAGCACGGCCAGAATGGCGCGCTCTGCCAGCGCTCCGTGGCCAATCTCGCGACGGCCAACTCCTGTCATGCGACCCACTTCGCCCACGGAAAACGGCGGGAAGTTGTAATGCAGCATAAAGCGCTTCTTGGTTTCGCCTTCAAACCGCTCAATGCGCTGTGCGTCGTCTGGCGTGCCCAGCGTGGTGGTAACCAATGCCTGCGTTTCACCGCGAGTAAACACAGCTGACCCGTGTGTGCGGGGCAGCACGCCCACTTCAATCCAGATGTCGCGGATCTGGTCAAACTCGCGTGAATCCGGCCGCTTGCGGTCTTTCGTCACCGCTTCGCGGAAGATGCGCTCGCGCATCGCTTCGTAATATTTTGAAAGTTTTGCTGCGGCTTCTTTATCGTCTTCCGGCAGCTCGGCTTTCAGCGCTTTCTTGATCTCGCGGACTTTCCCATAGCTCTCATGCTTCGGATGCTTCTTCGTATCCAGAGCGTCGGTCAGCTCTTTGCCAACCTTCTTCATCAACTGCTCGTAATATTTCTGATCGAACTCCGGAGCGGTAACTTCAAGTTTCTTATGTCCGGCTTTGGCGGCCAGATCGGTCAGCGCAGCGCAAATCTTCTTGATCTGCTCATGGGCAAACTCAATAGCGTTCAGCACCTGCTCTTCAGAAACTTCCTTGGCGGCAGATTCCACCATAACAATGCCTTCAGCCGTGCCCACCACCATAATGTTGAGCAGGCTTGCGTGCATTTCTTCATAAGTCGGATTCACGATCATCTGGTCGTTCACCAGGCCAACGCGCACCGCGCCCACGGGACCGTGGAACGGGATCTCAGAAAGCGTCAGCGCCGCTGAAGCAGCGTTAATCGCCAGCACGTCAGGATCGTTTTCCGTATCGGCTGAAAGCACCAGAGCGATCACCTGGGTCTCATTGCGGAAGCCTTCAGGAAACAGCGGGCGGATGGGACGATCAATCTGGCGGGCGGTCAGCGTCTCGCGTTCCTGGGGACGGCCTTCGCGCTTGATAAAGCCGCCGGGGATGCGTCCTCCGGCGTAGGTGTATTCGCGATAATCAACAGTAAGGGGGAAGAAATCTATGCCTTCGCGGGGGTCGGGCGAGGCGCATGCCGTGCCTAGTACAACGTTATCTCCCTGGCGCACAATGGCTGAGCCTTGCGCCTGTTTTGCTAAATGCCCCGTTTCAATTGTGAGGGTTTTGCCGCCTGCAAGTTCAACAGTGGCTGTCTGCTTCATCAGTTCCTCTTTTCCAGGAGGACCAGCAGTCTGAATTCATAAAGAGAGCAATCTGAGCATGCGAAGGCGGGAGATACACGTGTCCCACCGGCGCTAGACGACCGTTTTTCCGCTCGATCTCGATCGATTATTTACGGATTCCAAGTTTCTGAATGACGTCTTTATAACGCTCAGTATCGTACGTTTTCAGATAGTCCAGCAGGCGGCGGCGCTTGCTCACCATCATAAGAAGACCCCGCCGGGAGGCATGGTCCTTTTTATGGCTCTTGAAGTGCTCCGTCAGCTCGCCGATACGCTCACTGAGAATGGCAATCTGGACTTCCGGGCTACCCGTATCAGCTTGGTGCGTACGGAAGCGGTTAATCACGTCGGCCTTGCGCTCTCTCGCTAACACTGAATTCTGGTCGACTCCTATATCTAAATCTCGTCCTGTAAGTGACTTAAAAAGAGTAACACGGAGAGGGCTAAAAGTGCAAAGCCGCCGAGACATCTCCCGCCATCTACAGCCAGCACAGGCAAAACCTTACCCGGATAAACACCGATAATGCGGATCCCCAAAAATCGGGTGATCGCGCGTGATCGGGAGATGAATGATCAGAAAGCTGATCCTCCCCAAGCATGGTTTCAAAAGGGGGAGGGACACAGAGAACAATAGCGCGCTGAAGTGCCTTTTGAACCAGTCTTGTCTGTTAAATCCGTGTTTATCAGTGTTATCCGTGAAATCAGTGGTAAGGTTTTGCCTTTCAATTTCGGCGATCTTTGGCAATTTTGGCACTTCTGGCAATGCCCTAAATTCCTCTGCTCCCTCGTTCCTCTGCGTTTCAAGGTTTGTTCCTGATCCGCGTTAATCCGCAGTAGGTAGGT